>LXTG01000003.1 GCA_001643535.1 candidate division NC10 bacterium SPGG6 | reverse complement strand
GGGGCTGTATGCGACCCAGGGCCTCTACGATCGGGCGGCCGATATATACGCACGTCTCGTGGATGAGGCCCCCGATCGCCAGGACCTCGCGGAGAAGTATCGGGAAGTCCTGACTCACCTCGAGGAAGGGGCAGGAAGGCAGACGGCGACTTCTGTAAGCAGGGAGGAGGCACTCCAGTTGCTCGAGGCCTGGCGCGGTGCCTTCCAAAGGCTGAAGGGAGGTCGGCGCGGGCCAGTTGGGCTGCTCGAGGCCTGGCGGGATGCCTTCCGACGGTTGCGGGCCGGACGGCGCGGACTGGTTGAACTACTCGAGGCCTGGCGCCACGCCTTCCGAAGGCTGAAGACCGCCAAGGGAGAGGGGACGGGGTGAAGTTGCGCGAACGACGCAGGGCGGTTCGAGAAACCCTGTCATCCATGTACGCGTCCCACTCCGTGTTGATATGAGGGGTTCATGAGAGTCCTTGTGCTGAATGGTCCGAATCTAAATCTCCTCGGCCTGAGAGAACCCGAGATCTACGGATCTATGACTCTCAGCGAGCTGGAGGAGGAGGTTCGGCGGGCGGCCGAGACGCGGGGAGTCGAAGTTCAATTCTTTCAGTCCAACCAGGAAGGGATGCTGATCGATCGGCTCCATCAAGCACGCGGCTGGGCCGATGTGGTTTTGCTCAACGGCGGGGGCCTCACCCACACGAGTGTGAGTCTTCGGGATGCTGTGGTCGGTGTCGGCATTCCTGTCATCGAGATACATCTCTCGAACGTCCACGCCCGGGAGACGTTCCGGCGTCGGTCCCTGATGGCCCCGGTGACTGTGGGCCAGATCAGCGGCTTTGGGCCCTGTAGCTACCTCCTGGGCTTGGAGGCGGCTATTCATGTAGTCAAGCAACAGAATCGAGACCCCTCTTCCCCCAGGAGTTGAATTCCATGATCCTGTCGAATGACCTCCGTCCGGGACGCAAGATTGAGCTTAACGGCACGCCCTACCTGGTGGTCGAGTATCAACACCACAAGCCAGGGAAGGGTGGGGCCATGGTCCGCACGAAACTACGGAACCTGCGAAGCGGGGCGCTGGTCGACCGGACCTTTCGCCCCGACGAGAAGCTTTCCCCCGCTCCCCTCGAGGAGCGGAGGGCGCAATTTCTCTATCGGCAGGGAGACGACCATATCTTCATGGACGTCGAGTCCTACGAGCAGTTTGGAGTGACAGAGAAACAGCTTGGAGAGGCCGGGGCCTTTCTCAAAGAAGAAATGGAAGTCACAATTCTCTTCTACCACCAGGAAGTCATCGGCGTGGATCTGCCTATTGCCGTGGAGCTCACGGTGGTAGAGACGGAGCCTGGCGTGCGCGGAGATACCGTCTCGGGCGGCTCCAAGCCTGCGACGCTGGAGACGGGGGCGACCATTCAAGTTCCTCTGTTTATCGATGTAGAGACCCGGGTCCGCGTCGACACCCGGACAGGAACCTACATGGGTCGGGCCTAACCGGACGAATGGCATCCTGCAACATGAAAGGCCTGCCAAAATTGATCCAGGATCCCGACCCCCTCCACCTCAAGATCCTGAGCCGCCCAGCTTTCATCACCACCCGGTTTCCCAGCACCTGGATTGAATCCGCGCTTGATTAATGGACAGCTCTTTTCTGTCTTCACGTGATGGCTTTTCCATACCGTTTATGTGTAATCACCGACGAGAAACTCTCGGGGCTGCGTCATCGAGAGGCGGCGGAGCAGGCCCTTCAGGGCGGAGCCCCGATGATCCAACTTCGGGACAAAGGGGGGGATCTCCGTTACCTATACAAGGAAGCCGCGGCCATTCAGCACCTTTGCCGGAAATACGGAGCCCTTTTCATTGTGAACGATCGTCTCGACCTCGCCTTAGCTGTGGAGGCGGATGGAGTCCACCTGGGACAGGAAGATCTGCCGCCGCGCCGGGTTCGCCCTCTCTTGAGGCCCGGTATGATCCTGGGGATTTCCACCCACTCGGTTGAAGAGGCTCGGGAAGCGGAAGCGGCGGGGGCCGACTACATCGGGTTTGGTCCTGTGTTCCCGACCGGGACAAAGACTGGAATCCGCCCGGTCGTGGGGCTGGACGGGATCCGAAAGGTGAGGGCAGCCATTCAGGTACCGGTGTTGGCCATCGGGGGGATCACCCTCGAGCGGGTACCGGGGGTCATGGACGCAGGAGCCGATGGAGTTGCGGTGATTTCGGCCATTGTCGCATCAAGGGAGATCAGCAGGGTTTGTCGCCAGTTCCTGGCACAACTCCGCGAGCTTGGGGGGGGAAGGCTCTAACACACCCTAAAGAATCCGGTACGGGGGTGATGCGACCCTCGGCCCCGCTTGATCTGCAACAGCTGCTGGCGGTAAACTAAAATGTGGGGTGGCGTGAGTCGTGGCCAGATTACGGGAGCCCACGGAGGTATATGAACATGCCGCGTCTCCTTCCTGTGGACCCAAAAGATCCCGATCCGACGGTCGTTCGGGAAATCGTTGATGTCCTAAAGGGGGAGGGTCTCGTAGCCCTCCCTACGGACACCGTTTACGGATTAGCCGCCGACATCTTCAGCGAAGCGGCCCTAGAATGTCTTGTAGATCTGAAGGCGCGGCCGCATGACAAACCCATTCCCATTTTTATTTCCAGCATCGAAGATCTCGGGGCAGTAACGCGGGAAGTCCCCGAGGAGGCCGGCCGATTGGCCCGTAAATTCTGGCCCGGTCCCCTCACTCTGATTCTCCACGCCTCCCCAGAAATACCGGAAGCGATCACCGCCGGGACAGGGACGGTTGGGATCCGCATCCCGAACCTGCTGCTTATCGAGATGGTCCTCAACGGTTTGGACCGTCCCATTACCGGAACCAGTGCTAACAAAAGTGGGGGCATCAATCCCGTGACGCCTCAGGATGTCCAGAAGGGCCTTCGGAACCAATTCGATCTGCTCGTGGACGGGGGGAAGACAAGCAGCGCAATTCCCTCGACGGTACTCGACTGCACACAATTTCCCTTGCGCATCATCAGAAGGGGAGCGATAGAACGCGGGGCGATCGCCGCGGTCCTAGGAAAAGACGCCGTACTCGGGCCCTGAAATTGGCTTTGGGGTGGGGGAGGAGTGTGGTAACTTATTGATTTAGAAAGACAGGAACCAATGGAAACGATGGGGATTGAAGGGATCGTTGAGACCATCAAGGCGTATAACCCTGAAGCGGACGTCGCTGTCCTGCACAAGGCCCATGAATTCGCTGCTGCGGTCCACCGGGGGCAGGCACGGCGCTCGGGCGATCCCTATCTCTCACACCCCATGGAGGTCGCGGCGATCCTGACGGAGCTCAAAATGGACGTGCGCGCCATCGCCGCAGGCCTCCTCCACGATGCCATCGAGGATACCCAGACCACCATGGGGGAGATCCGGACGCGATTCGGGGACGAGATCGCCGACCTGGTGGACGGGGTAACCAAACTGTCTAAGCTCACGTTTTCCACCCGACACGATCGCGAGGCCGAGAGCTTTCGGAAGATGCTCCTGGCTATGGCGAAGGATATCCGTGTAATCATGATCAAACTGGCTGACCGCCTCCACAACATGCGAACCCTGGACCCGCTGCCCGAGGCCAAACGCCACCTCATTGCCAAGGAAACCCTCGATATTTATGCCCCGTTGGCTCATCGCCTGGGTATGGCCAAGATCAAGCAGGAGCTTGAGGACTTGAGTTTTCGGCACCTGGACCCGGAGGCTTATCGAGAATTGGCTATCCAGATCGCCAAGAAGCGACGGGAGCGAGAGGCCCAAATCAACGAGGTGATCGCCTTCCTGGAGCGAAAACTGACCGAGGTCGAGATCCCCTGTGAGATCATGGGTCGCCCCAAACACTTCTACTCAGTCCACCGAAAGATGCGCGAGCAGGGAAAGACCTTCGATGAGATTTTCGACCTCACGGCCGTCCGCGTGATTACCGGCACCATTAAGGATTGTTACGGGGCGTTAGGGGTGGTCCACAGCCTCTGGAAGCCGATCCCGGGCCGATTCAAGGACTTCATTGCTGTCCCCAAAACCAACATGTATCAGTCCCTCCATACCACCGTAGTCGGCCCGAAGGGGGAGCCGGCCGAGATCCAGATCCGGACGCAGGAGATGCACCGGACGGCGGAGGAGGGCATTGCCGTGCACTGGGCCTACAAGGAGGGGAAGGCCACCCTGGATGAGACGGAAAAGAACTTTCTCTGGCTGCGCCAGCTGCTCGACTGGGGACGGGACCTGAAAGATAGTCGGGAGTTTCTCGATACGGTCCGCATCGATCTCTTCCCGGAGGAGGTCTATGTCTTTACCCCGAAGGGGGATGTGAAGGCCCTGCCCCGGGGCTCCACCCCCATCGACTTTGCCTTCAGCATTCATACCGATATCGGACTCCGTTGTACGGGCTCCCGGGTCAACGGCCGAATTGTCCCGCTCCGGTATGAACTCCGCAATGGCGATATCGTCGAGATCTTGACCGGAGCCGCGCAGCACCCGAGTCGGGACTGGCTCAAGATCGTCAAGACCTCTCGGGCGCGCGGTCGTATCAAGGTCTGGATCAAAAACGAGGAGCGCGTCCGATCCATCGCGTTGGGGAAAGAGCTCTTGGACCGGGAGGTGCGAAAGCTGGGGAAAGGCAGTCCCTCCCTCCTGAAGCTCGAGACCTTTACTCAGGTCTTGGAGCACTGCGGGGTCGGGAGCGAAGAGGAGCTGCACGCGGCCATCGGCTACGGCAAGATCTCCCCGCGTCAAGCAGTGCTGAAACTGTTTCCTCCCGAGCAGACCCAGGCGGTCGTGGAGGAAGAGACCAAGGAACGGAAATCGCGGATCAAGGCGGCTGAGGAGGGGATCCAGATCGAGGGGGTGGACGACATTCTGGTCCACTTTGCCAAGTGCTGCACCCCTCTCCCGGGAGACGAAATCATCGGCTTCATCACCCGGGGACGGGGGGTAACCATCCATACCGGGGACTGCTCGAACATGGTCGCCTTCCGGTACGATCGCGAGCGACAGATCCGGGTCTACTGGGATGAGCAGGTTAAGATCCCGCATCAGGTGAAGATCCGGGTGATCATCGCGGAGGATCGACCGGGGCTCTTGGCGGATATCAGCGCGGCCATCTCTTCCACAAATGCGAATATCGCCCAGGCAGAGATCAGGGTCACCGAGGAGAAACGAGGGGTCAATACCTTTGTCTTGGAGGTCCTCGATCTGAATCAGCTTCAGGGAGCCATACAGGCGATCCGACGGGTCAGGGGTGTAATGGGAGTCGAGCGCGTCCGCACCCTCTAGGGGGTTCACGGTTCGTAGTTCATGGTTCATGGAAGAGGGAGGAGAGGGGATCTCGCTTACGACCTTGCAATTTGGAACGGTACTAGCTGGCTTTTTGAACTTTCCCGGAGCGGAGGCAGCGAGTACAAACATGGATATAGCGGGGGGCTCTGTTGATGAGGGCGTGGACTCGATGAGTATTGGGAAGCTGTCTCCGTTTGGACACGTTGTGGGCGTGGCTGATACGGTTGGCTACCATTGGACCCTTCCCGCAGATCTCGCACCGACGCTTGTTCCTGGCCATCCAGGCCTCCTCCCGATATTCGGCATTGCCGCTCTCCAAACGCGCAAAATGGTACTGAAAGTCCCATGAAAAGGCAAGGGATTTCTTCCGTGCCGCTTGCCCCGAGTCTCGGAATACCGGTTCAAGACTTCAAGGGGGTGGGACCGAAGAGGGCCCATGGCCTCGCACGTCTTGGAGTCCAGACGGTTGCGGATGCCCTCTACTTGGTTCCGCTCCGGCATGAGGATCGAAGGCATCTCCGACCGATCCGGGAATTACGGCCAGGCTTCCAAGAGACGGTAGTGGGAGAGGTCAAGAACGCGAGCGTCAGGCCGACCCGTCGCAGATTCAAGATCCTCTCGGTCATTATCGGGGATGGGACCGGGACCCTCGTCGCCAAATGGTTTCATCAACCCTACCTCAAGCAGCGGTTCCCGCGTGGTCAACGTATCATCTTGTCAGGGAAGGTGAGCTGGGGTCCGGGGCTCGAGATGGTGAACCCGGACTACGAGGAATGGGAGGATGGCATTCACACGCACACAGGCCGTATCGTCCCGATCTATCCCCTGGCGGAAGGGCTCTTTCAGCGGTGGCTCCGGGGCTTCATGAAGGGTCTCGTTGAGATGTGGGCCCCGGTCGTTCAGGACTTTCTCCCTGATGGGATCCGGCACCGTCATGGCCTCACGGCTCTTCCAGAAGCTCTCCGGGCGATCCACTTCCCCGAACGGATGGAGGACGTAGAAGCAGGAAAGAGACGCCTTGCCTACGATGACCTTCTGCTCCTGAGTCTCGGTGTGGCACGCAGACGCCAGGCGGCAGAGGCGGGCGTGGCGGCAGGCATGGTCGGGGCACCAGGCTTGGAGCAGGCAGTACGGGCGCGCCTCGGATTTTCCCTGACCGCTGGCCAGGAACGGGTCCTAGAGGAGATCAAGGCCGACATGGCCCGGTCCCGGCCCATGACTCGCCTCTTGCAAGGGGATGTGGGATGCGGGAAGACCGCTGTGGCGCTCCTCGCCATGGTTCACGCGGTGGGGAGCGGATTTCAGGGGGCGATCATGGCCCCAACCGAGATCCTGGCGGAACAGCACCGCCTGAAGGCCGAGGCCCTTCTGACTCCCGTGGGGATTCGAGTTGGCCTGCTCAGCGGGGGGACGACTGTGAGAGAGCGGGAGAGACTCCGGCAGGCTATCGCCGTGGGGGAGCTGCAGGTGGTGATCGGAACCCACGCCCTCCTTCAGGAGACGGTGAGCTTTCACCGTTTGGGTTTTGTCATCGTAGACGAGCAGCACCGCTTTGGAGTCAAGCAACGGGCGGAACTCACGGCCAAGGGTGTCCACCCCCATACCCTGGTGATGACTGCTACCCCCATCCCCCGCACCTTAGCACTCACGCTATACGGTGACCTGAATTTCTCCATCATCGATGAGTTGCCTCCGGGCCGGCAGCCGGTCAAGACCGAGCTCTCACCCGAGGGGATGCGTCTTCAGGCCTACCGGTTTGTCCTGGAGGAAGTCCGAAAAGGGGGAGGCGCATACGTCATCTGTCCACTCGTGGAAGAGAATGAGGAGACGGATCTCAAGGCGGCGACCAGTTTGGCTGCTGAGCTCCAACGGGGAATCTTTCAAGACAGCACTGTCGGCTGTCTCCACGGGCGGATGCGGACAGAGGAAAAGCGAAGGGTAATGGACGCCTTCCGCGAGGGAAAGATTCAAGTCTTGGTGGCCACGACGGTGGTGGAGGTGGGAATGGATGTCCCGCGGGCGAGGGTGGTGGTGGTGGAGCATGACGAGG
>LXTG01000082.1 GCA_001643535.1 candidate division NC10 bacterium SPGG6 | reverse complement strand
GAACTCGCCATGGTCGGCCTTCAGTTGAGTGGAGCCGGTGTGGATTCCTGTGCAGAGTCGGAGTCAGGCAAGACCACCGTGGGAGAGGTTTGCATCTACGAATGATTCGAGTTCGTCAGAGACACGCTCGCAAGATTGGCTGGAAATGCTTGATAACATACACCCACAATAACAGGTTCTCAGCTAACAACCTGATCAGAGCTGGTTTCACTATGTACGAGCCTTCTGTAAACTATGGATCTATAGGATGCACTTACTGGAGGCGTGATCTGTGACCACGCTTATAGACTGGAGAGTTGACGAAGAGGGGAGTCTGTGCGCGTACGCGTCGGACGACGACGGTAAGCAGTGGAACAAGATAATCTGGCATCCACAGCCAGGTAGTCAAACTCTGCATGGGCTGGATGACACGGCCAGGGCCCTTCTAGTGGTAGCTAATATTTACTTGGTGGCACGTTAAAAATTTTATGACTCACTAGTTTTTCTTTTTCATTTTTTTCTTCTGACGCCATTTACCATCCTTGCCCTCGAAATACGGC
Organism: candidate division NC10 bacterium SPGG6; assembly: GCA_001643535.1. GTDB lineage: Bacteria > Methylomirabilota > Methylomirabilia > Methylomirabilales > CSP1-5 > CSP1-5. Next base: position 2,896 of record LXTG01000082.1, on the reverse strand, counting down.
CCGGCCTTCTCGAAGTAGTGCATCGCCCGGGGAATGTCGGCGTGGATSSGCGGCCAGCCGCCGCAGCAGGCCGATGGCAAGAAAGAGAGCACCGCCAAGCAGGCACACCATGTTCCTCACGAACACGAGCACGGGTGACGCCCCGGGAAAGGCGGCGCCCACCACGTAGCTCGACGAGCTGGGGCTGGGCATGAGCGCGCCGATAGTCACCAGCACGAGACCGATAATGGCGAGTATCCAGCCGCGGGTGGTGGGACGAAAGCGCCGCGACGCGCTGCTCTCGATCAGGCTCGCCAGGATCGCGACGACCGCACCCACCCCGAAGATCTCAATCAGGACATCGCTCATGCGGGCATCCAGGTCGGCGGGCCGCCGACCTCATTTTCCATCAGGCGGTGTGCCGGACTCCGGCCGGCCCTGACGCCCGGCGCCGATGCTGATCTCGACCACGCTCACCCCAAGTGCCAGCGACCCCTCGAGGCGGGTGATTACCGGACGATCTCGATACTTACAACCCCAGGGCCCAACGGCAGCGCGGCTGGACCGGTCGCCTCCTGCATCATCTACAGATGTCATCGGACAAGGCATGGCAGCGAGTTAGACGAGAAAAAGAAGGGACGAGGGACGAGGGACGAGACGACGGACGCCGTAGTTTKCCGATAGCTGAAAGCYGAWAGCTKWSMGTTACGCCAACGGCGCCGCGTGGGGCCGGCCGCGCACGATGGTGGCGCTGTAGGCAGCGCCGGTGGTGCCCTGGTTGCGGGGATTATGCCATCCTGGCGCAGATGCAAAAGGTCCTCCCCGAACTTGGGATTCCCCGGGAGAAGCTGGTCTTTATCTCAGGGATCGGGTGCGCCGCCCGCTTCCCGTATTACATGAACGCCTATGGATTTCACACCATCCATGGTCGGGCACCGGCCATTGCCACGGGCCTCAAGGTCAGTCGGCCGGATCTTCACGTCTGGGTCGTGACCGGAGACGGGGACGGTTTGAGCATCGGGGGAAATCACCTGATTCATGCCCTTCGGCGGAACGTGGGTATCAAAATCCTCCTCTTTAACAACCGGATCTACGGGTTGACCAAAGGGCAGTACTCCCCCACCTCGGAGCTTGGGAAGGTGACGAAGTCCACCCCTTTCGGGTCTTTGGACTATCCCCTGAATCCCATCGAGATCGCCCTTGGGGCCGAGGCCACGTTTGTGGCCCGGACCGCCGATGTGGAAACGAAGCATGAGCAGGAGATCCTGAAACGGGCCCACGAGCATCAGGGGTCAGCCTTTGTCGAGATCCTTCAGAACTGCAACATCTATAACGACGGGGCATGGGCTCCCATCACGGATCGGACCACGAAAGCGGACAATCAGCTGGTGCTAGAGCATGGCAAGCCGTTGATCTTTGGAAAGAACCGGGAGAAAGGGATCCGCCTCCGGAGCGACATGACCCCCGAGATTGTGACTTTGGGCCAGGGGATCGATGAATCCCAACTTCTCGTTCACGACGAGACCAACCCGAGTATGGCCTATATTCTAAGCCGTTTGGGTCCCAACTTCCCCACCCCCATCGGCGTCTTCCGAACGGTGAAACGGATGACCTATGATGCGGGGGCCAAAGCCCAGGTGGAGACTGCCAAGCAGCGGCTCGGACCGGGGAATCTGGAGGCAATGCTGAATCGCGGCGACACCTGGGTAGTCGAGTAGTAGTCAGGACAAACGCCTTCCGTTTCGTCACGCCGGCTGGCGCCCAGGGCCCCCTGGGCGCCTATTTYGTGCTTATCTSCTTGTAACGGAACCTTGCGGGGATTGCCTTTGAAAAGGAGGAAGCAATGACCCCTGCCGTTGGACAGAAGGCACCGGATTTTACGCTCGTGGACACCGAGCGAAAGCCGCGGAGTCTCACGGAGTTGAGGGAAAAGAAGCTGATCTTGGCCTTTTATCCCGCCGCCTTCACGGCCACCTGCACCAAGGAGTTGTGCGCATTCCGGGACAGCCTGGGTCACCTAGGTGGTCTTGGTGCAGCCGTCGTCGGAATCAGCGTGGATACCCCTTTTGCCAATAGAGTCTTCGCGGAGCAGAACCAGATCAACTTTCCCCTCCTCAGTGACTATTCACGCGAGGTCATCACCTCGTACGATGTCCAGCTGCCCGACCTGGCGGGGCTCAAGGGGTACACCGCGGCCAAGCGGGCGGTCTTTGTCCTGGACACAGAGGGTACGATTCGCTATAAGTGGATCTCCGAGGACCCCACCAAAGAGCCAAATTACGAGGAGGTCAAGCAGGCCGTCGAGCAGATTAAGTAACGTCCGATGTCCGGTGTCCGACGTCCGAAGTCGATAGCTGAGTCATCGCAAGGGCTTTTTTGACCTTGGACCTTGGACTCGACGGAGTCGCTGATGGAATTGCGTCTGGCCAACCATAGTAGCTATCCCAGGATCGGTGCCAGCAGAGAACAGCAACGCCTGCGCCGTGCCTATGCACAGCGGGAGCGAGGAGAAATCTCGCCGGAGGACTTCAACCAGGTTCAGGATTCGATGGTGGCCGAGGTCATCGAGGAGCAGGCCGACGCAGGCTGCGAGCTCCTCACTGATGGCCAGATCCGTTGGTACGACCCCATTTCCCATTTGGTCGGTAAGCTAGCCCACGTGGAGATCAATGGCCTTCTCCGGTATTTCGACACCAACTTTTACTTTCGGCAGCCGGTGACGAAAGGAAAAATCGAGCGGAGTGGGTCTATGATCGTTGAAGAGTTTCAGTACGCGCAGCAGGTCTCACCCCGCCCGATCAAGCCCATTCTGACGGGGCCGTATACGCTCGCCGTCTCCTCGATCCGGGAGGCTCCTGAGTACCGGGAGTTGAACGCCCTGGTTATGGATCTCGCCCACGTCTTGGCACAGGAGGTC
>LXTG01000127.1 GCA_001643535.1 candidate division NC10 bacterium SPGG6 | reverse complement strand
GGGGGTGGCGAGCCTGCCGGAGGGGGTCGAGATGGTGATGCCGGGGGACAATGTGCGCCTCCGCGTGGAGCTGATTCATCCGATTGCCCTGGAGCAGGAGATACGGTTTGCGATCCGGGAAGGGGGCAGGACGGTGGGCGCAGGCGTGGTGAGCGAGGTCGCGGAGTAGGCCATCAGCAGTCAGCTGTCAGCAGTGAGCCCGGGGAATCGAAAAGCGGACTGCTGATGGCTGGTTGCTGACAGCGGATAGCGGCGAGCGGGAAGAGGATGCGAGAGATCATTCCCTTGGCGTGTACGGACTGTAAACGTCGAAATTATTCGACGACGAAGAACAAGAAGAACACCCCAGACCGACTGGAACGCCAGAAGTATTGTCGGTGGTGCCGGAAGCACACCCGCCACAGGGAAGTACGGTAGCTGGCGATATGTGCCGAGGACGCTTCGCGAGGTGCTTCGGAGAGGGCGAAAGGTCACCTGTGCGGAGGGGCGTCGGCAGAGGGGCCTGCCCCCTCCGAGTGATGTAGGCCAGTAGCTCAATTGGCAGAGCACCGGTCTCCAAAACCGGCGGTTGGGGGTTCAAGTCCCTCCTGGCCTGCCAGATTTCGATGACCGATCACCGTTAACCGACGACGTTGTCTTTCATCGTCGGTGGTCGGTCGTCGGGTTACGGTCATCGGGGACGTAGATGCGGGAGTGGGTCAGGAAGGCGATCCGGTTCTTGAGGGAAGTGCGGGCCGAGCTAGGAAAGGTCAACTGGCCTGGACGCAAGGAGGTCATCGGCTCGACCGCCGTCGTGATTGTATCGGTGTTCATTGTGTCCTTCTTTTTGGGGTTCGTCGACCTCATTATCCGAAACATCATGTCGGTGATCCTGAGGTAGCCTACACATGGTTACGATAGAGCAAAAAGAGCAACGGTGGTACGTCGTCCACACCTACTCGGGGTTTGAGGGCAAGGTCAGGGCGAGCATCGAACAGCGGGTGACTGTCCTGGGGCTCCAGGATAAGATCTCGGAGATTCTGATCCCCACCGAGGATGTGGTGGAACTCAAGAAGGGGAAGAAGCGGATCGCGTCCCGCAAATTCTTTCCCGGCTATCTCCTCATCCGGATGGAGATGTCGGATGACTTGTGGTACCTGGTCCGCAGCACCCCGAAGGTGACCGGGTTTGTCGGACCTGGGACCCGGCCCACGCCCATCCCCGAAGCAGAGGTCGCCCAGATCCGCCAACAGGTGGAGGAGGGTGCGGAGAAGCCCAGACATAAAGTCCAATTTGTACGGGGCGAGCCGGTCCGTGTCATTGACGGGCCCTTCAGTAACTTCACCGGCCTCGTTGAGGAGATCAAGCCCGAGAAGGGACGGCTCAAAGTGATGGTGAGCATCTTTGGTCGCCCCACTCCGGTGGACTTGGAGTTCTTGCAGGTGGAGAAGGTCTAGGGAGCTGTCAGCTATCAGCAATCAGCCGAGGAGATGCTGGGAAGCGAGGATGCTAGAAAGCTTTGGATGCTGGGAGGTCGGTTATCGGGCGCCCTCGTCCCCAGACGCCCCGCCTGCTAGCCTCCTAGCGTGCCAGCTTTCTAGCCCGTATTGCTGACCGCTAACAGCTGACTGCCGGCAGCGTGGAGGAGCGATGGCGAAGAAGGTTGCGGCAATCGTCAAGCTGCAGGTCCCCGCGGGCAAGGCGAATCCTTCTCCACCGGTGGGGCCGGCGCTGGGACAGCATGGTGTGAATATCATGGAGTTCTGCAAGGCCTATAACGCCAAGACCCAAAGTCAAGAGGGATTGGTGGTTCCCGTGGTGATTACCATTTACGCCGATCGCTCTTTCACCTTTATCACCAAGACCCCGCCGGCCGCGATCCTCTTGAAGCAAGCGGCGGGGATCGCCCAGGCCTCGAAGGAGCCGAACCGAATCAAGGTGGGACAGGTTACCCGGGCCCAAGTAGAAGAGATCGCCAAGACCAAGCTGCCAGACCTCAGTGCCAATACGCTCGATGCGGCTGTCCGGATTGTGGAAGGCACCGCTCGGAGCATGGGGATCGAGGTCCTACCGTGACGACAGCCATCAGCCGTCCGCTGTGAGCGGTCGGCTGTAGCATAGTCTGTTTGCGGACAGCGGACAGCCCTTCCGAGAGGACGGTGGAGGAAAAGGATGAGGCGCACGAAACGATATGCCGGGGCGAGAGCGGTGGTGGCCGAGCAAGCGCCGCAGCCGGTTGATCTCAAGACGGCTATCTCGGTGCTCAAATCAGTCGCCGCGGCCAAGTTCAACGAGACCATGGAGATGGCGGTGCGGCTCGGCGTGGATTCGCGCAAGGCGGATCAGATGGTTCGGGGGACAGTGGTCCTTCCCCACGGGACTGGCCAGGCAGTTCGAATCCTCGTCTTTGCGAAGGGCGAGAAGGAGAAAGAGGCCGAGGAGGCGGGGGCCGATTACGTTGGTTGCGATGACCTGATGGAGAAGATTCAACAGGGGTGGTTGGATTTCGACCGGGCCATTGCCACCCCCGATGTGATGGGTCAGGTGGGGAAGCTGGGGAAGATTCTGGGTCCCCGGGGAGTGATGCCCAACCCCAAGACCGGGACGGTCACCTTTGACGTGGCCCGAGCGGTGAAGGAATTTAAGGCGGGCAAGATCGAGTATCGGGTGGACAAAGCGGGCATTATCCACGCAGCCTTTGGGAAAGTCTCTTTCTCGGAGAGTCAACTGGTGGAGAATGCCACCACCCTCCTCGAGGCGCTGGTCCGGGCGAAGCCCTCGACTAGCAAAGGGAAGTACATGAAGGGAGTTTTCATCTCTGCGACGATGGGTCCGCCGGTCCAGATCGACGTGGGCGCTGTTTCGGGATTGGGCAGGATATAGGAGGCCGTGGCTGAACGCCACGAGACCCCCTCGAACACACGGGGAGAGAGGGGATGGACCGGGTATCGGCAAGGCGGCAGGCTCGGGTTGAGAAGGTAGAGCGGCTCAAGGAGAAGCTTCGAGAGGCCAAGGGCTTTATTCTCACCGATTATCGGGGCCTGACCGTCGCGGAAATCTCAGAGCTTCGACGGGTCCTTCGCAAAGCCGCGGTTGAGTACCGAGTCGTGAAGAACAGCCTGACCCAACTGGCGGCGCGCGAGGTGGGGATGCAGGAGCTTGAACGCTATCTGGAGGGGCCTACGGCAGTGGCCTTCACCTCTGAGGATCCGGTGGCGACTGCCAAAATGCTGGTCGCTTTTTCCAAGCGGGCCCCGGTCCTTCAGATCAAAGCGGGGCTGGTGGATGGCCGGGTCCTTCCGCGAGAGGAGGTTCTGGCCTTGGCGGAGCTGCCTCCGCGCGAGGTGATGCTGGCTCACGTGGTGGGGCTGATGGTGGCGCCACTCCAGGGGCTTGCCAGCGTGTTGTCTGGTTCTCTGAGGGGGTTTGTGATCGGTATGGATCAGGTGCGGCAGAAAAAAGAAGGGAGTGGAGAATAGAGTCGGGAGGGGTTGCAACCACCCACGCATATGAATCAGAGGAGGATTCGATGGGAAAGGTTACGGTCCAGGATTTTCTAGAATCCATCGACACGTGGACGGTCCGGGAGCTTCATGAGGCGGTCAAGGCGCTCGAGGAAAAGTATGGCATTTCCGCCGCCGCTGTCGCCGCCCCGGTGGTTGGGACCCCGGGGGCTCTTACGCCCAGTGCCGCGGCGCCGGCTGAGGAGCAGACGGAGTTTACCGTGATCGTGACCAGCGCGGGCGCGAAGAAGATCCAGGTGATCAAGGAGGTTCGGGCCGTCACCACCCTGGGACTCAAAGAGGCCAAGGATTTGGTTGATGGAGCGCCGAAGCCAGTCAAGGAGGGCATTTCTAAGCAGGAGGCGGCAGAGGTCAAGAAGAAGTTAGAGGCAGCAGGGGCCACTGTTGAAATCAAGTAGCCGAGGGCATCCCAGGTCTCATGGTGCGTCAGGTGTCCGGTGGTGTCCTCTCTCGACCGGGGAGAGGTCTTTAACCTATTACTTATGAGGTGGAGGTACCATGGCGGTTGCGAAGACCAAGGAGCTTGAGGGGCGAGTCAGCTTCGCCAAGTTTCCAGAGATCATCGCCATTCCCAATCTTATCGAGATTCAGCGAGGCTCTTTCCTGCAGTTTCTGCAGCAGGGGGTGCCTCCGGAGCGTCGGGAGGATACGGGGCTTCAGGGGGTCTTCACCAGCATTTTCCCCATCAGCGATTACGAGGACTCGGCCTCCCTCGAGTTCGTGAAGTACGATTTCGGCGAACCGAAGTATACACCGGTGGAGTGTCGGGAGAAGGGGATGACCTATTCGGTCCCCCTGAAGGTCACCCTGCGCCTGGTGGTCTGGGAGAAATCGGGCGATGGGACCCGGGGGATCCGAGATGTGAAGGAGCAGGAGGTGTACCTGGGGGAGATGCCCGTGATGAGCGAGCACGGCACCTTCATCATCAACGGGACAGAGCGGGTGGTGGTGAGCCAGCTTCACCGATCCCCTGGGGCGTTCTTCAACCACGATCGGGGCAAGACCCATGTTGGTGGAAAGATTATCTATCACGCCCGGCTGATCCCGAACCGGGGCTCGTGGCTCGAGTTCGAGTTCGACACTCACGACATCCTGCATGTCCGCGTGGATCGCCGTCGGAAGTTTCTCGTCACCATCCTGCTTCGGGCCATCGGCTACGGATCCAACGAGGAAATCCTTTCTCGCTTCTATGAACGGGATAAGGTTCGCATTGACGGAAGCCGGGATGTGGTGTTGGAGGGAGTCAGTCTCGGATGGCGGGCCGCCAAGGACCTCGCCGATCCCAAGGGGAAAAATGTGATCCTCCAGCGGGGGAAGAGGATCACCGGGGAGGCCCTCAAGAAACTCCAGTCCGCCCGAGTGAAAGAGGTGCCAATCTACCGGGAGGACCTCATCGGCCGGATCTTGGCCATGGATGTCATCGATCGCCAGACGGGCGAGGTCCTTGCGGAATGCGCCCAGCAGGTCACCGAGGAGGTCCTGGGCCGGTTCCTCGAACGAAAGGTGCGACAGTTCCACCTCATTTGCGTCACCGACGAGCGTGAGGTTTTTGAGATTCGCGAGACCATCCTCCGGGATCCTACCCGATCGGAAGAAAATGCCCTGGTGGAGATCTACCGGCGAATGCGCCCGGGCGATCCACCTACGCTGGAGAGTGCGAAGACGTTGCTCCGCAATATGTTTTTCAACCCACGCCGGTACGATCTGTCCAAGGTCGGCCGCTTTAAACTGAACAGTAAGCTGGGGATGGACACATCGCTCGAGGTCCGGACCCTCCAGAAAGAGGATATCGTGGCGGTGATCCGGTACCTTCTCAATTTGAAGCATGGCGAGGGGCAGGTGGATGACATCGATCATTTGGGCAACCGTCGTGTCCGCTCGGCGGGGGAGCTGCTCGAGGAACAGTTCCGCATTGGCCTCGCGCGGATGGAACGAGCGGTCCGAGAGCGGATGAGCACCCAGGAAGTGGAGACCCTCATGCCCCACGATCTGGTGAATGCCAAGCCGGTCACCGCCGCCCTGAAGGAGTTTTTCGGTTCCTCGCAGCTCTCTCAGTTTATGGATCAGACCAACCCTCTGGCCGAGCTGACCCATAAGCGGCGCCTGTCCGCCCTCGGGCCGGGCGGGCTCTCGCGGGAGCGAGCCGGGTTTGAGGTCCGAGACGTCCACCCCACCCATTGCGGTCGGATGTGTCCCATCGAGACACCTGAGGGGCCCAACGTCGGCCTGATTTCCTCGCTCTCCAGCTATGCCCGGGTCAATGAATTCGGCTTTATCGAGACCCCGTACCGGAAGGTCCGGGATGGGCGGGTTTCGGACGAGATCGAGTACCTGACGGCCGATATCGATGAGCGCTTCATCATCGCCCAGGCCAACGCCCCGACCGATGCCCGTGGGCGGTACGTGAACGAGCGGGTGCAGGCCCGCTTCGGTGGGAACTTCATTATGGCTCCACGGGACAAGGTGGTCTACATGGACGTCTCCCCCAAGCAGCTCGTGGGGGTGTCGAGTGCCCTGATTCCGTTCCTGGAACATGACGACGCCAATCGGGCTCTCATGGGGGCGAATATGCAGCGGCAGGCCGTCCCCCTCCTCCGTCCCAAGGCCCCAATTGTGGGGACCGGGATGGAGGCGGTGACGGCCCAGGACTCAGGGGCGGTCGTGATGGCCCGGCGGGCCGGAGTCGTGGAGTCCATCTCGGCGAATCGGATTATCATCCGGGTCGACGGCGATCGGGAGGAGCAGCTCAAGGTGCCCAACGTCGATATCTACTCTCTGCTGAAATTCGAGCGCAGCAATCAGAATACCTGTATTAATCAGAGACCCGTCGTGAACGCCGGCCAGCGGGTGAAAAAAGGCCAGGTCATCGCGGATGGTCCTGCGACCCACAAGGGGGAGCTGGCGCTGGGTCAGAATGTGCTGGTGGCCTTTATGCCGTGGGGCGGCTATAACTTCGAGGATGCGATCCTGATCAGCGAGCGCTTGGTGAAGGACGACCGGTACACCTCGATCCATATCGAAGAGTTTGATATCGAGGCTAGGGATACGAAGTTGGGGAAGGAGGACGTTACCCGGGATATTCCCAACGTGGGCGAGGAGGCCTTGAAAGATCTGGATGAAAGCGGAATCATCCGGATCGGGGCGGAGGTGAAACCCGGAGATATCCTGGTGGGCAAGGTAACCCCTAAGGGGGAGACGGTCCTGACGCCCGAAGAACGCTTGCTCCGCGCCATCTTCGGCGAGAAGGCCGAGGATGTCCGGGATGCCTCGCTCTATGTTCCTCCGGGGATCCAGGGCACCGTGGTGGGGGTGAAGGTCTTTTCGCGAAAGGGGCTGGACAAGGACGAACGGGCCAAGTCCATCGAAGAGGAGGAGATTACCCGACTCCAGAAAGATTTTGACGACGAGATTGCCATTATCGCCAAGGAGCGGGACCGGCGGCTTCGGGAACTCCTCACCGGCCGCATTGTCGGGAAGGATGTCAAGGCGAAAGGAAGCCGGAAGGTTCTGGTCTCGAAACGCAAGAAGCTGACCGAGGAACTGCTCCAAACCTTCGCCGAGGAGCAACTTCAGGAGATTGCTAAGGCCCTAAACGAGGGGACGGCTCAAAAGGTGGAGCGGGTGGCTACTGCTGCCGATAATCAAATCCACGTGCTCCAGACCCTCCTGGACAATCGGATTGCCCGTCTCCGGAAAGGAGATGAGCTGGCTCCGGGCGTCTTCAAGATGGTCAAGGTCTATGTGGCGATGAAGCGGAGGCTCTCGGTGGGGGATAAGATGGCCGGCCGTCATGGGAATAAGGGGGTCATCTCCAAAATTCTCCCCGAGGAGGACATGCCTTATCTCCCCGACGGGACGCCGATCGAGGTGGTCCTCAATCCCTTAGGGGTCCCTTCCCGCATGAACGTCGGGCAGATCCTAGAGACCCACGTGGGCTGGGCCGCGAATGCCCTGGGCCTCAAGGTGGACTCACCCGTCTTCGACGGAGCCTCGGAAAAGGAGATCAAGGACTTGTTGAAGAGAGCGGGACTTCCCGTCTCCGGAAAGGCTACCCTCTACGATGGCCGGACGGGGAGGCCGTTTCACCAACCGGTCACCGCTGGATATATGTACCTCATGAAGCTGGCGCATCTCGTGGAGGATAAGATTCATGCCCGTTCCATTGGCCCCTATTCCCTCGTCACTCAACAGCCGCTGGGGGGGAAGGCCCAGTTCGGCGGCCAGCGCTTTGGGGAGATGGAGGTCTGGGCGCTGGAGGCGTATGGGGCGGCCCACACGCTGCAAGAGGTCTTGACGGTCAAATCGGACGATGTCGTGGGCCGTACCAAGATGTATGAATCGATCGTCAAGGGGGACTGCACGTTAGAGCCAGGACTTCCGGAGTCCTTTAACGTCCTGGTCAAGGAGCTTCAGAGTCTTGCCTTGGATGTGGATCTGGTCGTGGAGAAAAAGTAAGTGAGGCCGGTGGAAAGGGATCGGGCAGGACGGAGGCAAGGAGCGACGGCTTCTGATCGGTTCTCGGCGCTCGATCCGTAAACGGCTCGGTTTGCTCGGGGTGTTCAAAGAAGGAGGAGAGACGCGTGGACAAGTTTTTTGGGTTTTTTGACGAAAAGCCCATCGACCCGACGAGCTTTAAGGCCATCCGGATTGCATTGGCCTCGCCGGAGAAAATCCGTTCCTGGTCCCACGGCGAGGTGAAAAAACCAGAGACGATCAACTACCGGACCTTCAAGCCCGAACGGGATGGGCTGTTCTGTGCCAAGATCTTCGGCCCGACCAAAGACTGGGAGTGTAATTGCGGCAAGTTTAAGGGGATCAAGCATCGGAACGTCGTGTGTGATAAGTGCGGAGTGGAGGTGATCCGGTCCAAGGTGCGGCGTCAGCGCCTGGGGCATATCGAGCTGGCCTCCCGCGTCGTCCATATCTGGTTCTTTAAATCGATTCCGTCCCGGATTGGGTATCTCCTGGACATGTCCCTGCGGGATCTCGAGCGGGTCCTCTATTTCGAGGAGTATGTTGTGGTGGATCCTGGGAATACCCCTCTCAAGCTCAAGGAACTCCTCAACGAGGAGCGATATCGCAACCTCCAAGACGAGTACGGGGATGGCTTCAAGGCGGAAATCGGGGCGGAGGCCATTCGGGCCCTCCTCAAGCGGATGGACATGCGGAAATTGGGCGAGGACCTGCGGGAGCAGATGCAGCGGGAAACCTCCCAGCAGACTCGGAAGAAGATCGTGAAACGTCTCCGGATCGTGGACGCCTTTCAGACGTCGGGGAACAAGCCGGAGTGGATGATCCTTGAGGTGATCCCCGTCCTGCCGCCGGAGCTGAGGCCTCTGGTCCCCTTGGACGGGGGCCGCTTTGCCACCTCGGACCTGAACGATCTCTACCGACGCGTCATTAACCGGAATAACCGCTTGAAGCGCCTCATGGAGCTGCGGGCGCCCGATATTATCATCCGCAATGAAAAGCGGATGCTCCAGGAGGCGGTGGATGCCCTCTTCGATAACGGGCGGCGGGGGCGGGCGTTGAAGGGCCAGAATAACCGCCCGCTCAAGTCCCTCTCCGATATGCTGAAGGGGAAGCAGGGACGGTTTCGCCAGAACCTTTTGGGAAAGCGGGTCGATTACTCGGGGCGCTCCGTCATTGTCGTTGGACCGGAGCTCAAACTTCACCAGTGTGGTCTGCCGAAGAAGATGGCCCTGGAGCTGTTCAAGCCGTTCGTCTTCCGGAAACTGCTCCAGCAGCACGAACTGGTCACGACCATCAAGAGCGTCAAGAAGATGGTCGAGAAAGGGCGTCCAGAAGTATGGGACGCCCTGGAGGACGTGATTCGTGAGCATCCCGTCCTCCTGAACCGGGCCCCGACGCTGCATCGGCTGGGCATCCAGGCCTTCGAGCCCGTCCTCGTGGAGGGAGAGGCCATCAAGATTCATCCCTTGGTCTGCGCCGCCTTCAACGCCGATTTTGACGGGGATCAGATGGCCGTCCATGTGCCCCTCTCTTTCGAGGCGCAACTGGAGGCTCGCGTACTCATGTGGGCGCCCCACAATGTCCTGTCTCCGGCCAACGGCACCCCGTTGGCCGCGCCGAGCCAGGATGTCGTCCTCGGCCTGTATTACATCACCAAGGCCCGGGCTGACGAAAAAGGGGAGGGAAAGATCTTCGGGTCCATGGAGGAAGTCCGCTCTGCCTACGATGCCGATGAGATGGGGCTCCATGCGATGATCAAATTGCGATGGAATGGGGAGCTGATCGACAGCACCGTCGGCCGCGTGCTCTTCAACGAGATCCTCCCTCCCCCGCTGCGGTTTATCAACCAGGAGATGAGCAAGCGCGAGCTCACCCGGCTGGTCGCTCAGTGCTTTTACCTGTTAGGGAATGGCGAGACGGTGAAGCTCTTGGATAACCTGAAGGATCTGGGCTTCCGGTACGCCACGTTAGCCGGGATCTCTATCGGGATCGATGATTTACACATCCCCTCAAAGAAGGAAGAGATCATCGAGGGAGCCCGGAAGGAGGTCATCAAGATCGAGCAGGAGTACCAGGACGGCCTGATCACCAAGGGGGAGCGGTACAACAAGATTATCGACATCTGGACGCAGGTGTCGGAGCGGGTCTCCGATGAGCTCTTCCGGGAGATCGAGGGCATGAAGGATGGAGAGTTCAACCCGGTCTTCATGATGGCCGACTCCGGAGCACGAGGGAGCAAACAGCAGATCCGGCAGCTGGCTGGCATGCGGGGCCTCATGGCCAAGCCTTCGGGGGAAATCATCGAGACGCCGATCACCAGTAACTTCCGGGAGGGCCTCACGGTGCTTCAGTACTTCATCTCTACTCACGGGGCCCGGAAGGGATTGGCGGACACGGCGCTCAAGACCGCCGACTCCGGGTATCTCACCCGGCGGCTCGTCGATGTGGCCCAGGATGTTCTCGTCGTCAGGGTGGATTGTGGCACCCCCAATGGGATCGGGGTTACAGCCCTCGTCGAGTCGGGAGAGATCATCCAGCCCCTCCGGGACCGGATCCTGGGTCGGGTTGCACTCGATGATGTCACCGATCCGTTCACCGGTGAGACCATCCTCGAGGGCAATGAGGAGATGACCGAACCGTTGGCGGCTCGGATCGAGGACGCGGGCATCGACAAGGTGAGGATTCGGTCGGTCCTCACCTGTGAGGCCAGGCGAGGGGTGTGCGTGAAGTGTTATGGCCGCAATTTGGCTACCGGTCGGTTGGTAGAGCTCGGCGAGGCCGTCGGCGTCTTGGCCGCGCAGTCTATCGGCGAGCCGGGGACACAGCTCACCATGCGGACCTTCCATATTGGAGGGACCGCGACCCGTCTGGCAGAGCAGACCACCCTGGAGAATAAGTTTGCGGGCACCGTGCAGTTTAACGCCATCCGTACGGTCCAAAACGCGTCCGGGGATCTGGTCGTCATGAACCGGAATGGCGCCATCACGATCGTGGACGAGAAAGGGCGCAAGAAGGAGATCTATCAGGTGCTCTACGGGGCCCGATTGAAGGTGCGGGACGGCCGGCGTGTGGACTCGGGCACCAGGCTGGCGGAGTGGGATCCGTTCACCTCGGTGATTCTTTCTGAGGCCGCAGGCCGAGTCATGGTCAAGGATGTCATTGAAGGCGTGACGATGAACGAGGAGGTGGATGAGGTCACCGGGCTGGCCCAGCGGGTCATCGTGGAACACGGGAAGGAAGAACTCCAGCCCCGGGTCTCGGTGAAGGACGCAAAGGGGGTTACCGTCTTCCGGACGCTTCTGCCGGTCGGCGCCCACCTCACGGTGCAGGATGCCCAGGCGATCTCCGCTGGCGATGCGATTGTCAAGATCCCTCGGGAGACCACCAAGACCAAGGACATTACCGGGGGCCTGCCCCGGGTTGCGGAGCTGTTCGAAGCCCGACGGCCCCGGGAGGCAGCCATTATCTCGGAGATCGACGGGCGGGTCCGGTTTGCCGGCATGGCCAAGGGGATGCGAAAGATCAAGATCGAGGCTGAGAACGGTGAGACCAAGGAATACTCGGTCCCTCGGGGCAAGCATATCAATGTGCTCGAAGGAGATGAGATCAATGCTGGGGAGCCGCTCATGGATGGGCCCGTCAATCCCCACGATATCTTGGACGTCCTCGGCGATCAGGAGCTGCAGCGCTACCTCGTCAACGAGGTCCAGGAGGTCTATCGCCTTCAAGGGGTCAACATCAACGATAAGCACATTGAGGTGATTGTCCGACAGATGCTCAAGCGGGTGCGCGTCGAAACGGTTGGGGACACCAACTTCCTCGTGGGGGAACACGTGGACAAGCACGCGTTCCTGGAGGAGAACCAGAGGGTTTTGGCGGCCGGCGGAGCCCCCGCCACTGCGAAGCCGCTCCTCTTAGGCATCACCAAGGCTTCGCTCTCCACGGACAGTTTCATTTCTGCGGCGTCCTTTCAGGAGACCACCAAGGTCCTCACCGAGGCAGCCATCAATGGGGCCCGGGACGAGCTCAGGGGGCTCAAGGAAAACGTCATTATGGGCCGCCTGATTCCGGCCGGCACGGGGATGGCGTGGTATCGTGAAACGGATATCGAAGCCGCGAAGGCTGAGGCGCAGCTCGAGGAGAGCCAACAGCCCTCCGACGAGGCCTCTGCGACGTTGGAACCGGTCGAGATGGATATCTAACTGAGAAGGGCCGCAGAAACTCCTTGACATTGGAGGAGGGGGTAGTTAGCCTTGGCAAGTTTAGGGACAATTGATTGGGGGAGTGTCGGTGCCAACGATTAACCAGCTGGTTCGCAAGGGCCGTAAGGAGATTCGGAAGAAGGAGAAGGCGCCCGCGCTTCAAGGGTCGCCCCAGAAGCGGGGGGTCTGCATCCGCGTCTACACCACCACCCCCAAGAAGCCCAACTCGGCCCTGCGAAAGGTGGCACGAGTTCGCTTGACCAACAAGATCGAGGTAACCACCTACATTCCGGGTATCGGACACAACCTGCAGGAGCACTCCATCGTCCTGATTCGCGGAGGACGGGTGAAAGACCTTCCCGGTGTCCGGTATCATGTGATCCGGGGGACCCTGGACACGGCGGGCGTCCAGAATCGCCGGCAGGGGCGGTCCCTTTACGGGGCGAAACGACCCAAGTCGAGTTGACCGGATACGGCACTGAGGCTTCTCTTTTCCCGATCCTCGGTGCCGCTTTTCGTTTTTGGCGGGAGGTAAGGTAAGAGGATGCCGAGGCGGCGCGTCGCAGAAAAGCGAGAGATCCTTCCCGATCCGGTTTATCATAACCGACTGGTGGCCAAATTTGTGAACTCTATGATGCGGGCGGGGAAGAAATCGCTGGCGGAGCATATTTTTTACCGGTCGATGGGGATCATTGAGGGGCGGATGAAAACCGATGCCTTGGCGGTCTTCAAGCAGGCGCTGGATAATGTGAAACCGGTCCTGCAGGTCAAGTCCCGAAGGGTGGGGGGGGCGACCTACCAGGTCCCCGTGGAGGTCCGGCCGGACCGTCGGCTCTCGTTGGCCTTCCGGTGGGTTCTCACGTACGCCAGACAGCGCTCGGAGAGGACCATGGAAGAGCGGTTGGCCGCCGAGTTGATCGAGGCGGCCAACAATCGCGGGGCGGCGGTGAAGAAAAAGGAAGACACGCATCGCATGGCAGAGGCCAACAAGGCCTTTGCCCACTACCGTTGGTAAGAATTCCTCATCCCGATTGAGGAATGGGGCAGTCTCGGGAGTGGGGCCGATAATCGCCTGGGAGGAAGGACAGGGCAACGTGACGGTGAAGGTTCCCAAAGATCATATTCGGAACATCGGGATCATGGCGCACATCGATGCGGGCAAGACCACCACGACCGAGCGGATCCTCTATTATACGGGGCGGACGCATCGGATGGGTGAGGTGGATACGGGCTCCGCGGAGATGGATTGGATGGAACAGGAGAAGGAACGGGGGATCACCATCACCGCCGCCTGCACGACCTGCTTCTGGCGCGATCATCAGATCAATATTATTGATACACCTGGGCATGTCGACTTCACCGTGGAGGTCGAACGGTCCCTCAGGGTTCTGGACGGGGCCGTAATCATTTTCGATACGGTCTCGGGGGTGGAGCCGCAGTCGGAGACGGTTTGGCGGCAGGCGGACAAATACCACGTTCCTCGTGTTGCCTATATGAATAAGATGGACCGGGTGGGGGCGGACTTCTTCATGTCGGTGCGGTCCATCGCCGAGCGCCTCGGGGCGTCTCCGGTCCCTGTTCAGCTCCCGTTAGGACACGAGGCCAACTTTGGCGGCGTCATCGATTTGATCCGGATGCAGGCGATCGTCTGGGAAGAGGAGACCTTAGGGGCCCGGTTCGACATGCGGGAGATCCCCTCGGCGTACGCGGATCAGGCGCTGCAGTACCGTGAAAAGCTCCTGGAGGCTGTTGCGGAACAAGACGAGTCCTTGCTCCGCAAGTATGTCGAGGGGGGGGAAATCTCTGAACAAGAGATTCGGGCGGCCATCCGGAAGGCTACGTTGGCCTTGAAGATCACGCCCGTTCTGTGCGGGGCCTCCTTCCGGAATAAGGGGGTTCAACCCTTGCTTGATGCGGTGGTGGACTATCTTCCTTCGCCTATGGATCTCCCTCCGGTTACCGGGGTGAACCCCAAAACAGGTGAGGAAGAGAAACGATCCCCGGTCGATGAGGAGCCGCTAGCCGCCTTGGCCTTCAAGCTCGTGGCTGACCCGTATGTCGGTCAGCTCTGCTATTTTCGAGTCTATTCCGGGACTGTCGAGTCAGGCTCCTACGTGTATAACTCCACCAAGGGGAGCCGAGAGCGGATCGGCCGCCTGCTCCGGATGCATGCCAACAAGCGAGAGGAAGTAAAGGCTGTTCAGGCGGGGAACATCGCCGCTGCCGTTGGTCTGAAGAGTGCCAAAACGGGGGATACCCTTTGCAATGAAGGCCACCCGATCTTGCTCGAGGCTATCGAATTCCCGGTCCCAGTCCTTTCGGTCGCTATCGAGCCGAAGACCAAGGAGGGAGGCGAGAGGCTTTCCATGGGACTCCAGGCCCTGGCCAACGAAGATCCCACCTTTCGGGCCCGGGTGGACGAGGAGACCGGGCAGACCATCATTTCCGGAATGGGAGAGCTCCATCTCGAGATCATCGCGGATCGCCTCCTCCGGGAGTTCAGGGTGGAGGCCAACGTGGGTCGACCGCAGGTGGCGTACCGGGAAACCATGACGCGCTCGGTGACCGTGGAAAAGAAATTCATCCGGCAGACCGGAGGCCGGGGGCAGTATGGCCACGTCATCCTACACGTGGAGCCGATGGAGGCGGGGGGTGGATTACAGTTTGAGAGCAAGATCGTGGGGGGGCGGATCCCTCGGGAGTACATCCCGGCGGTGGGGAAGGGGGTCCGGGAGGCGGCTGAGGGCGGGGTACTGGCAGGGTATCCGCTCGTGGATATTAAGGTGACGCTTACCGACGGGTCTTACCATGAGGTGGACTCCTCCGATCTGGCCTTCAAGATTGCTGGCTCCATGGCCCTGAAGGAAGCAGTCAAACAGGGCAACCCCGTCCTCTTAGAACCCGTCATGCAGGTGGACGTCGTCGTGCCGGAGGCGTTTCTGGGAGAGGTGATCGGGGACTTGAACTCCCGGCGGGGTCGGGTGTTGGGGATTGATACACGGCCGGCGGCTCGGCTTGTGCGCGCCGAGGTGCCGCTGGCGACCATGTTTGGATACGCAACCGATCTGAGATCGGCAACGCAGGGCCGGGCAACTTACACGATGCAGTTCGCCCGGCACGAGCCGCTCCCTGCAAACCTCGCCGAGGAGATCATCGGCCGGGTGGTGGGTCGGAGTATGACCACATAGGGGCGCACGTGAGGGGGTAACGCACCGAGACACGGGAGGGTCAGCCATGGCCAAGCAAAAATTTGCACGGACGAAAGAGCACATTAACGTGGGGACGATTGGGCACATTGACCATGGCAAGACCACGCTCACGGCGGCCATCACGAAGTGTCTGCACGAGCAGAACCCCAAGGTGCAGTTTGTCCCGTTCGATCAGATCGACAAGGCCCCGGAGGAGCGGGAGCGGGGGATTACGATCGCCATTGCGCACGTGGAGTACGAGACGGCGAAGCGGCACTACGCCCATGTCGACTGTCCGGGGCACGTGGACTACATCAAGAACATGATCACGGGGGCGGCCCAGATGGACGGGGCGATCCTGGTAGTGGCGGCCAATGACGGGCCGATGCCCCAGACCCGGGAACACATCCTGTTGGCGCGGCAGGTGAACGTGCCGCATCTGGTCGTCTTCATGAACAAGGTGGACATGGTGGAGGACCCAGAACTCCTCGATCTGGTCGAGCTGGAGCTGCGGGAGCTGTTGAGTCAGTACAAGTTTCCGGGGGACCAGATTCCGATCATCCGAGGGAGTGCGCTGAAGGCGTTAGAGCAGGGGGAGTGTCAAACCATCTTCGAGCTCATGGAGGCGGTAGACAACTACATCCCGCTGCCCGCGCGGCCGATCGACAGGCCCTTCCTGATGCCGGTGGAGGACGTCTTCACCATCTCGGGCCGGGGGACGGTGGTGACCGGCCGGGTGGAGCGGGGGGTGGTCAAGGTGGGGAGGAGGTTGAGATCGTCGGTCTGCGGGAGACCCAGAAGACGGTGGCGACGGGGGTAGAGATGTTCCGGAAGACGCTCGACCAGGGGCAGGCGGGGGACAATGTGGGTCTGCTCTTGCGGGGGACGAAGCGGGAGGATGTGGAGCGGGGGCAAGTGGTGGCCAAGCCTGGCTCCATCACGCCCCACACCAAATTCGAGGCGGAGTGTTACATCCTGACCAAGGAGGAGGGGGGGCGGCACACCCCCTTCTTCGCGGGGTACCGGCCCCAGTTTTACTTCCGGACGACGGACGTGACGGGGGTGGCGAGCCTGCCGGAGGGGGTCGAGATGGTGATGCCGGGGGACAATGTGCGCCTCCGCGTGGAGCTGATTCATCCGATTGCCCTGGAGCAGGAGATACGGTTTGCGATCCGGGAAGGGGGCAGGACGGTGGGCGCAGGCGTGGTGAGCGAGGTCGCGGAGTAGGCCATCAGCAGTCAGCTGTCAGCAGTGAGCAATACGCGGCTAGAAGGCTGGCACGCTAGGAGGCTAGCAGGCGGGGCGTCTGGGGACGAGGGAGCCCGATAACCGCCCTCCCAGCATCCAAGCTTTCTAGCATCCTCGCTTCCCAGCATCTCCTCGGCTGATGGCTGAGAGCGGATAGCGGATAGAGGCATGGAATCTCAACGGATTCGGATACGGCTGAAGGCATACGACCATCGGATTCTGGATCAGTCCGCAAAGGAGATCGTGAATACGGTCGAGCGGACAGGGGCCGGGCTCTCTGGACCCATTCCCCTTCCGTCGAAGATCAGCCGGTATACGGTCCTCCGCTCACCTCACGTCGATAAGAAATCCCGGGAACAGTTTGAGGTCCGCGTCCATGTTCGGCTCCTCGACATCCTGCGGCCGACGCCTCAGACCGTGGATGCCCTCATGCGGTTAGATTTACCGGCGGGGGTCGATGTAGAGATCAAGCTATAGCGTCCGAGGTCCGAAGTCGAAACAGACTGAAAAGCTGGTGACCTTGGACGTTGGACATCGGACCTTGGATATCGGACATTCATCATGCGAATGGGGATCGGGCTTTTAGGTCGGAAAGTAGGAATGACCCAGGTCTTCGATGAGGAGGGGCGGGTGATTCCCGTTACCGTCGTGGAGGCTGGCCCCTGTACCATCGTCCAAAAGAAGACGGTGGAGAAAGACGGCTATGAAGCGGTCCAGGTCGGCTACCTTCCGGAGAAGCCGAAGCGGGTGCGCAAACCGCTCGGTGGCCACTTCGCCAAAGCCAAGGTGACCCCCATGCGACATCTTCAGGAGATGCGCCTTCATTCAGCGGCTGAGTACGGCGTGGGTCAGATCCTCACCGTGGAGCTCTTTACCGAAGGGGAAGAGGTGATCGTGACCGGGACCTCGAAGGGACGGGGGTTCCAAGGAGGGGTGAAACGTTGGGGCTACCGGGGTGGCGCAAAGAGTCACGGGTCCATGTTTCATCGGGCCCCGGGATCGATTGGCGCCTCCTCGTATCCCTCCCGGGTCTTCAAGGGACACCACATGCCTGGACGGATGGGGGGAGTGCGGGTGACCATCCGGGGACTCCAGGTGGTTCGGAGTGATCCTGGTCGAAACCTCCTGTTGATTCGCGGGGCGGTCCCCGGGGCTCAGAGAGGGCTGCTCGCCGTCCGAAAGACTGGCAAGGAGGTCCGTGGGAGTGACCCAAAAGCGGCCGGCGACAAGACGGCGAAACCGAAAGGTGGGGCGAGTTGAGCGCGGAGGTTCAGGACCCAAGAATGTGAGAGTGGCGATGGCTACGGTCCTCGATGTGGTGAACCCTCAAAACGAAAAAGTGGACGAGATTACCCTGTCCGAGGCCGTCTTTGGGGCTTCGGTGAGAGGGCACCTCCTCCACGAGGCGGTCCGTTGGCAACGGGCGAAAGAGCGGCGGGGGACCGCCTCGACCAAAGGGCGTGCTGAAGTTTCAGGGGGTGGGAAGAAGCCGTGGCGTCAGAAGGGGTCCGGTCGAGCGCGGGCCGGGAGCAACCGGTCGCCTCTGTGGCGACATGGCGGCATCACCCACGGTCCGAAGTCCAGGGATTGGAGCTTCCGCTTCCCCCGGGCGCTGCGGCGGGAAGCCCTCCGAGGCGCTCTTTCTGCGAAGGTCGCGGCTCGAGAGGTTCAGGTCCTGGAAGACTTGAGTATGGATCGGCCCAACACGAAGACCTTCAAGGGTCTCCTGCGAGACCTAGGCCTTACGGGAAAGGTTTTGGTGGTGGTTCCCCAGAGGGAGGAGGCGGTCGAGAAATCTGCCCGGAACCTCCCGGGGGTGAAGGTCCTCCCGGCGCGAGGGGTGAACGTCTTCGATGTTCTGGATGCTGGCACCCTCCTGTTTACCCGGGAGGCGCTCGTGAAGGTCGAGGAGGTCCTGACGCCGTGAGGGAGCTACACCAGGTCATCCGCCGTCCCGTCATCACCGAGAAAGGGACAGCGCTGAAAGAGCTGAACAAATATTGCTTTGAGGTCGATCGGCGGGCAAACAAGGTGGAGGTGAAGCGGGCGGTAGAGGTCCTCTTTAACGTCAAGGTTGCGGCCGTCCACACCGTGGCCATGCGAGGAAGAGTGAAACGCCTCGGACGTTTTGCAGGTCGGACCTCAGATTGGAAAAAAGCCATTGTGACCTTACAAGAGGGGCACAGCATCGAGTTCTTTGAGGGCGTCTAGACCGCTGGAATGCTAGCAAGCTAGCCCGCTGGGACGCGGAAGGCAGAGAGGCTTTCAAGCGTTCTAGCCTTCTAGCCTCCTAGCCGCTCCCCGCGGGGAGCGGAAGAGCAGAGCACATGGGGATCAGAAGTTACAAACCGACCTCGGCGGGCCGGCGCTTCCAGTCGGTGGCCACCTTCGAGGGGATCACGGAGAAGCAGCCTGCCAAGGGTCTCCTGGGTCCCCTCCGGAAGACGGGTGGGCGGAATGCCCAGGGCCGGATCACGTCACGCCATAAGGGGGGTGGGCATAAGCGGAAGTACCGTCTCATCGACTTTAGGCGGAATAAGCCTGGTGTCCCGGCCAGGGTCGCAACCATCGAGTACGATCCGAATCGATCAGCCCGGATCGCCTTGCTCCATTACGCGGACGGAGAGAAACGTTACATCCTGGCCCCTGACGGACTCCAGATCGGGGCGCAGGTAATGTCCGGCCCCCAGGCGGAGTTCAACGTGGGGAATGCTCTTTCTCTCCGGCTGATCCCGGTAGGGTCGGTGATCCACAACATTGAGCTCTTGCAAGGCAAGGGAGGACAGCTCTGTCGGAGTGCCGGGGCCTCGGCTCAACTGGTGGCGAAGGAGGAAACCCGAGCCCTGCTCAAGCTCCCGTCGGGGGAGGTGCGGAAGGTCCACGTCGATTGCATGGCCACCCTTGGCCAGGTGGGCAGTCTCGAGCACGAAAGTGTCACCCTGGGGAAGGCGGGGCGAAGCCGCTGGCTCGGAATCCGGCCATCGGTCCGGGGCGTGGCCATGAACCCGCACGATCACCCGTTGGGGGGTGGCGAGGGGAAGAGTGCGGGGGGACGACATCCGTGCACCCCGTGGGGCAAACCGACCAAGGGCTATAAAACACGCAAGAAGAGGAAGCGATCTGATCGCGAGATTGTCAGCCGGCGTCAGCGCAAATGACGAGGGGCTAGGACGCTAGGACGGTAGGATTCAAGACCTCCAGCTTTCCAGCCTCCTAGCGTTCCAGCATGCCATCGGGGGTTTTAGCATGGGGCGATCGCTCAAGAAGGGGCCGTACATCGATCCCAAGCTGATGCGGAAGGTCGAGGAGGCCCTCTGCACGTTGAAGCAGTTCGCTGGCATGTACCCGACAGAGGACGCGGGCCAGAAGGGCAACTACAGTGTCGAGATCCGGGTGTCTGTGGGCGAGGCTAGAGCAGCCCGCAACCTCGTGATGAAGGCGCTTGAGGACGCGAACATTGTTGTCCAGGACCTGACGGTCGAGGCCCGGGAAGCCTACGGCGACAGCGGCTACAACTTCACGCCCAGCACGCGGCCTCAGCGTATGCCTGCCAAGGATGCAGCGGCGGCACAAGCTACCAGCGCTAGCCCGGCCCTGCGGTCCCGGTCGGCGGCAGCGTCCCGCCGCTCAGCGCGAGCGGAGGCGAGCTGCGCCGCCAGAGCGCCCACTTTGCAGGTCAATGCACCAGCGTGCAGGCTCGCCGGGGTTGCGCCGGGCGGCGAGG
>LXTG01000081.1 GCA_001643535.1 candidate division NC10 bacterium SPGG6 | reverse complement strand
GGTTGCTTGAAGAGCCATTCGCGCCTCGGCGAGATGCGTCATGGTCTCGACCAGGATCAGGTCAACCCCGCCCTGAATCAGATGCGAAACCTGTTCTTTAAATGCGGATACAATTTCGGTCACCGAAGCGGTACCCTTCCCCTTAGAAAAACGACCTGTGGGGCCCACAGCGCCGGCGACAAGATGCCCGGCGGTGCAGACCTTCCGGGCAAGCTGGACAGCTCTCAAGTTGATTGCGGCGGTCTGCTCAGCGAGACGGCTCTCTTTGAGCCGAAGATGGTTGGCCCCAAAGGTGTTGGTCTCGACGAGGTCGCACCCGACAGCCAGATAAGCCTTGTGGACCCCCTGGACCACCCTTGGTCGAGTCACGTTCCAAAGCTCCGGCGGCTCACCGGCCTGGAGCCCTTTGGCATGAAGCATCGTCCCGATCGCCCCGTCGGCCAACAGAAGCCCTCTCGCCAGCCGCTCGTGCAGCCGGCCGTGGTCTCCGGGGAATTCTTGCCCTTCAGAACGGGGATACAGTGCCATCTCACCTTTCACCTTAGTAGACATGCCCCATCGCTTACCCGGCGGGTCGTCCGATGATTATGCGAGCCGGGTCGATCTCTCCCCGAAGGATTGCAAGTTCTTCCCGCGTCGGTGGCTCGAGGACTTCCACCTTCTCTGCTATGCGTGGCTCAAAACCCATCTCATGGATTACCCGATCCGCCGACAGTCCCTGCAACACGCCGAGCAGGAGCATTCGTTTCGTCTCCTCCTCAAAGCCGAAGAGGGCTTGTGACGTCACGACCCGGTAGGGTCCTGTTCCTCGGGGCAGACCGGCCGTTTCGCGGGCCCCCAGACCTGTTAGGTAGCCCGGGGAGGTCATAAAATCGAGCCGCTCAACGAAGCGGCGCGGTTCGTGCTTTAAAACGACGATCGTCTTCCAGCAGAGGGAAGCGACTTCATTCCCCCCTCCGCTCCCAGCAAACCGTCGCCGAGGCCGATCGTAGGTCCCTCCCAGGAGGGTCGAATTCACATTCCCGTATGGATCCACCTGGAGGGCACCGATCATCCCATAGTCCAGGTATCCGGTAGCGGCATAGGAAAAGGCCCAGTTCATGGTGGTCCACTGCAGAGATCGGTACACGTTGGAAGGCCCCCCCATTGTGCCTTGGACAAAGGGGGTCTGAGACTGGGGACCTATCGCGCCAAACTCGAAGACCTGAACTAGATTCGGGGTATAGAGCCGTTCCGCCAGGAGGGCCACCACCTGGGGAATGCCCCAGCCGACGAACACCGACTTTCGATCTTCGAGCACGCGGGCAGCGAGGCAGATCATGAATTCTGTTTCGGTGAATCCCGAATCGCTGTCCATGTTACCCATGAAGGGTTATTCTCACGTCCGGTCCCCACCCCGATTTTTGGGGCATCCGTTGTGTGGTAGGGCCTTCGCGGGAATCGAGTTTCGACTATCGATCCTCGACCGCTTTTGTTTGTTACTGATATCCCTCTCTGATGGACCCCCGTCGCATCATGTCCGCCAGCCGTCGCCACCCCACCTTCTGTTCCAGAAGCTCGGCGTGGTCCCTCACCGTGTACACGAAGGCCTCGAGATACCCTTGCACCTGCTCCTCGGTCTCGATCGCGTTCAACTGCTGGATATGCGCGAGGTCCAGTTCATACCTGCCGGGGACCCCACCTGGGTACGCCCCAAAGGGGAGATGGACTACGGCGCTCACCAGGAAGTGCGGAATCGTCGTCTTTGCCGGTTCCTGCCGGAACGCTAACGGGTCAACAATTTCCTCGGTGGAGACAATGACCTTTCTGGATGCCATGGCCGCCTCCAAGGCAAAGAGGTTGGTCCCGAAGATGCGGGCATTGCCGTAAACGTCCGCCTGGTGGACATGGACGAGGAAAACATCCGGGTTGAGCGCCGGGACCAGACAGAGGGGATCCCCGGTGAAGGGATCTTCGACCACCTTCGCCCCCGATTGGAGGAACGTATCCGTTCCCAAAAGAGTTCGTATCGGAATGAAAGGGATGCCTCTGGCCCCCGCGAGCATGCGAAAGGCCAAGGCCCCATTGGTCCATTCAAAGACCTGCACTTGCCCTTCCACCACGGCCCGTCCGATGTAATTGCCGTATCCCAGAAACCCTACATCGATCCGGTCGGCACACCGGGCCCCGACCAACAGCGTAGAATCGTGCAGAGTAAACTCGGCACAGATCCAGAGGTTTCTTTTCTGCTGTCGGATGATCTCCCGAACAAGCGCTTGGGGACCCCGGGTCAGGGAAGAAAAATCGTAGGCGATATAGTCCCCGTCTGCGACAAAGCGGGAAACAGCCTCCTGCTCCGTCATCAGCTTCTCCTCCGGTTCCCGACTCTTATGGATTCGCACCCACTCCCGAAAGTCGTCAGGATGAATCCAGTGGTAGGAGCTCGCCCCTGAGGCCAGGACTTTCATCGGTGCACCTTTCCGCTGACAACAGGAGATTCGTTATGGTCTCGACATGTCTTGGCAGATGCAAAATTGAGGGGAGTGGGCTGGGGAACACGCCGCGCCGTGGGCACGACTCAAAGACCCGCCTTCTCGAGAAGCTCTTCCACCGCCGAATACGGGTCTACCTCTCGGTGGGCAATCCGTTCGATGGTCTGTTCGAGGGTTCCGTTGGCCATCGCCCCCTCCAGCAGCCGTCGGGTCGCCTGCTCCTGGAGGAGTTCGAGGAAGAGAGCACGACTCCGCTCCCGCTGTCGCTTCTCCCGAAAGCCGGCTCGGTCCAGATGTGCCTGGTGCGCGAGGATTCCCTTGGCTAGTTCGGCGATTCCCTTCCCCTGGGTGGCCACCGTCTTCACAATGGGGGGACTCCAGTCCGTGCGCCCCGGACCGAGCGTCATCATGACCTGGAGCTCTGTCGCGGTCTTGTCCGCGCCTTCGCGGTCTGCTTTATTGACCACAAAGATATCCGCAATCTCCAAGATCCCGGCCTTGATGGCCTGAATATCATCCCCGAGACCAGGGACACTCACCACAATGGAGGTCTGTGCCGTCTTGACCACCTCCACTTCATCCTGTCCTACCCCTACCGTCTCAATTAAAATGACCTCTTTCCCCGCTGCATCCAGCACGTTTACTATATCGTTGGTGGCTTTGGCAAGACCCCCGAGGTGTCCCCGCGTGGCCATGCTCCTGATGAAGACTCCTGCATCAAGACTGTGCTGTTGCATCCGGATGCGATCGGCCAAGATAGCCCCCCCGGTGAAGGGGCTAGTGGGATCCACGGCGATGATCCCCACCGTCCTTCCCTCGCGCCGAAATTCCTGGGTGAGTTGATCGGTCAGGGTGCTCTTGCCACACCCCGGCGGCCCCGTAATCCCTACGATGAAGGCCTGTCCGGTAAAGGGATAGAGTCCCTTGAGGGCAGAGGTGGCCTCGGGAGAATTATTCTCGATGAGAGACATCAGACGGGCCATCGCCCGAACATCACCGGCTCGTACCCTCTCCGTGATCTCCACGCATCATCCCCCTCTCGGGTTCCATTGCCGAGGACGGCAGGCAATGAACCGAGGGTTGAAATTATGAAAAACAATTAGCACAGGGCAGAAACCGTGTCGAGGAGAAATTCCCGTGATAGCTGTTCTTGGCCTGAATCTCTTGGGAAAAGATGGGCCATAGCTGACAGCCGGTGTACCCTGCTCAAGATTTGAGGTCCTTGACACCCCACTGAGCCCCGTATTCCTGCTTCTGATTGACAGCGGTATTTTCTCAATCACCTGTGTATAATAGGGGCAGCAAAATAATAAACGTTCCTTAATGTATTACATTAGATGTTGCTGCTCGAAGGTTCGTCCATCGTACCTGCTACCTTTCTAGAAAGTTATCTCAGGAGATAGCAAACAGGAGGGCGTTTTGAACCGGTGAGCACGAGATTGTACGGCCGCACCCTTGTGAGACGAGGCAAGAGATCTCGACGCAAAGAAGGACCGGTCCTTCACGATCACAGGGGCACAAGAGAGTCACCCGTCATTTCGTTTGGTCCCGCCTCACACGGTTTCGAACGAAATCGATAGCAACGGATGTCCTGGTTCCCGGGGTAAAGATTTCAGCGATCCCTGCCTCCCGTAATTTGGGAATGTCCTCGTCAGGAATCGTTCCACCCCCGAAGACCAGCACGTCATCCGCGCCACGCTCCCGGAGCAGCTCCACGATGCGGGGGAACAGGTACATGTGGGCCCCCGAGAGGCATGAGAGGCCGATGGCATCCACATCCTCTTGAATTGCGGCACCCACGATCATCTCCGGCGTCTGCCGAAGCCCGGTATAGATCACTTCGAACCCCGCATCCCGGAAGGCCCGGGCAATTACCTTGGCCCCACGGTCATGACCGTCCAGCCCCGGCTTGGCAACCAAGATTCGCACTTTGCGTTCTTCACTGATCATCTTCGTCACCCGGTACGTACTCTCCTTCCTCTCGCTCGTCACTCGCCGCGTACTCTACTTCTTGACAGAGCGCGCCAAAGCCTGGATCGCGGCCCCAAAGTTCCTGATCGTTGGCCACGCCGGGCCGATACTCTACCTGTACCTCGGGGTCTTCTGACTCGCTGCCGAAAAGCCCGCCCTGTGCCGCCTTGGCCCTGTCTCTGACACAGGCAACGATCTCCTGTTCCGAAGGCGGCTCCTCCTTTGCGAAGAGGACCAATTGCGGCTCCAACCGACCCTCCACCCAAAGGTCAAACCGAACTCCATGCGCCTTCCTCATAATATATCCTTTATCCTTGCCCTCCCCGCTCCGACCGTGGGCTGAGGGTCATTGCCTTTCAAACACAGGCATCTTCTTATCTTAAACCGCATTTCTTCTAGGTCGTCAAGCGGCAATCAGATGATAGCCGGCTCGATGTACTCCCCCCACGCCTCCCGGAAGACCCCCATGATCTCGCCGAGGGTCGCGTAGGCTCGGACCGCATCCAATATCTTCGGCATCAGGAGGTCTCGGTCCCACGGGTCCTTCCCCTGGGCCGCCTTTCGGAGCGCATCCAGAGTTTGCTCGACCCGGTCGTGGTCCCGACGTTTTTTAAGTTTTTGAAACTTTTCCATTTGTCGCTGAGCAGCCTTGTCCGGGTCGATCTGGAGTAGGGAGATCGGCTCCTCGGTCTCGGCGACGAACCGGTTCACCCCGACCACCACCTTTTCCCCTGTCTCGACCGCCTGCTGGTACCGATAGGAGGCGTCGGCAATCTCCTGTTGTGGAAAACTCTTCTCAACCGCTTGAACCATACCCCCCAGATCATCGATCTTTTGGAGATAGGTCCAGGCCGCCTCCTCTATCTCATTTGTCAGGGTCTCGACAAAATAGGAGCCCCCCGCGGGGTCGATGGTGTGGGTTATCCCCGTCTCGTGGGCGATGATTTGTTGAGTCCGCAGAGCGATCGTGGCTGCCGCTTCGCTCGGAAGCGCCAGCGTTTCATCGAGCGCGTTGGTGTGGACCGACTGGGCTCCGCCCAGAACCGCCGCCAGGGCCTGAATGGCTACCCGAACGACATTATTATAAGGTTGTTGGGCGGTCAGGGCACATCCCGCGGTTTGCGCATGCGTCCGCAGCAGCCAGGACCGGGGATCGCTGGCGCCGTACCGCTCGCGCATCAGTCTCGCCCAAAGGCGCCTGGCGGCGCGAAACTTGGCGATCTCCTCAAAGAAATCGTTGTGGACGTTAAAGAAGAAGGAGAGGCGTGGCGCAAAGGAATCCACGGCGAGCCCGGCCTTCATGGTTGCCTCGACATACGCCATCCCGTCGGCCAAGGTAAAGGCCAGCTCCTGGATCGCCGTCGAACCTGCCTCCCGGATATGATATCCGCTGATGCTGACCGGATTCCACCGGGGGAGGTACCGAGCCCCGAAGAGGAGAGTGTCCACGACGAGCCGCATGGAAGGGTCGAGAGGGAAAATGTACTCCTTCTGCGCGATGAATTCCTTAAGGATATCGTTCTGGATTGTCCCGCCGATGCGGTCATAAGGCACCCCTTGTTTCTCGCAGACCACGAGATACATTGCCCACAGAACCGCCGCAGGAGAGTTAATGGTCATCGAGGTGGTAACATCTCCGAGGGGGATCCGGTCGAAAAGGATTTCCATATCTGCCAGAGAGTCAATGGCCACCCCGCACTTTCCTACCTCACCGCGCGACATTGGATGGTCGGAATCGTATCCCATGAGCGTCGGGAGATCAAAGGCGACCGACAGACCCGTCTGTCCCTGCTCTAAGAGATACCTGAACCGTTGATTCGTCTCCTCGGGGGTCCCATGGCCGGCGAACATGCGCATGGTCCAGATTTTTCCTCGGTACATGGTTGGATAGACTCCCCGCGTAAAGGGATATAGGCCCGGGAACCCAAGCTCCCGCGTATATTCGAAGTCGGAGAGATCCCGAGGGGTGTAGAGCCTTCGAATCGGATGCCAGGAGACCGTGTTGAACTCCCGTGTCCTCTCGGGCAATTTCTCTAGCGCGGGACGGAGTGTCTGCTCCTCCCAGGTCTCTTCCGCCCTTTCGATCCGCTTTTCTTCATTTTCATCAAAGGGCATCTTGGGGGTTCCCTTCCACCCGACAAACAATTGGATAGCCCCTTAACTACGCGGGAGGGTCATCGGTGAACGATTCGTACAGCGTCTTCTGGAATCGGGCCCGGGAAAAGTTCCGGATGAAGCAGGTGGGCCAAAATCTCCAGTCCATCCACGAGACGAGGTCCAGGCCGAGCGAAATAGGCATGACCGTTCACGGCAAAGACCCTCCCCCGCCGAACTGCCGGGAGGCCATCCCATCCTGGGCGTCTGGTGAGAATGTGCATCTCCTCGAGAACTCGGTCTACAGTGAAGCCACAGGGCGTGAGGATCAGAATCTCGGGGGCAGCGGACAGCACCTGCTCCCATTCGACCCGTCGGGAGAGAGCCGCCACTTTTCCCAAGGACTCTCTCCCCCCAGCCAGGTCTACCATCTCCGGGAGCCAATGGCCCGAAGCCATAATGGGATCCATCCACTCCAGGCACACAACCTGGGGGCGAGTCGTGGCCTTCGCCGCCCGCACCGCGACGGCCTCAATCCTTTCCTTGAGTGATGTGGCAGCTTCCTCTGCCTCCTTGAGGCGTCCCGTGGCCTCCCCGACCCGACCGATATCCTTCAGCACATCCCCGAGGCGCTCCGGGTCCAGGGAAAGGACCTCCGGTTTTCGTGGGAGCTTTGTCACTGCCTCGAGAACCGTCTGGTAGGGGGCAGCACACACATCGCAAAGTTTCTGGGTCAGGATCAGATCGGGATCGGCCGACTTCAGGGCCTCAAGATCAATCTGGTAGATCCCTTCACCCCGTTCAAGCAAAGCGCTGACATGCCAATCGATCTCCTGGCTAGTCAGCTCGGAACTCGCGATCGCAGATTTAATGATCTTTCGCTTCCCGAGGGCGGCCGGGGGGTAGTCACACTCATGGCTCACCCCGGTAAGCTGCTCCCCGAGTCCCAGCAGATATACTATCTCTGTTGCACTAGGTAATAGGGACACAACCCGCATGCAGGACCTCCGGTCCTCGAACTACTAGAGGGCACGGACTACCAGCTCGGCTAGATCCAAGGCCTTCACCGCATGGCTCTTGCCGCGCACAGTGATCCCATCGGTCAGCATCGTCAAGCAGAAGGGGCAGGCCGTGGCCACGACCGCCGCTCCGGTCCGTAAGAACTCGTCCGTTCGCTCGAGGTTCATCCGTTTACCAATTCGCTCCTCGACCCACATCAGGCCGCCGCCGGCACCACAGCAGAATCCTTTTTCGCGGCACCTGGGCATCTCCACCTGCTGGAGACCCGGGAAGTGATTAATCACCGATCGGGGATCATCGTAAATGCCGTTGTGCCGCCCCAAATAGCAGGGATCATGAAAGCTCACCGTCCCGCTGTATCGCTTCCGGAGGGCTATGCGTCCTTCATGCAGGAGTCCAGCGATGAATTGGCTGTGATGGACGACCTCGAATTCTCCACCGAACTGGCGATACTCGTGCTTCAGCGTGTTGAAGCAATGGGGACAGCTGGTGAGGATTTTTTTCACCCGATACCGGTTCAGGGTTGCAACATTCTCCTGGGCGAGGAGTTGAAAAAGATATTCATTACCGATTCGCCGAGCCGGATCGCCCGTACAGCGCTCTTCATTGCCCAGGATCGCGAACTCCACTTCTGCTGCTTCCAGCACGTGTGCCATCGCCCGAGTCACTTGCTGTCCTCGTTCATCAAAGGTCCCCGCACAGCCGACCCAGTAGAGGAGGTCTACCTCTTTCAGCTTTGCCGCTTCGGCGATCCGGAGTCCCTTGGCCCAGTCGGTCCGTCCCGCGCTCACCCCTTTATACGGATGCCCACGGGTCTCCAGGTTCTTGAGTGTCTCCTGCATTTGCTCCGGAAAGGTCGCCTCTTCCATCACCAGGTAGCGCCGCATGTCCAGGATCTTGGGAATGGGTTCGATAGACACCGGGCAGGCCTCATGGCAGGCCCCGCACGTCGTGCAGGCCCAGAGGACATCCTCGGTGATCACCTCCCCGACCATCCGCCGCTTCTCTTCCCCTCGGTGTACCCTGGTCAGATGGTCCCGCAGTTCGAGGATGAGCCCCTTGGGGGTAAGAGATTTCCCCGTGGTCCAGGCGGGACAGACGTCCTGACAACGTCCGCACTCGGTGCAGGCGTACAGGTCGAGAAGTGCCTTCCAGGAAAAATCCCTGACCGTGGAGGCCCCCAGCCTTTCCTCCTCAACCGCCAGGGGACTCACAATGCCTGAGGGCTGCGGATTTTGAAGGAAGATATTAGCGGGTGCAGCCAGCAGATGAAGCACGCTCGTATACGGAATGGCGGCAATAAAGCCAAAGGAGAGTGCAGCGTGTAGCCACCAAAGGACCTGGTGAAAGGCCCGGGTATACTCCACCCCTATTCCGTGGAAGAGGGGCGCCGTAAACCATCCTCCGGGGGACCAGGATCCCCACGGGTCAGCAGTGGCCGATATCCGGAGTCCCTCCACGAGGAATCCAGTCACCAGGACAGCCAAAAACAGGAGGAGGAGCCATCCAAAACCGTCAAAACTTCGCGGCTCCACAAGACGAGCTGGGGGCCGAAAGAACCGTCGAGCCACAGCCATCAGTGTCCCGAGGACCGCTGCCACGCCGAACAAGTCCACCGTGAGCGACATAAAGTAGAGGTAGAAGGGGCCCTGGAGAACCGGGAGACCAAAGTAATCTTGAAATGCGACGAGAGTGGTCGCGATGAAGAGAACAAGAAACCCCCAGGAGAGCGTGAGGTGCATGAGACCCGAATATCTCTCCTGGACGATCCGCCGCTGTAAGAACGCCTGATTCGTCAGGGCCGTCAGGCGCGCCCTTAGCGGACCCAATTGCACTCCTCTCTTGCCGAGGAGGAGGGCGCCCCAGCGTCGATAGCAGCCGTAAAGAAAGATGGCGAGGAAGGGCAGGAACAGGACATAGAGGAGGAGGTGATTCGGAATGTTCCAGTAGATCTCCCGCGACGGCAACGGATTCATCCCTTATCCCCCCATCAACTCCCGGCACCGGGCAATCAAGGGGGGCAGGATAGCTTTGTAATCACCCACGATTCCTAGATGTGCTGCCTTGAAGATGGAGGACTCCGGATCGGTATTGATGGCGACGATGGTCTTTGCGCCCGTGATCCCGGCCACGTGCTGCGTGGCCCCGGAAATCCCAACCGCAACGTAAAGGTCCGGGCTGACCGTCTTTCCGGTCTGCCCCACCTGCATGGAGGAGGGAACCCATCCGGCATCGGTGGCAGCGCGAGACGCGCCCACTGCTCCTTTGAGAATGCGCGCCAACTCCACAAGGGGGTCGAATCCCTCGGGGCCCCCAAGGCCGCGCCCGCCAGAGACCACCACCCGGGCATCCTCCAGTTTCACGCCCGTGGTCTCCTCCAGGACCCGCTCCACCAGACGGGTTCGAGCTTGTTCGGGATCAAGGGGAGCCTCCACCGAAACCTCCCTTCCCTGCTTATCCCCCGCCGGTGCAGCTGGATCAAAGGTCCGGGGTTTCAAGGTCACCACCACCGGAAAGGCCTTCGGAACCATGACGGCACTCGCCTTGCCCCCGTAAGCCTGGCGGGTAAAGCGCGGAATTTTTCCTGAGGCCTCCACGTCCATGTCGATCACCTCTGTGACAACTCCTGCCTTCAGGCGGAAGGCAAGCCGAGCGGCTAGGTCCCGACCCAATGAGTCTCCCGGCATTAAGAAAACCTGCGGCTCAGCCGCCCGGGCAATTCGTTCCAGGGCGATCAAATGCAAGTCAGCTTGGTACTCTTTCAGTAAGGGATGATCCACGCGAAAGACGATTTCTACCCCATACCCGTACAGGGAAGTGGCATCCCCTTGGCCCAGGAGGGCGGCCCCCACAGGCGCTTGAAGTCCCGCCGCGAGTCTTTGGGCCCCACCTAGCAGTTCGAGGGTAGAGCGGGATGGGACGCCATTCTCGACCTTGGAAAGCACAACGATACCGGCCATGGCTCAAATCACCTTCCGCTCTCGGAGTCTCGTGATCAGGGTCGCGACCTGCTCCTGTGCATCCCCCTCCAAGAGCTCACAACGGGATTCTCGGGTCGGGACCGTGAGCTCTTGGATTTCAATCCGCTTAACCGCCTTCCCCACGCTTGACGCATCAAGACCAAGATCGGAGACCGACCACGGGGGAATGGGTCTGCGGGAGGCAGCCATAATGTCCTTGACCTTCGGATACCTGGGGATATTGGTCTCGTCACTGAGGATGGTCAGCAGCACGGGTGGCGTGACCTCCCAGACCTCGTAGCCCTCCTCTACCACGCGCTGAACCCGTACTCCACGATCCTGCCTTTCCACGCGGGCGACAAAGGTTACACAGGGGATTTTCAGCGTTTCGGCCACGATGGGGCCAACAGTCCTGTCGGCCCAGTCCCCAGACTCGCAGCCGCAGAGGACGAGGTCCGCATGGCCCAGTTTCTGAATGCCTTGGGCCAATGCGGTGGCAATGCCGAAGGCATCAGATCCTTCAAGGGCAGGGTCACTGATCAAGGCAGCCTCGTCTGCACCCATGGCGAGCCCCTTCCGGAGCGCGCTGACTGCAGAGGATTGTCCAACGCTCAGCACTGCCACATGGCCGCCGGTTTGTTCCTTGAGCTTCAGCGCAAGCTCAAGCGCATTCTCATCGTAGGGGCTGACGACAAGGGGATGGCCATTCGGCTGCTGTCGCTTTGACTCCGCATCAATTCGGAACTGGCTGGCGGGGAGTTCCGGATCGATGATCTGCTTCAGACACACGACGATGCGCATTGTTTTCCCCTAGGAGTGTCTAGATCGGGGGAAGCTATCCAACGAGATGTCCTGCAATGACAAGTCGTTGAATTTCTGAAGTTCCTTCGTAAATCTCGGTGACCTTGGCGTCTCGAAAGTAGCGCTGGACCGGATAATCGGTGATATACCCGTATCCCCCGTAGATCTGGATCGCTTTAGTGGTTACACACATGGCGACCTCGGAGGCGTAAAGCTTGGCCATGGAGGCCTCCAGGCCGTATTGGATCCCCTGGTCTCTGAGGATTGCGGCCCGGTAAGCCAGGAGACGGGCAGCATCAATTGTGGTCGCCATATCCGCCAGCATAAACTGAATGGCCTGGAAGGAGGCGATGGGCTGCCCGAACTGGACCCGGCCCTTGGCATAGCCCAGGGCAGCTTCATAGGCGGCTCGGGCGATCCCAACCGCCTGAGCGGCGATCCCGATTCGGCCACCGTCCAGGGAGGCCATGGCTATATTGAACCCCTCACCGATTCCTCCCAGGAGGTTTTCCCGGGGTACCCGACAATTTTCGAAGAGAAGTTGGCAACAGCTAGTCCCCCGGATCCCCAGCTTTTTCTCCACCTTCAGGACACCAAATCCCGGCGTCCCCTTCTCGACGAGAAAAGCGGAGATCCCTTTGTGCTTGAGCTGGCGGTCTACCGTAGCAAACACGATGGCAATATTCGCCTCTTGGCCGTTCGTAATGAAATTCTTGACCCCGTTCAAGAGAAAGTGATTGCCCTCTGCCCTCGCGGTCAATTGCAAATTGGCCGCATCGGAGCCGGCATCGGGCTCACTCAAGCAGTAGCACCCCAGCTTCTCTCCCCGGGCTAAAGGGATTAGGAGACGTCGTTTTTGCTCCTCGGCTCCGAACGTATGAATGGAGTCGCAGACCAGGGAGTTATTGATCGACATAATGACCCCTGTGGAGGCGCAGGCGCGACTAATTTCCTCGACGGCGATGGCGTAACAGATTGTATCCGCCCCCGCTCCACCATACGCTTCCGGGATGGTCACCCCCATGAGTCCAAGCTTCCCCATCATCCGGACCGTCTCGGCTGGGAAACAGGCCTCCTCATCCACCTCGGCGGCCCGCGGCGCTACCTCCTTTTCGGCAAATTCCCGGACCATTTCTTGGAACAACTGTTGTTGTTGGGTAAGCCCGAAATCCATTCCCTTCCCCGCTGTCACCCTTCAGCAGTCGGTCATGAGGCTGCGATCTTTTGCCGACCGTTAACCCTTTTCAACGATGAGGGCAATGGCCTCGCCCCCTCCTAAGCAGAGGGCACAAAGCCCACGCCGAGCCTCCCGCTCCTCCATGAGGTAGAGGAGGGTGGTCAGGATCCGAGCGCCGGTGGCCCCGAGGGGATGACCCAATGCCACCGCACCTCCGTTTAGGTTCACGCGATCCTCGGTCAGGCCCAGGATCTGCATGTTTGTCAAGGATACCACCGCATAGGCCTCATTGATCTCGAAGAGGTCAATATCCTCCAGCGTGAGGCCCGTCTTCTTCAGAACATTTTTGATGGCCTCGGCCGGGGCAATGGTAAACGATTCTGGGGCCAGGGCCGCCTGGGCATAGCCTACGATCCGGGCCAAAGGCTTGATCCCCAGTTCAGCGGCCCGCGTCCCCGATAGGACCGTTACCGCCGCGGCACCATCGTTCACAGAGGAAGCGTTGGCCACCGTGATGGTTCCCCCTTCCTTAAAGGCAGGCGCGAGCAGGGGGATCTTGTCGAACTGAACCCGGCCCGGCTCCTCATCTTCCTCCACCAGTAGCGTCTCCCCCCTGTGACCCTGAACCTGGACCGAGATCAGCTCGGCCTTGAACCGTCCTTCCCGCTGAGCGTCGAGGGCCCGGGTGTAGCTCTGGATGGCGTACCGGTCCTGCTCCTCCCGGGAAATCTGATACCGGTCGGCAAAGATCTCGCAACAGACCCCCACGTGGCAGTCGTTGAAGACCTCCCAGAGCCCATCCCGGATCATGCTGTCGATAACCTGGCCATGTCCCATCCGGTATCCGGTGCGGGCCTTATCGAGAAGATAGGGGGTCTGACTCATGCTCTCCATTCCCCCGGCTACGATGACCTGTGCATCCCCCGTTCGGATAGCTTGCGCCGCCAAGATGACCGCCTTCATGCTCGATCCACAGACCTTGTTGATGGTGGTGGCCCCCACGGAGTTGGGGAGGCCAGCGAAGATGGCCGCCTGCCGAGCTGGGGCGTATCCCATGCCGGCGCTGACCACATTCCCCATGTAGACCTCATCCACCTGGCCCGGTCCGATCCCGGCCCGACGAATCGCTTCCGCGATGACCAGACTCCCCAGACGTGGGGCGGGAAGGGAGGCGAGGACGCCCTCAAAGCTGCCGATGGGAGTCCTCACGGCGCTCCCCAGGATAATGTCATCCATCATGGGCCTCCTCACTCCATGAACGGACCGCTCCCCAACCTTCCTCTTATTGACTCCCCGGTGGTTCATGATACCGCGGAAGACCAGATCCGCCAATGTTTCCGTCACGTCAGCCAGTGAATACTACGCCAGGACCCGGATCGGTGCCCCCACCTCGATCAGGAGACGTCTCCGAAAGGAGTGAACGTGGCAAGGGATTTTTCCTGCGGGGAAGAAACTGGATTACCGTCCTCCGGCAATGGCAGGGACGATAGAGACCTGGTCTCCCGCCTTTAGGGGGGTCGCAGGTCCCTGGAGAAAACGAATATCCTCGTCGTTCACGTAGATATTAATGAAGCGGCGGATGTCCTGCCCTTCGCAGAGTCGTTCTTTGAGCCCCTTGTATCTTCCTTCGAGGTTTTCAATGAGTTCCTGGACTGAGTCCCCTTCTCCCTGGACTTCGGCCTGTCCCTGAGTCAGGCTCCGGAGGGGAGTGGGAATGCGGACGAGGACGCTCATGGTTCCCTCCACAAGATAATTATCCTCGATGTGTGGTTGACGCTTTGGAAACGACCTCCGGCGCGAGATTCGGCCGCTCCGCAATCGCCTGGTCAAACGATTTTAACGTCGGCTTGATGGGAACGGCTGGCTTCAGGGCGTTGAACACCACTTCCTGAGTTTTGAGCCCGTTTCCGGTGATGGACAGCACGACGCTCTCATCACGGGGAATGATCCCTTCTTCAATAAGGCGCTTGGCGACTGCCACCGTGACCCCGCCTGCGGTCTCTGTGAAGATGCCTTCGGTCACGGCGAGGAGGCTCATCCCGGCAATGATCTCTTCATCGTTGGCGTCTGCAGCATACCCTTTACTCTCCCCGACAGCCTTGAAGGCGTAGTAGCCGTCGGCGGGGTTGCCGATGGCGAGAGATTTGCAAATCGTGTCAGGGCGTACGGGTCGGATGGTGTCACTCCCGTTGCGAATGGCCGTCACAATCGGACTGCACCCCGCTGCTTGCGCGACATGCATCCGCGTGTTACAGTCCGGGATCAACCCCAATTGGTAGAACTCCTTCAGTCCCTTCCAAATCTTCGTGACAAGAGACCCACCGGCCGCGGGGACGACGATGTGTCGAGGCGTGCGCCAGCCCAGCTGCTCGACAATCTCGTACCCGAAGGTCTTCGATCCCTCCGCGTAATAAGGCCGGATGTTGATGTTGACAAAGGCCCAGCCGTACTTGTCAGCCACCTCGCTGCACAGGCGGTTGACCTCATCGTAGTTTCCATCGACCGATACCAGAACCGGGTCATAGATCAGGGTCCCAACGATTTTTCCCTGCTCGAGATCGGCCGGGATAAAGATAAAACTCTTCAGACCCGCTTCCGCCGCATGGGCAGCGACCGAGTTGGCCAGGTTCCCCGTAGAGGCACAGGCGACCACCGAGAAACCAAATTCCATCGCCTTAGTCACCGCGACCGCCACAACTCGGTCCTTGAATGAAAGGGACGGGTGGCAGACCGCGTCGTTTTTGATGTAAACCTCCTTGACCCGTAAGGCCTCGGCGAGGTTCCTCGCGTGGAGCAGGGGGGTCATGCCGCAGTGGCTTCCAATGGGATTCTCCTCCTCGATAGGGAGCAAGTCGCGATACCTCCAAAGGCTGTAGGGGCCCGCCTCGATCCGCTTTCGATTGACCACCTTCTGCATCCTGGAGTAATCGTAGTCGACTTCGAGTGGCCCAAAGCAGAACTCACAGACATGGAGTGGCTCAGCCGGATAGGGCCGGCCACACTCTCGGCACTTTAGCCCTTTGACTTTCGCCATCGGATCCTCCTCAACCTGTCCCCTGCGAACAGCTCGGCACCCATCACGATTTCTCCCGAACCTCCTCGACCGTAATCCCGTGGCGCGTGAGGTAGGTTATGCCTCTCTCCAGGTCCGCCTCCTCCCCCTGAAAGTCCAAAATAACCTCGCCGGTCGTGTCGGTGACCCGGGCCTTTCGGATGTTGGGAACCAGGTTGCACTCCTTCGCCACCCGGTAAATCACCGGCTCCTTGATCAGGTGGGGCGGGTACGTCAGAGATAATCGTCGCGTCGCCACAATCGTTCACCACTCCAAAAAAAACCCCTTCTCCTTATGAGAAGGGGTTTGCATGACCGCTGCGCATCCACCCTCTCATCTCTCACCCCGCCGCGCAATATCGGGATGCAGGAGTTGGCACTTTTCCCCGCCGACTTCGTTGACGGGACCGTTGCCGCGGCTTCGTCGGGCCAGTCCCTCAGCCGCTCTTGATGAGAAGTGAAACCTTATTCAATTGTCTCCTCATGGGACCAAATGTCTCGTGATCTGTCAAGTAAAAACGTTACTGGACGACATCCTGTTCGATAGGGGCCACGTGGACCCCTTGCTCTTCCAGCCATCGTATGCCGGTCTCTAGCTCTTCCCCATCCCCCTCCAACTCGGCCATGAGCCACCCGAGTCCTTCCGTGTAATCCGCCTGGCGGATGTTGAAGACGAGGTTAAAGCGCTCACACGCATACCACAAGAGCGGCTCGTCCTTGAGCTTTCCGGGAAAGCTGAGGTGCACACGCCTCTTCACCACCATTGCCTCCAGACTGGAATCCCGGGCTTCATCGTACCGAAAATTCGCCCTTGTGACAACCCCGGATAGGGTTGGTCTACGACGTCACCCACGAACTGTGGAAAGCCCTCCGATCCCACTCCGTGGCGTCCTGTGGCTAGGGCCGCACCAACTATTTCTCGCTAACATTCCCCTCTGGTGCGGCACTTCCGCTAGGGGGGCAGGCCCCCCTTCGGCGCTCGGCTGTGGCCTCGCTGAGCACCCCCCAGGCGCAGGGGAGGCTCTCCCCTACAACCCCTCAGTGCCCCTCGCGGAAGCTTTGGGTCCTTACGCGGAGCAAGTTGAAGGGGCACTAGTGCCGCACCAACTATTTCTTGCCAACATTCCCCTCTGGTGCGGCACTTCCGCTAGGGGGGCAGGCCCCCCGGTATTCGGTGGACCGACGACCGATGAACCCTGGGTATGTAGAATTTGGAATTTCGAATTGCGGATTTCTCCTTACTTCTGAACCGTGAACCATGAACCCTGAACCGTGAACCGCTTCGTCGGTCAACGGTCATCGCTCAGTGGTTGGGGGGGCACTAGCATTGGAAAGCCGGACACGTTCCCTTGGGCGATAAGGCGCAGGGGCGTTTCGCTTCCTCGAAGCGAGTGACTCAAAGGTTGCGAGGATTAGGAGACGGCCAGTGCAGCAGGCAAAGGGAGAGAAGCGGGGCTACCCTCGGTGGCCGATTGGGGGGCGGCTCGCGGGTCGGATTGACGCCGCCCACAACGTTTCCTTCATCGATATCAGCCTGGGGGGGATACTGATCGAACACGCGGATATCATCCGCCCCGGAGGCACCTCGCTCCTGACCCTCTTGGTCCTCGGGCGGGAGATTACCCTGAATTGCCGGGTGATGCGATCGCTGGTCCACCGACCTGACGTCGAGGGTGGTGGAGAACGGCGGCTGATCTATCGGACGGGGCTACAGTTTCTTGGCCCGTCGGAGGAGTCCCTGCGGCTCATCGATGAATACATCGAGTTCCTGAAAGGGCAACAGCCAGATACGAAACCCGAGGCCCGATCTTGACCCATCCCACGCATCACCTCTTTCGTCCGGGACCCCCCCCCATCAACAGACCGTCAGAAGCCGAACCGTTAAGAGCGATAAGGTATAGCCTCGCGGTGTTTTACCTAGAAGGAAAGGAGTAGGGGCCGTAGGGGAACACGTGGGAAGTACGCGGCCCTCACGGGCCGCCACCGTTCCAGGACCCGTTTGTACCCAAAGATTGGATGAGGGTCTTGAGGGCTTGCTCGGCTGCGGAGTTGAGGTCGAGGAATTCCACCATGGTCTGACAGTACAGGCCCCCATCTCGTTGGCTATGGATTACCCGATTGTTCACGACTCGACACCGGATGGTTGACAGCTCCCCATTCATCCCGAGTTGGAGAAGGCAAGGGCTCTGTGGCTGAAACATACCCTGGTGCTTCACGAGCGCTGTGGTCAGCGTTAGATCGAGCACCTCCGCGGCCTGGAGAGTTGTAATGCCCTCCGTAATCCCGGAGATGCGAAAGCGCGGCGACTTCTCGATCTGCAGGTCCTTACGATGCTCGGACACCCTCATCTCCTTCCACTTCCGTTCTCCCTTCGCAAAGAGGCCGCTTAGCGGCCCACACCGAGTGAAGCAGAAATCGTACCAAAAAGATACTGGATCCGGCCTGTGCTTGATTAGCCTTTAATTTCAAGATGTTAC
The DNA here is from genome assembly GCA_001643535.1 of candidate division NC10 bacterium SPGG6. Taxonomy (GTDB): domain Bacteria; phylum Methylomirabilota; class Methylomirabilia; order Methylomirabilales; family CSP1-5; genus CSP1-5. The sequence goes on along the minus strand of LXTG01000081.1, from coordinate 2,427 downwards.
TTTTCAAAAGGCTCGCCCGCAGCCGGGGGGCCACCCTCTCTTTAGTGCATAGCATGGCCTCATCATGGGGTCATGTGCCCGAATTGTAAGCAGCCGCTATCCTGTCCACCGAGGCAACGATTTTCTCCACGCGCACGACCTCAAAACGGTCAACGGTCGTGAATTCGGTGGTCCCCTCGAACGATAATAACACCAAGATGACAATCACAAACGGAACATGAACCTTGTTCTCTTTTTTCCCTGCGCCCTCAAAGGATGCGCAGACTATTGCAACAATGCTGAAAAAAATCGGCGATGCCATCACGACACAGACCGCCCCAGCACCATAAGCGGGCATCGACAGCAACAGGGCGATGGCAGTCCACTTCAARCCYCTTTTCGTGATSCCCGTGGTGCCTCGCGYRCCGTATCCCAGGAGCAMCGCCAAGAGGGTCGGCACGCCGACGTAAAGGGCSGCGGTRTGGAATTGTCCGGTATCCTTCAAGACGAAAACGAACTTACCGACCACRGCCCCCGCCAAAAGGACGAGARACACCCGGTAGGCGATCCCTTTCCATCTTGGCTCCATGGAYTTAGCGCCKCKCCCGCRKGTTTCCGATCGATGGAAYGCCGAGTATCCACAGGATCACAGCACGATAGGCTTCGAAGGCGGGATAGACGGCGCGGCAGAYGCGCGGATTCCGGAAGAGGAAGCGGTTTAGGCGGCYGAAARGRTCCCCGCCTTCGCTCARCCGTGTCAGMGCATGGAGGGCCTCGGCGCCGTGGTAGTAGCGCYTACCCCATATYAGGACGAATCCCTCATCCAGATYGAGRCCCGCGGCCTCCACATCKGCGCGCATTTTCGAAGGGCTCCGCCCATCCGTCAAAACCAGGCGCGCGYCGCCGTCACCGGCTTGAAGCGCCTGGCAATAGACCGCGCACAGAGGGCACAGCCCATCATAGAGCAGCACCGCTTGTGAATTCGGGCCGCAGCTATCGGCCACTACCCCGCGGCGAGACATATCTTGTGCGCCCATCTTGCTGGCGACTCCCCGTTGCATTATGTTTAGCCCTGTAGCTAAATAGGAAAATACCAGGATTTAGCTAATTAGGCAATAGGCTAATTAGCTAAATGGGAGATTAAATTCGATGGAAGCGGTTTTTCAGGCCCTGGCGTCGGGGAAGCGCCGAAAGATCTTGGCCTATCTGTCCCATTCCAGCATGACCGCAGGCGAGATCGCCAGCCGGTTCGATATCACCAAGCCGTCTCTGTCGAAGCATCTGCGGATTCTGGAAAATGCCGGCCTGATTGCCGGCGAAAAAAAGGGTCAGTTCGTTCATTACAGCTTGATTGAAGACAACCTTGTGAACACGATCAACGGCTTCATCTCCGAAGTCTGTCCGGTGGCCAAGCCCCTGAAGCGCGAAAGCGCCCGACACGCCCGGGGTGCGAAGATCACGATCGCCAAGACGTAAAAGGCCTGCGCTGCTCGCTGCCCGCACGCGGCTGACTGGCTTGGGTCAACTCAGTCTCTGAGAAAATCAAATGGGCGACGCCCAGCGCGGCGGCGCCTGCCCGGGCACCCCGTTCGCCCGGGCGCCTATTGATGCAGGATCTGGCTGAGGAACAGCTTGGTTCGGTCGTGCTGCGGGTTGTTGAAGAATTCGTGGGGTTCGTTCTGCTCGACGATCTCGCCTTCGTCCATGAACATCACCCGGTCGGCGACGGTCTTGGCGAAGCCCATCTCGTGGCTCACCACGATCATGGTCATGCCGGTGTCGGCGAGTTCGACCATGACGTCGAGCTCCTCCTTGATCATCTCCGGGTCGAGCGCCGAGGTCGGCTCGTCGAACAACATGATCTTCGGGTTCATGCACAGCGACCGGGCGATCGCCACGCGCTGCTGCTGACCGCCCGAGAGCTGGCCCGGATACTTGTTGGCCTGCTCGGGGATCTTGACCCGCGCGAGATACTTCATGGCCGCTTCCTGGGCTTCGACCTTGGGAATCTTGCGAACCCAGATCGGCCCCAGCGTGAGATTCTCGATAATGGTGAGATGGGGAAACAGGTTGAAGCTCTGGAACACCATGCCGACTTCGCTGCGAATATGGTCGATGTTCTTGAGATTCTTATCCAGCGTCATGTTGTCGACGACGATGGTGCCCTGCTGATGTTCCTCGAGCCGGTTGATGCAGCGGATGAGGGTCGATTTCCCCGATCCCGAAGGGCCGCAGACGACGATTCGCTCGCCCGTGTGGACCACCAGATCGATGTCCTTGAGCACGTGGAAATCGCCGTACCATTTATTGACCTTGTTGAGCTCGATGATGACCTCAGACGAAGCGGCGGACGCCAATTGGCTCTGGGTTTCCTGCTCGTCCACGGATGTCATGCTTCTCTCCTCCGGTGTTCCCGGATCAACGGTTGGCGCCGGCTGAAAGTTTCGC
>LXTG01000069.1 GCA_001643535.1 candidate division NC10 bacterium SPGG6 | reverse complement strand
TAATTGCCGATCCCGTACGAAGCGCGCTGCGGATCGAGGACCTGCATGTAGAGAACGCCGTCGACCCCTACCTGAACATTGTCTTTGGTAATGCAAACCTGCTCTTCAATATCGAAAGCGTGCTCTTTAAGAGAGTGCTTGTAGGCGGAGCGCTCCACGAAGGGAAGAGAACGGAAAATCGGATTGCGGAAGACGTGGAAGAGAGCCTGTAAAGTAGCTGGTCTTCCAGGTAAGCTATTTCACGATCTGAGACGGACGGTAGTTCGAAACCTTGTCCGGGCTGGAGTTCCTGGGCGCGTCGCTATGAGCATCACCGGTCACAAGACTCGTTCGGTGTTTGATCGGTACAACATCGTAAGCGACGCGGATCTTAAGCAGGCTGCTACTCGTCTGGGCGATTATTTGGCCTCACAGCCAACAACTCCCACGGTGGTTCCCTTGGCAATCGCGATCAATAAGGGTAGTCAGTGATGGAGGAGAGAGTTCTCGGACAGTTTTCGGACAATTGCAGGTATTGGAGCTGGAGGGAAGTTACAAAAGCCTTTGATTTTCCTGGAGCCGGCGAGGAGGGTTGAACTCCTGACCTGCTGATTACGAATCAGCTGCTCTACCACTGAGCTACGCCGGCCCGAAGTCTTACCTAACACAGCGAATCAGGCGAGTCAAGGAAGGGACCCCCTCGACGAGCAACGAAGCCCAAAAGCCGGGCCGCAGGAGCCGATGAGCCGGCAGGAGATCTCCTACCACCCCCATCAGTTCCAGAAGGTGTTCGCCCCGATTCTGAAGATGCCGACCCACGGACTCACAGAGACGGGGACGGCAGACGATTTGCTGGAGAAGCCGACAAACCCGATCCTGAGATGCGAACTCCCGGCGGTACGCGACGGCATAGCGTCCCAGGGCCTCGCGGGTGATAACTCCTTTGCAAACCGCTTCCGCTGCAAGTTCGGCCCCTTTGAGCGCCTGATAGACCCCCTGCCCTGTCATCGGATCGTAGTACCCGGCGGCATCGCCGACCAGAAGGAACCCGTCCCCCGCGACCCGCTCCGCTCGGCAGGCCAGAGGTCCCACCACCCGCAGTCGGTTCAGAGGGCGAGCGTCCCCCAGCTTGACCCGCACCTGCGGGTAGGCGTCGAGGAGTTCGCAAAAGACCCCTTCCCATGCCCGGTGAAGCGGCAGATCCCGCTGATCCACCACGACGCCGATATTGACTTTCCCCCCTCCCTGCGGGTTCAGGATGCAATACCCCGCCCTCCCCAGATACACCTCTCCCAGATCGCCGAGGTCCTGAGCCACCTGAAAGCGCCGGACCAAGGCGACCTTCCGATGGGAAGGATGCCAGGAGAAAAGGTTGAGGCGGCGGGCCACCGCCGAGTTCCGACCGTCGGCCCCGATGGTGACGGAGGCACGGAAGGACTGTGGCTGACCCTCGGAATCGGCGACCACCCCTGTAACCCGAGGACCCTCCCAAATCAGATCCATCACCCGACATCCCTCGTGGCACTCGACCCCGGCCCGGCGGGCCGCCTCAAAGAGGAGGGTGTCGAACATATATCGGGGAAGAGAATACCCGTGTGGCGGAATCCCGTTACCCGGATACGTCCCCATGAGGACCGTCCCCTCGGGAGCCTCGATCCGCATCCCCCGGATCGGCTGGGGACATTCCGCCTCCAACAAGGAAAGGACCCCGAGGCGCTCCAGGAGCGGAACACACCCCGGATTGAGGTAATCACCGCACGGCTTCTCCCGAGGGAAGTGACTCTTCTCCAATAAACACACCTCAAGTCCCGCCCTCGCCAGCAGGATGGCTGTCGCACTCCCCGCCGGGCCTCCCCCCACCACCAAAACATCCGCAGTCCGTTTCACTCGGCCTCTCCCATCAGGACCCGAAATCGGACCTCGACCTCGTCCTTGACCGTGATAAAGAGAAACGCAGGACGCGCGATGCCATAGTCGCTCATCCTGAGCTTCGTCCTTCCCTCCACCTTGGTCCTTCCGTCCCCAGGTGTAAGCTTGGCAGGGATGCGTACGTCTCTCGCCACCCCGTGGAGGAACAGCTCCCCTTCTAGCGTGAGACCAATGTTCTCGGCTTCCGTCTGCACATCGGCAAGGCCGGTCAGGACGAACCGGATCTCGGGGAACTTGGTAACCTCCAGATGATCTTCCCACATGAACTTATTGCGGAGGGCAATTCCGGTCTCCAGGCCCCTTGCATCAATCGCCACGCACCCGACCGCATCTTGAAGTCCCCTGGCCATAACGAGACCCGAGACCGCCGCGGTCCGACCCTCAAAGTCATGGAGTCGCGCATCGGCCACAAAGAGCACCTCTCCCTCCAGGATTTTCTGGTTCTCCGTAAAGGTACGGTTGGCCAGGAGCTCCGGAGGAATTTCACAGGCGGAGACGGGGCGGGCAGGGAAGACCAGCAGCAGGAGGAGGCCGACACTAATTAAACGCATTTCATCTTGTGACAAGTACACGCACGTTGTGCGTTTACTTTAGCGATCCGGGGGCCGGTCATCGCCATGCTCCTTGACCAGGGCAACCCGGAAAAAGGGATGCGAACGGATCCGGACCCCATTCACCCGCGCCTCATCCACCATCGTGCGAAGCTCCGAAAGGGTATACGCTCGGCACATCGAAAGGGGCCCATCGTGGCGGACCAGGCGCCCTCGGCAGAAGAGACGCATAGCGAGCCATGTCAGGAGATACGCGTGCCAGCTCCGGAGGAGATCGTTCACAATGAATCCCCACCGCCCGATCCGATCCAGGGAGGCCAGGAGCTTGACCCCTTCCGGATAGGTCAAATGGTGGAGGGCCAGGGAACAGAGGACTACGTCGAAACTTCCGGCCGGGTAGGGGAGGGCCAGGGCATCCTCCAGCTCGAGGCTGATCTCCGGGTAATCCCGAATCCGCTCCGCGGCCGCCCGCAACACCTGGGGATTCTTGTCGCTCCCCACGATCCGAACTCGCCACCCCTGGCGACGGGCCCACCGAACGATGGCAGCAGGGATGTCGGCCCCACCGGTCGCTACGTCCAAGATCTGGACCTCACCGGCATGAGTGCGACGGAATACCGGTTCCAGATAGTGTAGGATGAGGCGCGTGCCGCCGAAGAGGCGATTCAGGCGCTCCAAATCCTGGAGGTTGGCCGAAAGCTCGTCCAGGGCAATCCCGGGATCATCGATGAGTTCCCCGATTCCTTCGGCCCGTGGCAGCGGAAATCTCACCATCGGAGGAGAAGCCCTTCCGCGGCAAAGCCGGGTCCCAAGGCGGCCAGGATACCCCAGTCGCCGGGGCGGGGCTCCCTCGAGCGGAGGACCGCATCCAGGACAAACAGGACGGTGGCGGAGGACATGTTGCCAAAATTTCGGAGAACCTGGCGGGAGAAACGGAGATCGCGGTCGGTAAGCCCCAGCAAATCCTTCGCCTTTTCCAGCACCCGTCGGCCCGCAGAATGGAGGACCCAGAACCGGATGTCGCGCCGCTTGAGCCCGTTTTCCGCCAGCATCGACGCGCTCAGCTCCTCGAGCATCACGGCGGCGACATGCCGGATCTCTTTGGAGAGGAGAATGCGCGGGCGCCCCCCGGGATAGATAAAACCCATGAGATCGAGATACTCCGGCCTCAGAAGGGTCCGCTTTTCTACGAGGGCCACTCCGTCCCCCGCACCCGCGACCAATACGGCAGCCGCCCCATCAGCGAAGATGGCGTTCGCCACCGCTGTCTCCGGCGTGTCGTCCAGATAATAGGTGGCAGAGCAAATTTCGGCGGATACCACGAGGGCCCGTCCCGCGGGGTGGGCCTTGATATAATTAAAGGCCTGCTCGAGGGCCACGACCCCCGAGGCGCAGCCCGTATCCCCCACATGGACCCGCTGGATATCATGCCGCATCCGTAGCGCCCGGATGAATCGCGTGTCGAGGCTTGGACAGAGACGACCGGTACAGGTGGTGGTCGCAAGGAAATCGATCTCTTGGGGGACAACCCTTCCCTGTTCAAGGCAAGCCAGGATCGCCTGACACCCCAGCTCGAGGCTTCCACGCTCGAATCGGGCATTGAGCTGGTCGACGGTCTCGTCAGGGGTAAAGGTCTCCCGGTCGAGAAAGAGGCGGCGGTGCTTGATCCCGCTCCGCAGGAAAAACCCCCGACGGAGGGGGTCGGTGTATCCGGTCCACCGCAGGATTTCAGCCTGCGTAAACCGCTCCCTTGGTGTCGCGGTCCCGACCGCGAGGATCCGGGGGGTCGTTTCCACCCTATCCCTCATCATCCCCCCACGGAGCACCAAGAGAGACTCCTGCCTCGGAGAAGTCTCCCGATGCTCACATTATTCCCGGGAAAATACGGCAGGTCCCTCGCCTCACGCATAATTTTTCAACGGGCAGACCGCGTCTCGAGATCAGCCACCCTCCGGCGCAACGCGGCCACCTCCTCCAAGAGCCCTGGCACCCGGGCCATCGCCGCAAATTGCTTCTTGCTTTTCTGGATAGGTCGGGCAGGGGATCCCCAGACGATCTCCCCTTCCCTAAGCTGCTTTCCCGGCGCGAGCCCGGACTGGGCGCCGACGATCACGCGATCCCCCAGGGTCACGTGGTCGGCGATTCCCACCTGGCCCCCCAGGGTACATCTCTTCCCCACGGTTGCGCTGCCGCCGATGCCGACCTGGGCGGAGAGCATCGAACCTTCCCCCACGGTGACGTTATGGCCAATCTGAACCAGGTTGTCGATCTTCACCCCTCGCCCGATCAGGGTCCGGCCCAGGGTGGCCCGATCGATACAGACATTCGCCCCGATTTCAACATCATCCTCGATGACCACGATCCCCACTTGCGGAATCTTGACCTGCTCTCCGCCGTCCGGGGCAAAGCCAAACCCGTCAGAGCCGACGACCGCCCCCGCGTGAATGATCACTCGCTTTCCCACCCGTGTTCCGTCGTAAAGGGTCACGCGACTGTGCAAGAGAGTGTCCTCTTCAATCTCACACCCGTCCCCAATCACACAACTGGGGCCGATCACGACCCGGTCGCCAATCCTTGCCCGTTGGCCGATCGTAACGAAGGGGCCGATGGCCACCTGGCCCCCAAGCTCGACTCCTTCCCCGATCGCCGCAGACGGATGGGCCCCCGCAGGCGCCTCTTTGGGCGGATGGTAAAGCCGTAACACCCGGGCAAAGGCCACCCTCGTATTTCCCGTCAGGATCAAGCTCTTCCGTGATGGTCCGGCCCCTTGACGAGCAAGGATGCAGGAGGCAGACGAGGCCTCGGCGCGTGTGAAGTAAGCGGGGGTCTCCGCAAGGATCAGGCTCCCCTCACGGGCCTCCTCGATAGAGGTCACTCCCCGGATCGGGACAGCGCCGTCTCCGATGACCTCTCCTTGAACCAGGCGCGCGATCTCATCCACGGTGTAGACCATGAACTTCTCCTCCCTCCGGATTTTCCCCGTCGCCCCCTTGCCACGCCAAGTCTATCACCCGTTGAAACCCATCGCAAAGGGCTTGTCGAACCGGGACAGAAGTCTCTCATCGCTCCCGAAAAAGAAACGCATGAACCTCGCCCTGGAGCTCGATCACCAGCCGCAAGGGGTATAGCGGCCTCCTTGCTGCTGATTGGTAAAAGTAGACGTACCCGGCAATTCTCTCGTTCGGCCTGAGCGTGACGTCTCTCACAAGAACCCCCAGCGTGACCTCGGACGCCTTGTGGATAAAGGTTCTGGGAGCATCTCTCTGTGGACGCACAAAAGCCGCCCGGACGAGTGCCGCCACCTCGGCCGCCATCTGGCCTTTCTGGCCGGAGGTCAAGGGCGGGGCTACATAGGTGGCGTCCCCCAGCTTCACCTCGGCCGACGGAAAAGAGGCAATCGCCTTGCGATCTGGGTCGGGGGGGATTCCGCGTATTCCGGCATCGTAGTACTCGGGCAGCCATCGCTCGGAAATACGCGGAAGCAGTCTCCCGCCCGCATCGGCCAAATACACATGCTGTGGTCCAAAGTGAAGCGTTTTTCCGGTGCGATTTTTCAGCGACACCCGCGTCAAAAAAAAGCGGTCCTCCCTTTCCGAGACACCGGCCTCCTGCAGCGAGACCTGTTCTATGGACGTGCCCGCTAGTCGGGTCTCACCCGCGAGCGGGAGACTCCGCATCAGGACCTGGGGTGAGGCAGCGCAGCCGACCAAAACCAGGATCGCTCCTGTGCACCATGCGATTTTCCCCATGCGAATCTCCTCCATGCAGATCCTTCTTCTGGTCTCCACCGGCCGCTCCACCAATGACGGACCAACACGGTCTTGTCGATAGTTCTAACACTTCCGCGCACCTCCTTCCAAGCGAAACTTTGGCTGTGGCGTCAGTTCTTGACACCCCGTCGATAGTTGGTTATACGCTATGGTAGGAGAAGCGGTAGCCACGAAACCTTTGACACTCTCGTTGGTAAAGCACGCATTTCAGGCGCCCTCTTGGGGCGGGGTTGACCCGAGGGGCGTTTTGCTTTGAGCAGCGAGTACGAGCAAGGCCTGATGAATATCTCACATCAAAGCGCCGGCGAACTCGCCGTACCGTCAAGCGAAGCAAGGATGAAGATCATGGGATTCCCGTAATGACAACCCTTTCGAAGTGTGCATCCATTCCTTTCACCAGGCGAGTGCTGCCTGGCCTGCTCCTGGCTTTCACGCTATTTCTGCGGCAAGCGGCGGCAGAGCCCGTCAAGCTCATCCTGGTCCTGGGGGATGATTCCTACATCCCCACGGAAGCGGTCAAGGACAGGGCAAACGCAGAGATCAAGGGGCAGCTCTGGGAGCACGACCTTCTGGAGTTTGCGGTACTGGTCTTTTCGAACGTCCCCTACGACGTGCTCCCCTGGGCCGTTCGGGATCGTCTGCCCGACTTCCTCAACCGGGGAGGATCGCTCCTGATCACCGGCGGTCCAAACTCGTACGGAAGCGGAGGATACCAGCCGGTGGCCTCCATCATCCCCTTGGAGATACGGACCTCGCGGGACTGGGTCTCTGTCCCCTTCAAGGCAGTCATCCCCCTTCAGCCAGCCCATCCGATTCTGGAGGAAGTGACGTTTCGAACTATGATGACCTTTAACGATCTCAATCCTAAAAAGTCCGGCGCGGTCGAGATCGCACAGTACGCCGGTGGGGCCACCTTTCACGCTTCTGGTCGGATATTTGGGGCACGGTTCCCTTCACCGTTGATCGCTGAGCAACGGGTAGGACAGGGGACGGTGCTGGCGGTCGCCTTCGACCTCGGCCGGGAAATCGGGAGCGGCTGGGCCGACGGACCCCGCTTTGTCGAGAACGTCCTTACCTATCTGACCCAGCGTTCTCCCTTGACGCCCAGGGCACCGACCGACTTGTCGCAGATGTTTTTCCGGTGGCAAGAAGCGTGTGATCAAAAACTCCGCCGGGGCCTAGCCGGCGGAGCACACTGGAAGAGCATGGCCGCCGACTGCCGCCGTGAGCTCGCAGAAGTCCGCTATCCCTACATGGACCTGGTCGATCTGTGGCTTACGAAGCGCTTGACGATTGCCAAGCGGGTAGGCGGGGGCGAGTTGTCCGAGGGGGAAGGCGTTCGACAGATAAAAGAATTAGCGGTGCGAATCCGGTTAGAGATCAAAGAGCGGCGGGTGAGGGCCGAGTAGGCCCCCTTGCATTTCCTGGTGCAGCAAGGGCGAATCGTGAACCCTTATGCGTAACCGGGGGAGCCTGCACTGACTCCTTCGAGCCGCACGATGTGGATTTCAGGACACCAACCAGCCAGGGTTTGTAGCGCGTCCATAAGATCTGGGGCATCAACTTCTATCAGTTCCATTTCAGAGTCTGACGTTTCTCGCACACTGAAAAAGAACATCGGCATCGCCTCTTCCTCCCTGGTCTCACCGGTCACTGTCTCCTGCGAAAGAGCAACAACCGTGCCAACCGCCGATCATTAAATAATAGCAGGTCACCCCGCAGCTCGCGTTTCCGCAGGGAGGGAACGGCTGATCTGCGCATCGACGGGCATGCCTTCGGACATATCAAGCAGACGGATACGCGAAAGAAGCATTGGAATTTTTCGGTGTGCTGGTGGGCAGGGGCGGAATCGAACCGCCGACACCGGGATTTTCAGTCCCGTGCTCTACCTACTGAGCTACCTGCCCGATTCGTGCATGACCGGGGGGTCAGGTCGGAAAGCCTCAACGCTGCGACATGGAGTGGGCGGCAGCATACCAGATTGATGCGCCAGTGTCGAGGGGTTTCCGGGGACCGGGAGAGCTTGTCCGGCAGTGTAAATTAGGCTATGGTGAGTCGAACTACGCCTCGTCGAGGGAACGCATGGGTCGCTCAAAGCAGGCATCGTATCGTCAGGCCGGCGTGAACACGGCGGGACAAGCATCTGCCCTCACGGACCTGATTGCATTGCTCCGAGAGACCTTCGCCTTTCGGAAACGCATCGGCCGGGTGATGCTTCCCTTTGGGTATTTTGCCAATGTCATCGCCCTCGAGGAGAATCTCGGCCTGGCCATCTCCACGGACGGGGTAGGGACGAAGATCCTCGTGGCCCAGATGGTCGGCAAGTTTGACACCATCGGCATCGACTGCATCGCCATGAACGCCAATGACTTGCTCTGCGTGGGGGCAGAGCCGCTCGCCCTGGTTGATTACGTAGCGGTGCAGTTGCCGAATCGTCGGGTCCTTCGAGAGATGGGACGGGGGCTGCGGGAGGGCGCGCGCCGGGCCCGGATTACGATTCCCGGAGGCGAGATCGCCCAACTCCGCGAGATGATCCGAGGGGTCCACAAGGACGACGGGTTTGACTTGGTCGGGACCTGCGTCGGCATCGTCCGCCTGGATCGCATCATCATCGGCCAGCGCATTAAACCGGGGGACGTGGTTCTGGGGCTGCGAAGCAGCGGCATTCACAGCAATGGCCTCACCCTAGCCCGTGATGTACTGTTCCGACGCCAGAAACTTCGCCCGGACAGATACATCCCCGAGCTCGGCCGGACCGTTGGGGCAGAACTGCTGGAACCGACACGCATCTATGTCCCGGAGATCCTGCATATGCTGAGGGCGGGGCTGGATCTCAGGGCCCTCATCCACCTGACCGGTGACGGCCTGCTCAACCTCAGCCGGGTCGCCGCCCGCGTCGGGTTCATCCTCGATTCCTGGCCAGAACCCCACCCCATCTTTGGCCTGATCCAGGCGACGGGCCGGATAAACCCCACGGAGATGTTCAGAGTCTACAATATGGGTATCGGGTTCTGTCTCGTGCTCCCGGATGACTCCCGCCAGATCGACCAGGCCATGGCCATCGCCAAGAAGCATGGGGTGGAATGCTATCGGCTGGGATATACGAACCGGGATGCTGAAAAGAAGATCGTGTTGAAACCTTACGATCTTGTGGGGAAAGGAGGGAGGTTCTTTTCCGGTTCAGGGTTGAGCGTTCAGGGTTCAGGGAAAAGGGTCCGGAAGCGGTCTCGGTGAGTGCGCAGCTTATCGTTGTCTTTCCCTAGACCCTCGCACAAGCTCTTCCACCCGGCCCAGGGCATCGGCCGTCTCCTGGCGGGCCCTCTGCCAGGCATCCTCGAGGACCCTCATCCGCGCCCCCGTCCGCTGGTAGGCCATAACCGCGATCACTAGGGCAACGATACTCACGAGGAGTGCGAGAATGGCCAGCCCGCGTCCTCTCCTCATCCTTTCAGTCATCACCCGTCCCCCCGCGTCCCTTCCGCGTTGTCGACGCCCAACCGGATGACGCAGGTCCCTGCCAAAAGATCGTGGAGCCCTCGCCCGTGCGGATGAAAGAGCACCATGGTCAACCCTAAACCCAACGGGAGCATGGCGAAGAAATACCCGATCCACCGGAGGAAGGCACGACCGTATCCGATCTCCTCCCCATCCCGCCTTACCACTTGCAGCCCCATCAGCATCTTCCCGGGGGTCTGACCTCCCTGCCCCCAGCACAAGACGTGATACGCGAGACTCACCGCAATGGCCGCCACGAGCGCGGCTCCCGATGCCAGAAGTTCTATCTGACGGGTCACCTCACCCACGACCGTGCCACCCCCGATGGCCGTCAGGGAAGCCAGGGTCATCGCGAGAACGGTCAGGACAAGGAGAAGCGGTCCATCCACCAGGACTGCCGCCACCCTTCTGAACAAACCGGCATAGACGACCGAGGGACGCGGGGGAGCCCGTAGCTCCGCAGGCAGGGCCAGGCGGTCCCAGTCCACCTCCTCGTCGGAACTGTCTCCTTCCACAGCGTGTAGCCCGTCGAGCACACGCTGCCGCTCCTGGACAGCCACGGCGGAAGTGGAAAGAGAGGGGACAGAGGGGGAACCGGATTCAGGCGATGGGATCGAGGAGGCCGGACCATGCCGGGGGCTCGTGGGAAGCGGCTTGGAGCACCGCCGACAGGTGGTGAGATTCTCAAAACTCACATAGCCACAGTGAAGGCAACGCATTGTATCCCTGCTTACCACACTCCCACAGCGCGGTCAAGGAGGCGGGGGAAATGGTAGCACGTTTGGTCCCTCGCTCCGCGCCTCTCGATTGGAGTCAAACCAAGAGGGGCTCAGGGGGTGGGTCTTCCCTGGCGGAACGATTCCACGGGTCAGTGTTGCGAAAGCTCTAGATTCCGCGCCGGGTGGTTCTAGTCAGCACCAGGACGGCCATCCCCCGCCTGCACTTCGCTCCGGCGGGCGGTACCCCCTGGCCGCCCGCAAACCAGGTTCCGCCAGGTCCAGACCCGCCTCCCCTCGCCCCTCCGAGGAGATTGAACTTATGAACCAACGGTAAACAAAGGTGAGGCGCCAATGCACGCCGAGGCTTTCAGGCCCCGAGCGACATTGCCGGGAGCGGCGGGGCCGGCACGTACTGCCCGGGTTGGGAGTGGAGAATGATTATTTCATCGTAGAGTTTTCCGCCGAGGAGCGCCTCGAGCGACTCGCCGATCCGAGCCGGCTTGGGGACCTCGATGAAGACAATCCCCAGAGCATCCGCCGGTGGGTCAAGCGCATGGGCAAGGAGATGGGAGACGAGCTGGGGAAAGACGTCGAGCCAATAATGGAGGAAGCCCTGGGCGAAGAGGCAGGACCCGACACCGCCCCGGACGACGAGCCCTGATCGACCACAGCTCGACGTCCTCCTGTATTCGCCCCCTCGTGATTCCACCAGTCTCATCCCCGTCTGTGTCCTTTTTAGACCCTCCTTGTCTCCTTCCCGACAGGTGCCCGAAGATCGGCACCCGGACGAGGGCCGACCATCGGAATATCTTATATTTCAATAAGTTGCCCAAACACCCCTTGGCACAGAGATTGCTCACATAGTTCTCTTTCCGGGAGGGGGCTACGCCAGCAGTTTCAGGAGTCGCCCGAAAGGAGACCATCAATGAAAGATCGTACCATCCCACGCATGGCAGAGCAGCGAGGGGTCGTCCTCGTCGTCTCGATACTGGTCATGGCGGTCTTGTCGGTGATGGGGCTCGCCTTCCTGATGACGGCCCGGACCGAGGACACCATTGCGAGCAACTACCGGAATCACACCGCGGCCTTCTACGCGGCCGAGGCCGGGCTCGAGTCAGGCGTGTCGAGTCTCAAGAGCCTCCTGGGGGCGACTCCGACCCCGACCGATGCGCAGCTCACCGCCCTGGCTCCACCCGTGCTCACCGACGCCAGCTACACCTTCGATGCCTTCCAGGTAGGACGGGTCCGCACGGTGCAGCCTTATAACTATCAAACTACGCTCAGCGGCGGCGCCTACGCCGGGCTGATCGCCCAGACGACCGACTACCTGGTCACGGCCACGGTGCGCGGGCCCCGCGGGAGTCGCGCCCAGCTCACGCAGAAGGTCCAGCACCTGGGGATCCCGCTCTTTCAGTTCGGGGTCTTGTACGGCAGGGGCGTCGACCTGGAGATCAGTGCGGGCCCGGAGATGATATTCACCGGCCGGATCCATTCGAACAGCAACCTGTACCTCAAGGCCAACGCGGGCGTAAAAATCGACTCGTACGCGACCACCACCGGGAATATCTACCGCTACGTCAAGAATGATCCCTCGAATCGCGGGACGAACCCCGAGATCAAGGACGCCAGCGGGAACTACCAGACTCTTAACTTCGATCACGAGTACGACCAGGATTTCACCAATGCGTGGACGGCCGACGACTGGAAGAGCGCGGCCCTCAGCACTTTTGGCGGCCGTGTGCAGGATGGCGCCATGGGGGTCCAGGAGATCATCCCCCCCATCCCGGACGCGCTGTACGACCCGGACAATGCGGATGTATCGTCGCATCTGATGATCGAGAAGGGGAGTGCCGGGGATTCTCCGGAGCTCCAAGCGGCCAAGCTCTACTACCAGGCGGATCTAATCATCGAAAAAGAGAAGGGCTACGATCAAGCCGGCAACGAGATCAAGCTCGATAAGTGCAAGGACGCCAAGGGCAAAAAGGCGGTCCGCAAGGAAGAGTTCTACGACGGCAGGGAAAAGACAGAAATGAAGGTCACCCAAATTGATGTCGGCGCCTTGACGGCCTGCGGGATGATGCCGGCCAACGGCATCCTGTACGCGACCGCAAACGAAAAAAAGAGCAGCCCTAAAAAAGGGCAAGGCATCCGCCTGGTGAACGGCGCCGAGCTGCCGAGCACGGGGCTGACCGTGGTCTCGGAGAACCCGGTCTATGTTCAGGGAGATTACAACACGGTGAACAAGGTCCCCGCGGCCGTGCTCGCCGACGCCATCACCGTCCTCTCTAACAACTGGGGGCCGAACGACTACGATGATAAGAAGAAGGCCGAAGGCAAGACCTCGAGTCGGCCCGCTGCGGAAACCACGGTAAACGCCGCCTTTGCCATGGGGCCGAGCGCCGAATCCACGATGGGGCAGGGGAATGGCCAGCTGGAGAACGTCATCCGCTTCCTGGAGGACTGGAACAGCGTGGACTTCAACTACAATGGCTCCCTCGTCGCTCTGTGGCACAGCCAGCAGGCCACCGAGGCGTGGCGCTGCTGCGGGAACTCAGGGAATAACTACTACCGCCCGCCTAACCGCAACTGGGCCTACGATCCACTCTTCAATACCAATCCCCCACCGGGGACGCCAATGGGGATCATCATCATGCGGGGCCAGTGGTCGCAGGGATAAAAAAGGGGCGCATTCTATGCGCCCCTCAATATTTAACCTCGTTACAGCCGATCAGTGGCCCTTGCTCATTGTATTAGCTCTTCCCAGCCACCTCGATCCGGGTCAGGGAGCGCGTAAGAGCCCCCTGCGCCCGCAAGACGTCAATCGATTCGTCCCCCCACTGGGCTAAGCGCTCCAAGGCGCGGTCCCGCGCCCGCTCTGCCCGGGCCGCATCGACCTCCTCGGCTTTTTCTGCCGCCTCCGCCAACACGATCACCGTCTCGGGCCGAACCTCGACATAGCCCCAGCTCACCGCGAGATGCCGCCACCTGCCATTCTTCCGGTAGGCGAGCTCTCCGACCTTGAGGGTGGACATGAAGGGGAGGTGGCCACCCATGACCCCAAAGTATCCTTCGGCCCCAGGGGCCATGACCTCCTCGACCTCCTCCCTCACGACCATCCGGGTCGGAGTCACCACCTCCAAGTTCAGCGTCCTTGGAATGCCCTCATGTCTTGCCATCGCTCATCCCAAGCAGTCGGCAGTCAGCTTTGTTCTCATAGAGGTTACTTCCCATTTCTTGCTGACGGCTGCCGACTGCTGCTTTATGTGCCGGCGAGCTGCTCCGCCTTTTCCTTCGCCTCTTCGAGATTCCCCACCATGTAGAAGGCCTGTTCCGGCCACTCGTCGCAATGGCCCTCCAGGATGTCTTTGAATCCCTTCACGGCCTCCCGCAGGGGGACATACTTTCCGGGAGTCCCGGTGAACTCTTCAGCTACAAAGAAGGGCTGCGAGAAGAACCGCTGCATCTTCCGCGCGCGCGACACCACCAGCTTATCCTCCTCGGAAAGCTCCTCCATTCCCAGGATGGCGATGATGTCCTGCAGGTCCTTGTACCGTTGTAGGATTCCCTGCACGCCCCGGGCCACGCGATAGTGCTCCTCGCCCAAGACGCGAGGATCGAGGATCCTCGAGGTGGAGGCGAGCGGATCTACCGCGGGATAGATCCCCAGCTCAACGATCTGCCGGGACAGCACAGTGGTCGCATCGAGATGGGCAAAGGTGGTGGCCGGCGCTGGGTCCGTGATGTCGTCGGCCGGGACGTAGATCGCCTGCACCGAAGTGATGGACCCTCGCTTGGTGGAAGTGATCCGCTCCTGAAGCTCCCCCATCTCGGTCCCCAGGGTCGGTTGGTAGCCGACGGCCGACGGCATCCGCCCCAACAGTGCCGAGACCTCGGAGCCGGCCTGGGTAAAGCGGAAGATATTATCAATAAATAACAGGACATCCTGCCCCTCTTCGTCCCGGAAGTATTCGGCCGCGGTGAGGCCGGTGAGGCCCACGCGAAGCCTCGCCCCGGGCGGCTCGGTCATCTGACCATAGATCAAGGCGGTCTTATCGATCACCTTGCTGGCCTTCATCTCGAGCCAGAGGTCATTCCCCTCCCGGGTCCGTTCCCCCACCCCGGCAAAGACAGAGATGCCTCCATGCTCCATGGCGATGTTGCGGATCAGCTCCATGATAAGGACGGTCTTGCCCACCCCCGCACCCCCGAAGAGGCCGGTCTTGCCCCCCCGGGTGTACGGCTCTAACAGGTCGACCACCTTGATCCCGGTCTCCATCACGGACACCTCGGTCGCCTGCTCCTCAAAGGAAGGAGGCTCCCGATGAATGGGATAAAATTTCTCCGCATGCACCGGGCCGAGCTTATCCACCGGCTCCCCGATCACGTTCAAGATCCGCCCCAACGTGGATCGACCGACGGGGACCTTGATGGGGCCACCGGTATCGATCACCTTTTGTCCGCGGACGAGTCCATCGGTCCCGGCCAACGAGATACAGCGCACCTTGTTCTCCCCCAGGTGCCGGGCCACTTCCAGGGTCAGCTCCTTGGTATAGGAGAAGATGTCGGTGTACTCCATCCCCGGCACCTTAACGGCATTGTAAATCGCCGGCAGACGCCCGGGCGCAAACTCGCAGTCCACCACCGGCCCAATCACCTGGACGATCCATCCCTCGTTCATCGGCGCTCTCCCCCCTCGGTAGTTACCCGCTGGAATGCTAGCTGGCTAGCACGCTAGAAGGCCAAAACCGATCCCCATATGCCCTATTGAGGTTCTGGTTTTCCAGTTCTCCAGCTTCCCAGCATCCCAGCCTTCCAGCCCTCCCTGTCGGTCATCGGTCGTCGGCCATCGCTCTTCCGCTAGGCGGTGCCGGCCCCCCGGAGGGCCTCGGCCCCCCCCACAATATCCATGAGCTCTCTCGTAATCCGCTCTTGCCGAGCCTTGTTGAACACCAACGTCAGCCGCTCGATCATCTCCGAGGCGCTCTGCGTGGCTGCCTCCATGGCGGTCATACGCGCTCCCTGCTCTGCCGCCGCCGATTCCATCAGGGCTCGATAGACCTGAATCTCCACATGGCGAGGCAACAGCTCACCCAAAATGACCTCTGGCGACGGCTCGAAGATGAACTCCACCGGCTGCAGCTCTTCGGCCTCCACGGAGAGTGGCGTGATGGGAAGGAGCCGTTCCATCACCAGCCGCTGAATGCCTGCCGATTTAAACTCGTTATACAAGAGATGTACCTCGTCCAGCTCGCTATCAAGGTATCCCCTGGCCAACTGGCTCCCGATCTCGGCCGCGTGCGTATACGCAAGCTGATCGAAGATATTGATCCACTCTCCCTGCCGCTCGACCTGCCGTCGCCGGAAGAAGTCCCGGACCTTCCGACCCACGACCAAGAGCGTGATCTGGACTTCGGCGTCCTCGGCCTGCCGGAGATACTCGAACGCCTTCCGTAGGATGTTGGCATTGAAGGCACCGCAAAGCCCCTTGTCCGCCGCGACAACCACCAACCCCTTCCGTCCCGTCTCTCGCGTGGCCAGAAGGGGGTGCTGTTCCGGGGAGGTCCGCAGCGCTAGGGAAGCGATGACCTCCTGGATCTTGTACGCGTAGGGCCGCGCCTCTACGATCCGCTGCTGGGCACGGCGGAGCTTCGCCGCGGCCACCATCTTCATGGCCTTGGTGATCTGCTGGGTACTTTTGACGCTATTGATGCGTCGCCGGATGTCCCGTAACGTCGCCATCTCTCACGTCCAATGTCCAAGGTCCGATATCCGGTGTTGGGTTTTCCCTCTTAGGTGTTAGGTGTTCGTCCCTAGGCCCCCTTGAACCATAAGCTCGCACCTAAAACCCAATACCCAACACCCAATACCGAGGCTTGGAACTGTGAACCGTGGATCCTGATCCATAAACCAAGCCTACGCTGCTGGTTTCTGAGCCTTGAATTCCTCTTTGTGCTCCCGGATGGCCTGCTCCACCTTCTGCCGGAGATCCTCGCCGATTATCTTCTTTTCATTCAGTTCCTGATAGATCTCTGGATATCTTGCCTCAACAAACCGCAAGAGCCCATCCTCGAATGATCGGATCTCCTCGGCCGGGAGATCATCGGCATACCCATTGACTCCGGCGAAGATGATCAGGATCTGCCGCTCCACGGAGAGAGGAACGTACTGATCCTGTTTCAGGATCTCGACCATCCGCGCTCCTCGGTTGAGCTGCGCTTGCGTCGCCTTATCCAGCTCAGACCCGAACTGGGCAAAGGCAGCCAGTTCCCGGTACTGGGCGAGATCCAGGCGGAGCCGTCCGGCCACCTGCCGCATGGCTCTGATCTGGGCGTTCCCCCCCACCCGCGAGACCGAGAGCCCCACGTTCACCGCCGGTCGGACCCCGGCGTAGAAGAGATCGGTCTCGAGGTAGATCTGGCCATCGGTGATGGAGATCACGTTGGTGGGGATATAGGCGGAGACATCTCCGAGCTGGGTCTCGATGATTGGGAGGGCGGTGAGCGATCCCCCACCCAGCTCGTCGTTGAGCTTCGCCGCCCGCTCCAAGAGGCGCGAGTGCACGTAAAAGACGTCCCCGGGGTACGCCTCTCGCCCGGGCGGCCGTCGAAGCAACAGAGAGAGCTGGCGGTAGGCTTGGGCATGCTTGGAGAGATCGTCATAGATGATGAGGGCGTGCTTTCCGTTGTCGCGGAAGTACTCACCCATGGCGCAACCCGCATAGGTTGCAATGAACTGGAGGGGTGCCGGCTCGGACGCGGTGGCCGAGACCACGATGGTATACGTCATGGCGCCATGGTCCTCGAAGACCTTGACCACCTGGGCCACGGTAGACCGTTTCTGCCCCACCGCCACGTAGATGCAGAGGACGTCTTGCCCTTTCTGATTCAGGATGGTATCCACCGCGAGGGCCGTCTTGCCGGTTTGTCGATCGCCGATGATAAGCTCCCGCTGCCCCCGCCCAACGGGAATCATGGAATCGATAGCCTTGATGCCGGTCTGGAGGGGCTCCTTGACCGGTTGGCGGTCCACCACCCCGGGCGCCAACCGCTCGATGGGACGATGCTCCTTGGCCTCGATGGGCCCTTTACCGTCGATGGGTTGGCCCAGGGCGTTCACGACACGCCCAATCAGCGCCTCGCCGACCGGAACCTGCGCAATGCGACTGGTTCGCTTGACCAGGTCCCCCTCTTTAATGAGGACGTCTTCTCCCAGGAGAATCACCCCCACGTTATCCTCTTCCAGATTGAGGACCATGCCGATGACGTCGTGGGGTAGCTCCACGAGCTCACCGGCCATCACCTTTTCCAATCCGTAGATCCGGGCAATCCCATCCCCTACCTCGATGACGGTCCCGACCTCGGCCACCTCCATGGCGGCCTCGTAGCCCTTGAGCTGTTCTTTGATAATTTGACTGATCTCGTCGGCGCGAATCTGTGCCATCGTGTCTCACTCCCTGAGGAGATGTTCCCGAAGCCGGCTGAGTTGTGTCCGGAGGCTGCCGTCGTACACCGTGCTATCCACCTGAACCACGACCCCCCCCAGGATCGCCGGATCGACCCGGGGCTCCAGGAGCACCGTCTTCCCCAGCACCTCGGCCATCCGGCGGCGGAGCCTCTCATTCAGATCGCGTGCGAGGGGGACCGCCGTGGTGACCGCGGCCTGGACTCGTCCCAGACGTTTGTTCACCAGGTCTCCATAGATGCGGGGGACGGCCGGTAGGACCTGCATCCGGTCCCTGGAGAGGAGGAGATCAAGAAACCGGGCGACAAGAGGGGAGAGCTTCATCCGCTTTGAGAGGCTTCGAAGAACCTGTTCCTTCTGTCTGAGGAGGATGCCGGGGTTGCCGAAGAAGGCAGCCATCGCGGGTTCCTCTTGCCAGAGCGTCGCCAAACGGGTGAGCTCCGCGCCGACCACCTCCAGCGTATCCGCCTCGGCCGCCACCTCTTCCAGCGCCCTGGCATAGCGTTTTGCCAACGAACCCGCGATCACGAGGCCCCCCCCATCTCCTGGATATACTGCTCTGCAAACCGCCGGTGATCCTCCTCCGTCAGGCTCCGCTGCAACAGCCGCTCCGCCGCCGTCAGTGAGACGTTGACCGCCTCACTGCGGAGTTCGGCCTTGGCGCGCCTCACTTCCTGTTCGATTTCGGACCGGGCCTGGGTGAGAAAGCGCTGGGCCTCTTCCCGCGAATGCTGGATCAATCGTTCCCGCTCCTCGGCAACCTCCCGATCCATTCGCTGCCTGAGGGCCGCTGCCTCCTGGCGCGCCGTCCGCAACGACTCCTCATACTCCACCCGCGCCTGAGCCACCTCTTCCCGAGCCCGCTTGGCCTCCTCCAGGGAGTGCCGGATCCCCTCTGCCCGCTTCTCCACAAATTGGGTTAACGGCTTGAAGAGGAACTTGTAGAGGACGACCACTAGAATGATGAAATTAATCAGCTGCAGCAGGAACGTAAAGTCGAGGTTGATGATCCCCGGGTGATACTCCTCCCCGACCTCTGCGGCCAGGCTCACCAGGGGAAGGCCGGTGAGGAGGACGCCCACGATCCCCGCCCCAGCCTTCTTACACCTGATCCAGTTCACCGTCTCCCCCTTCAGCACCGAGACACCCCCAAACGATCTGGCCGTTTTTCATGTCTCTCGATCCACGTCATTCGACCCGCGGTAACCAGCCGCCAGGATGGCGACCGGTCCCACCAACAGCCCAACGGCCAGACCCACCACCTGAACCGGAAGAAACCTGAGAACCAGGAAGAGCGCGATCCCAATCCCGATCAACCTGAGGAGCGACCTGGCCACAAGGCGGGGAAGGACCTTCTGCGTCTCCGAGGCGAGAACCCGGCCGACCCCTTGGCGCAAAAGCTCCAGGTTGGTCACCGCGATCCCGCCCCCGATCCCATAGCCAAGGGCCCAGCTCCACCCTCCCACCATGAGGCAAAAAAGGGAACCGCCCCCAATGAGGATAAGGGCGGTTCGGTGGACTCTACGACCAAGCGCCTCAGGATCGCCCTGCCCACCCGTCCCCCTGCTGGGGGCTCCTCTCGACCAAAAGCGCCACAGACTAGCACGACCTTTCATTTTCAGTCAAGCCCTTCTCTGCGCTCTTTCGCAGTCAGTCGCGGGCGAAAAACAGCATCCGACTTAGGTGAGGATCTTGAGGCCCATCTCCTCTGTCACGCGCTGGAGCACCGCCGTCACAAGCCGGTCCGGGGTCACGCCCTCCGCCTCCCCCTCGAAGCTCAGGATGATCCGGTGGCGGAGGGCCGGCAGCGCCACTCGGGTGATGTCATCCCCGCTCACGTTGAACCGCCCCGCGAGGAGTGCCATGGCCTTGCCGGCGAGGACCAGGGCCTGGGCACCCCGCGGACTTGACCCATAGCGGACAAAGCGCTTGATGGAATCGGGCGCTGACTCACAGTCGGAATGCGTGTTCATGATAATCCGAGAGACATACTCCTTGAGATGAGTGGCGATGGGGACCTCGCGCACCCATCTCTTCATCGTCTCCACTTCCGCCCCACCGATGATCCGGGTGACCGGCTCATCCGTCTCCCCTGTCGTCCGATCGATAATCCCGGTGAGGTCTTGCATATCAGGGCTAGTCAGCCGGATCTTGAAGAAGAAGCGATCAATCTGGGCCTCGGGTAAGGGATAGGTCCCTTCCATCTCGATCGGGTTCTGGGTGGCCAAGACAAAGAAGGGGCGCTCCAGAGGATACTGGGTCTTTCCCACGGTCACCGCCAGCTCTTGCATCGCCTCGAGAAGCGCGGACTGGGTCTTCGGGGTAGCCCGATTCACCTCATCCGTCAGTACAATCTGTCCAAACAGGGGACCCCGGTGGAACTGGAAGTGTTTTTTGCCCTGGCTGTCTTCCACCACGACCGTGGTCCCAATGATATCGGCCGGCATCAGGTCAGGGGTAAACTGAATCCGGGAAAACCGGAGATCGAGGCACCGACTTAGCGTCTTGACCAGCAGGGTCTTCCCGAGACCCGGGACCCCTTCCAAGAGGGCATGCCCCCCGCAGAAAAGACAGAAGAGGACATCGTGGATGACTTCCCGGTGTCCCACGATGACCTTCCCCACCTCTGCTGCGATCCGTTGAAACCGTTCTCGAAAGAGTGCTGCTCGAGCCTCGCCGCTTTCCTGCACGGTGTCGCCTCCCCTACTCTACCGGTGAGTTTTCTTCCTTGAGCCGCCTCAGCTTCTCCAGATGGCCTCGAGCAATGTCCAGCCACTCCCGCTCCGACGGCAACTCCAATGCCACGTCGAGGTAGTGCCCCCAGTGGGCGATGGCCTCTTCCACATCCACTTTTTCATACGCCCGGGCTATGGCGAAGAGCGCGCCGGTGTGTGCGGGTTYCAGGTCCAGGACCTTATCCACTTTAAGCATTGTAGGAAGGATGGCTAGGTGACAGTCTACGGCGACGGCAGCACGACGAGTTCGCTGATCATGCCCTGCGCAGCGTGATGGAAGACGTGGCAATGGAAGACCCAGCGTCCCTCGGCGCCTCCCGGCGTGACGCCATCCATCCTCGGGCGGTCCGCCAGGCGGATGCGATAGACCAGCGTGTGGTGCGCCGGGATGTTGACGTTGTCCACGAACTCGTTGTAGTCGTAGTGGTAGGAACCGAACGGTCCGCGCAGCTCCACCGGCTGGAAGGAGAAGCCGTGCTGGTGGAAGGGATGGTGCGCGTCGGTCATGTTGGTGACCTCGAACTCGAGGAGATCGCCGACATGGGCGTAACGGCTGGTGGGAAGCGGCGCTACCTGAGTGAAGTCCGCCACCGAGGGATCGAAGTGCCCCGGGTGTCCGTCGATGGACGGGGACGGAAGATCGGAAGAGCGTC
>LXTG01000037.1 GCA_001643535.1 candidate division NC10 bacterium SPGG6 | reverse complement strand
ATCGCGCCCTTCGACGAACTGCGTACCCGGAGACTGGTCTTGTGCCACTGCAAATGGTCTCCCGCTCTGCTCGGCCTTCCCCGGAATCAGATTTCGGGCCATACGAACACCACTGGTCAGAATACTCAAACCACTGAGAACGTCCATATTCAACTCCTCGGGACCCACGGCCCCTTACCTGTAATATCGTCTAATGTAAGCTATTCTTTAATTTGCTCAAGCGCAGCTTTATACTCTTCATCATACACCGGATATGCTTTGGGCATTCTTACAACGGTTCCATCAATAATTTCAGACTTTTGAAAAACCAATCCTGCCAATCTGTCCTCATCGACGATTTTATCAAGCATTTCAGCGACTGGTGCCTTTTGGGCACCAAGTCCACCGCCGTCTGGCGGGAGTGGGGGAGCAACGACATCACGAACCAGTACGTGAACTTCGGCGCGAGCCCCCGCGGGGCCCAGGGCATGGTCCTGGCCGCGAAATTCCAGGCCCTCCTGGACGGGCGCTGGAACGTCTCCTTCGGCGACGTGCGGAAGGTCGCGCTCCCGACCCTCCGGCACCGGGTCCTGCTCAATTTCGAAGGCGAGGCCGACGGAGTCAGCTCGGNCCGGGTCGTCGAGGACGGAACCACCGGTAATATCCTCGGCCTGCCCTCGCATCCCTATACGCAGCTGTTGTTGTCCTCGGTGCCGGAGCTGCGCCAGGGGTGGCTGGAAGACGTCACCCAGACCCGTGCCGCGCTTGCCGGGATTGCGCGGCAGGTGGAGCTCACCGATGTGGGATGCCCGTTCTACCCGCGCTGCCCGATAGCCATCGAGGGTGTTTGCGATACCACCCCCGCCCCCTACCGGGAGCCGGTCCCCGGCCACCGCATCGCCTGTCACCGGGAAATCGCCGAGCTCAGGGAGCTCGGACGGGAGAGTTAACTCCCATCACCCCGGAATTCGCCGGTTGGGTCAGCCCGACAGGGCGTTTACACCACGCCTTTCGCCGTGGGGGGAGACCATGCCGCTGATGAATTCTTTGCCCAGGGAGGCCCGGGAACACRTGCTCGCCCTGTGCCNGRCTAAGTTACGGACACGTTTCCTTTTGATTACATTCACATTAATAGTGCGGCAACAACCCTAAGCAACATCGGTAGCCTGGCCGCGTTGACACCCGCCCAGCCCAGGCGCACAATCGCGGCGGCGAGCGCCGTACTGTCGGCCAGATTTTCGAAGGAGGAGCGCAATGCACGGTGTCTTTGCAAGAACCGGTGCCATGGGTTAGAATCCGAATCCAAGCAGGGGGCCGGGTATGGACGGACGATCCTGGCAAGGTTACGATCGCTGGAATTCGGCGCTGACCGACCACTTCTTTACGGGGTTAATAAAGTGTAGTAGCCACTACTTGACCTGACCGACGTGGATTATCCGACATGAATCCACCATCTATCATAGGAGGAGAGACCAGCAACAGAAGGAGGGAAAGGATTATGGCAGCGTATATAATCTTTGATGTAGAAGTCACCGACCCGGCGGCGACGGATGAATATGCCAAACTTGCTGGCGAGTCCCTGGCACCCTTCCAGTCGAAGACAATACTTCATGGCGGTATGGTAGAGGTATTGGAGGGAGACTGGGAACCCAAGACGTTGGTAATGCTGGAATTCGAAAGCATGGAGCAAGCTCGGCAGTGGTACAAGTCGCCAGCATACGCCAAAGCAAAGGATATTCTTATACCGTACAGCAATGTAATCTTGATTGAAGGGGTGTAAGACACCGGTTGCAGAATTGGGAGCCGTCGCAATACGGGCCAAGAGACTATTAGGGAAGATTCCCTAAGGGGGTCAGCCGCCCAGCCCAGGCGCACAATCGCGGCGGGGGGGGCAGAGGCGGGAGTGGCTTGCCCATGCTGCTTGACTGGTTCTTTACTGATCCTTAACCTTTCGCCGTCCGAATTTCACCCTGTCATTTACCCTACGTTGATAAATTGAATCTACCGGACGATACCAAGGGGAGGGGTCAAATCAATGGCAACGTTTCGTGGTAGTAAGCCTGCCGGTGGGGCAGAGCCAGAGCACGCTGAGGAGCCGTGGCGTCGGGGTCTTGACGAGCTCAGCGGCAAGGGCGGTTCAGAGGAGGACTTCCCGGAGCTGGCGGACGAGCTCAAGGGGATCGGCGACATCGCTGACCTGCTGCGGGAGAGCGGCCGCGAGCGCCGTCGGTTTGGCGAGGAGCTGATGCACCTGTTCGAGAGTGGGGAGGAAGGCGCCAGCGGCGAGGGCGAAGAGGAAGAGGAAGAGGAAGAGGAGAGGGACGACCGCCTCAACTAGCGTCGCGTTTTGTCAGGCGCCTCCCCGTTCAGAGCCGGACTCGTACTGTCGCATGGCACCGATCTGCGCTGCGAGCACGTGCGTTCCGCTGTCCACGAAGATGATGTTCCCCGTCACCATGCGGGACAGGTCGCTGGCAAGATAGACAGCCGTGTTTCCGATGTCTTCGGGCGTGATGTTCTCGTGGAGCGGTGACACCTCTTCCGTCCACCGTCGGAGGGCCGACAGGCCCTTGACGGCGCTGGCAGAGAGGGTGCGTACGGGCCCCGCGGAGATGGCGTTAACTCGGATCTTGCCGAGGCCGAGCTCTACGGCGAGGTAGCGAATTCCCACCTCCAGGGCGGCCTTGGCCGCTGCCATGGCGTTGTACCCCGGCACGGCCTTCTCGACGGCGTTGTAAGTCAGGGCGATTATACTGCCACCACCTCGTTCATCCATTAGCGGCGCGGCCGACCGCGCCAGCACGTTCAATGAGTACGCGCTCACCTCCATCGCCAGCTTGTATCCCGTGCGGGAGATCTGGGAGAACGGCCTGTTCAGGTCGTCTCGATCCGCGAAGGCGATGCAGTGAACCAGGGCGTCCAGCCCTTTCCACTCCGACCGTATGGTCTGAAACAGGGCGTCGATGGTGGAGTCATCGGTGACGTCACATGGGAAGAGGAGGAAGTCCTCAGGGTTGCCCAGAGTGGCCACCAGCTTCCTCACGTTCCTCTCGAGCCTGCCCTTCGGCTCCTCCTGGTAGGTGAAGGCYAGGGACGCACCCTGGTYGGCCTAGAAAGCCTATGGAGACACACCATGAAAAACCCAACCAAAGGCCCGCGCCTTAGCCGCGAGGGATTCATACCTGCCGGTAATATGTCGCGGTCACGCAAATCGAATATGCTGATACCCAAGACCAACCGCGCCGGAGCGCCTTATGGCGTCGATCCTGAATGGCAGGTCGGCAAGGTGCTAACCGAAATGACGCCGGCCGAGAGACACGCCCTCGATTACATCGTCAACAATCTGGACCTGATCGAGACCGACGACGGCCGCACCTATCTGTTCGTGCGCGCCTGGCCCTTATTGATGGACCGTTTGGCGACCGTTGGCGCGGAGCGGGAAGACCTGGAGGACGGTGGCGATTACGAACGAACCGACCCAGCGCCAGACAGTTCACAGTGGTACGGTTTGGACAAACCCACAGACGCATCCGACGACGAACCGGACCATGACAGGGAACT
>LXTG01000042.1 GCA_001643535.1 candidate division NC10 bacterium SPGG6 | reverse complement strand
TCGACCTTGCCCTCAAGGAGGTGAAGGACAAGCCGGAGGACTCCCGGTCTGCCTTTTGACGGCCCTGCTACTCGTCCTAAAACCAGGCTTACTCCTGCTAAGTAGGTGAGAGAAATTAATTGTGCACTTTTTCGCGCCCCATGCTCGAGAAAATGCACAATTAAATTTGCTTAGGTACTTACGCCTACGGGAAGGCGCTTTGGAATCAACCATATAGCGTAAATCATCAAGACTATGCTCACAGAAACATCTACATTTACCCCCATCCTCGAATCTACCATCACGTGTCCTGAGTGTGGCCACAAGTCGAAGGAGACCATGCCCACGGATGCGTGTCAGTACTTTTGGGAGTGTCCTTCGTGTCATACCGTACTTCGGCCGAAAGAAGGAGATTGCTGTGTGTTCTGCTCGTATGGCGACCATCCTTGTCCTCCGATCCAGCAAGCAGGGGATTCCGAAAAAGAAGGCGGTGGGTGTTGTGGGTAGGTGACGGAGTTGAGGATCCACAAAGGATAGCCCAGAGCCCATGAGAAACGTTGCCATCCTACTCTTTGATGRWGCCGAAGAACTAGACCTGTTGCTGGAGGAACCGGCACTTCAGGAGGAACGTGCCGAAGAACTAGACCTGTTGCTGGAGGAACCGGAAGCGATCCTGCTCGAGGACGATCCGCGTCTCGAATTGCCCGTGGCGGAACTTGATGCCCCCACCGCTGAGCCACCGAGACCATGGTTCCAACGTTGATCCCCCACACCAGGGTCATGCTGATAAAGACCAGTAGCTGGCCAAGCCCGACGGCCGCAACAGCCGAAGCGCCGAGTCCGCCCACCAGGAAGATATCCACCGCGGTCACCATCCGGTGGAGCAGGTTGGAGACGCTGACGGGGAGGGCCAGGCGGAGGACCTCCCGGCGGACCTCAGCTCTATTCAGCACTTTGTCGTGCGTCAACATGTCCTCCTGACCCGATGACCGATTCCCAATTTCGAATTTCGGATTGCGAATTTTCCAAACATACGCTTGCCTTTCAATCCGAAATTCGAAATTCGCAATCCGAAATCTGCTGGTGATTGACACCCTATATCTCGCACCGCCTATTCTGTCAAGGCTAGGCGCCGAATTGCCTGTGATGTGAGCACCGCGTATTCATGTGCCAGCTTTCTGCTCTCTTTTTAAGCGACTGTGACCCTGGGTAATCCAACCCCATCTGCGACTCTTCTCGCAATATCAGCGACTTACCGCTCTTTGCCTCGACTGGCATGCCGGATGCTCATCCGCCAATGAAACGTGTGTGTCTGCGATAACGTGGGGCTTCCTGCCCCCCCCTAGAGAGGCCTCGGAAGGGAGGGATAAAACGTGGCTTGGAGGAAAGGGTTACGCAGTGCAGGACTTCTAATTCCCGCAGTGATTCTTGTCCCGGGGATTGCCTTTGCCGAAGAGGCGGCGTCCAAGGTCGCGCTGGACACGTTGTGGACGCTAATAACCGCCTTTCTCGTCATGTTCATGGCCGCAGGGTTCGCCCTGCTTGAGTCCGGATTCTGCCGGTCCAAAAACACGGTGAACATCCTGGCCAAGAATTTTGTGGTTTATGCCGTCACGGGCATCGCCTTCTTAGTCATCGGCTGGGGAATTATGTTTGGGGACGGCACGTGGTTTATGGGCCTGAAAGGACTCTGGTTTCTGAGCGGCCCGGACAACAGCCCGGCCACGGGAGACGCCTATAAGGGGGTCTACAGCTCTATCAACTGGACCGGGATCCCGCTCGAGGCCAAGTTCCTCTTCCAGATGGTCTTTGCCGCGACCGCGGCAACGATTGTCTCCGGAGCGGTGGCCGAGCGGATCAAATTCGGGTCCTTCTTTCTCTTCTCCGTTCTCATGGCCGGCCTTCTGTATCCGATCACCGGTCACTGGATCTGGGGAGGGGGCTGGCTGGCAGAGCGCGGGATGTGGGATTTTGCCGGCTCCACCGTGGTCCACTCCGTTGGCGGCTGGGCAGCGCTGGCCGGTGCCATCATGCTGGGGCCCCGCCTTGGCAAGTTTACGAAGGATGGGCGAATCAATCCCATTCCCGGCCACAGCCTCACCTCCGCGACGCTTGGCGTCTTTATCCTGTGGTTCGGTTGGTTCGGATTCAACCCGGGCAGCACTATGGGGGCGGACTGGGGGGCGATCGGCCACATCGCGGCCACCACAAACACCGCCGCGGCGGCGGCGGTGATTGCCGCCACCTTCACCGCCTGGGTCCTTTTGGGCAAGCCGGACCTCACCATGGCGCTGAACGGCGGCGTGGCTGGCCTGGTCGCGATCACGGCCCCTTGTGCCTTTGTCAGCCTCGGGAGTTCGCTGGCGATTGGCCTCGTGGCCGGGATCCTCGTGGTTCTCTCGGTCCTGTTCTTCGATCGCATCAAGGTGGACGATCCGGTCGGGGCCATCTCCGCCCACCTGACCTGTGGGGTATGGGGCACTCTCGCCGTCGGGCTCTTTGCCCAGGACAAGTTCAGTCCCGGCACCACCGGTAACGGGCTTTTCTTCGGCGGCGGCCCGGAGCTCTTCCAAGCACAGCTCATCGGGGTGCTCGCTGTGGGCATTTTCATTTTCCCGGCCTCCATGGTCGGCTGGGGGCTCCTCAAGGGACTCATGGGCATTCGGGTTGGCCCGGAGGAGGAGATGGAGGGCCTGGACATCAGCGAGCACGGACTCCTGGCCTATCCGGACTTCCAGATCGCCACTGCGGTTCGTCTGCACCGGGGTGCCCCGGCGCCCACCCCCGCTGTGGCTGCCGCCGCGCCGGAGCCGGTAGAGGCTGTACGCCGACCTGCGGCGGCCTTTGTCCCCGCCGGAGGAGTGATGCGGACCCCGCCCCGTCCTGGCACGTTCCGTACTCCACCTGGCCCCGGTCGTGCCGAGCCGGCTCGGGGAGCTCCCGTCGCCGCGGCAGCGCCAACCACTGTCGCCGCGGCAGCGCCAACCACTAGGGAGCAGCCCTTCAGGATCGTTGTCCGGGGTGTGGACAAGAGGGCTTTGCGGGAGATGTGGCAGCGCCTCTGCCACGAATATCCGAACACGCCTCAGGACTTCAACGAGATCTATGAACACACCCCACGCTTTAGCGACGATGCCTTCTCTTTCAAGAGAGGCAACCCGGACCAGTTCCGGGAAACGGTTGAGAATCTGCTTTACATGCATGGCATCGAAGGGGCCGTGGTCACGGCAGAGCGCTGATCCCGAGGGGGAAAGCGGGGAGGAACGACAATGGGATGGATTATTTTAGGATTGATCCTGGTAGCTGTGGTCACCACGGCGTTCATCGCCTGGTACGTCAAGACGCCGGTGAACAATGCCTTCATTCGGACCGGTCTGGGTGGAAAGAAGGTGGTCATCGACGGCGGCGCTGTGGTGCTCCCCTGGGTCCAAAGCATTCAGTGGATTTCCCTCGAGACCTTTAAGCTCCAGGTCTTCAAGGGAAAGAAGGAGGCCTTTATCACCAAGGATCGCCTGCGCGTGGACATCGGGGCCGAGTTCTACGTGAAGATCTCGGCCGACCCCGATAGTATCGAACGGGCGTCCCGTAGCCTCGGGGATAAGTCCTTCAGCGCCGAGGGGATCCAATCTCTGGTAGAGGAGAAGCTGGTCTCGGCCCTGAGGTCGGCGGCAGCCCAGGTGGAGATGGTCCACATGCACGAGAACCGCCGGGGGTTCGGCCTGACCGTCATGGAACACTTACAGGAGCCCTTGATGATGAACGGGCTCGGCCTCGAGGATGTGTCGATCTTTCACCTGGACCAGACCGACCGGGCCCAGCTCGATCCCCACAACATTTTCGATGCGGAAGGTCTCCGCCAGATTGTCGCCCAGGTCTCCCAGCGCAACCGCGAGCGGAACGAGATCGAACGGAATACCGAGGTGGCCATCAAGCGGAAAGATGTGGAGGCGGTCAAGGTCAAGCTCACGCTCGACCAGGACCGGGAATTCGCCGAGGCCGAGCAGATCCGCCAGGTGGACACCAACCGGGCCCTCCAGAAGGCCGAGACGGAACAATACAAGCACGAGCAGGACCGGCGGACGCGGGAGGCGGAGATCGCCAAGCAGCGGGCTATCCGGGAGGCGGAGATCCAGCAGGAAAAGGGAGTCCGCGAGGCAGAGATTCGCCGAGAGGCTTACCTGACTCAGCAGATGGAGCTCAGAGAGACGGCCGAGGTCGATAAGGAGCGCGTCGTCGAGGAGACGAAGCGGGCGAAGGAGATCGCCATCCTGATCAAGGAGCGGCAGCGGATCGAGGAGGAAAAGCGGCGGTTGGAGGCCGACGCCAGCAAGGAGCTGGCAGCCCAGGAGGTGGTGACCGTGGTGGAGAGAGCCACGGCCGAGCGACATAAGGCCATCGCCCTCATCATGGCCCTCCGGGAACTCGAAGTGGCCGAGCAAAAGGCCAGAGCTGTCGAACGGCTTGCCCTCTCCAAGCAGCGGGAGGGAGAAGCGGATGCGACCGCCCGTCTCAAGATGGTGCAGAGCGAGAACCACCTCGATGAGAAGGTCATTCAGCGGGATGTCATGCTGCGCCTGATCGACCAGGCCCCCCAGATCCTGGGCGAGATGATGGCCCCGGCCAGACAGATCGAGAGCATCAAGATCTTGGACGTTCACGGCTGGGGCGCCAACGGAGAAGGGGCTGGTCAGGATGTCTCGGGCGTCACCCGGGTGGTGAATGCCTTCCTCAGTGCTGGAGCGGCGCTCCCCCTGCTGCGAGAGTTCCTGGACTTCGCCAAGGTGGATCCGGGAGAGCTGCTCAAGAAGGCGACAGGCCAGACGCCTGGAGCCGAGGAGACTCTCGAGCCCCCACGAGCGAAGGAGCCTGGAAAGCGAAGCGCGTAGCACGGACGGTTCAGGGTTCGAGCGGTTCAGGGATCAGGGTTCAGCCCTTGACACCCGTGTCAAGGGATGAACAATCCACCATGAACTGTAGTCGTCGGGGTGAAAGACGATCGTGTCGTATCGGCTTTTGGTCATAGAGGACAGCCCCTCTACCCGGACCTTCCTGCAGGAGATGCTTCGAGGGCTGGGGTACGCGGTGGTCGGCGAGGCCATCGACGCCGAGGAGGGACTCCACCTGGCCCAGAGTCTTCAACCAGACCTGATCTTTTTGGCGGTGGACCTGAAAGAAACCAATGGTCTCACCGTCGCGACCCGGATCATGAACAAGACCCCCACTCCCATCATCCTCTTGGGCCGCCACCGAAACGCCGTGACAATCCGTCGGGCCACTCAGGCGGGGGTGATGGCCTACCTGATCAAGCCGGTGCGAGGGCACGAGCTGGTGCCAGCCATCGAGCTGGCCATCGCGAGGTTCCGGGAGTTCATGGCGCTCTGGAAGGATAACCAGCACCTGCGAAGAGCCCTGGAGGGCCGCAAGAGGATCGAACGCGCCAAGGGGCTGCTCATGGCCCGGCAGGGGATCACGGAGGCGGAGGCCTTTCACTCCATCCAGCGACAGAGCATGAAGACCCGGACCCCCATGGAGCAGGTCGCCGAGGCCATTCTTGTCGCGGAAGCGGTAGAAGAAGTTGTGCGGCCGCGATCCAAGAATACCCAGGAGAGACTTCTGACAATCAAGGGGGGAAACCAACCGACGAGCCTGTAGCATCCGGTACCTCGACAAAGAAGCAAGACACCCTCCGCGGCAACGGCGCAACGGGGGAGGAGAGGCAAGGGCGCCTCAGAGGAGAGGCGCCCTTTTCTCTTTTTTCACGCAGACCGAGATCAGCGGCTACGTGGCAGGTCGGTATAACCTGTACGGAGAAGGAGACAATGACATGTTCACAAAGAAGCGGGGACGCATAGCTATCGTGGTAAGTGCGCTGGCCCTGGCTGGGTTGTTCTCCGGCACGTCTCTGGTCGGAGCCGAAGAGGCCAAGGGATCGGCCGGTCCGAACACGGGTAAGCTTTCGTTCAGCGCTGGGGTGGACTTTACCACCCAATACTTCTTCCGCGGGATCTTGCAGGAGAACCAGGACTTCATCGCCCAGCCGTTCGGCGAAATCACCGCTACCCTGTATGAAGGGTCGGAAGGGCTGAACAGTGTGAGCACGACGGTGGGCATTTGGAACAGCCTACACTCGGGCCCAACCGGGGCCGACGGAGAGACCCAAGATCCGACGATATGGTACGAGGCCGACTTTTACGGCGGGTTGAACTTTGGGCTGTTCGACAACTGGGACGCAGGAATACTTTACACTGCCTACACCAGCCCCAATGATTCATTCGCCACCATTCAGGAGATCGCGTTCAGCGTCGGCTTCGACGACAGCGCGCTGCTCGGCGCCTTCGCCCTGTCGCCTCACGTCCTCTGGGCCATCGAGGTCCAGGGCCAGGCGGAGGGCGGAACCGACAAAGGCGTGTACATGGAGCTGGGCATCGAGCCGGGCTTCACGCTCGTCGAGAGCGAGAATTACCCGGTCAGCCTCGCGTTCCCGGTCACAGTAGGATTGAGTCTCGATGATTACTACGAAGACGCTACGGGCGACGACGACACCTTCGGGTATTTTAACGGGGGGATCGTCGCAAGCATGCCATTAGGCTTTATGCCGGCTGACTTCGGCGCGTGGGAGGTTTACGTCGGGGTGAACTTCCTCGTGCTCGGGGACAACCTCGAAGCGGTGAACAATGGCGACAGCTTCGAGACCATCGGGACGGTCGGCATCAGCATGACGTACTAACAGATGCTGGCATGCGAGGAGGCTGGAACGCTCGAAGGCTCGAAGGCTCGTACGCCGGAACGCTTCTAGGCCGTTAGGTCCTACGCCTCGCGCGTTCCAGCGTTCTAGCCAGCCAGCTTTCTAGCGTGTTAGGGAAGGTGGCGGGGCCGACGGGACTTGAACCCGCGATCTTCCCGACTCGGTCGGGACGGGTTCACCGGGCTCCACGAGAAAGGTGGCGGGGCCGACGGGACTTGAACCCGCGATCTTCCCGACTCGGTCGGGAYGSGTTCACCGGGCTCCACGAGAAAGGTGGCGGGGCCGACGGGACTTGAACCCGCGATCTTCNNGRCTYGRYMGGNNGACGKGTTMACCATGCTACACTACGGCCCCGCAGCAAACTATCTAAATCTAAATATATCCGTTGGACCCTCAGAGATCAATTGCTGGATGTAAGGTCGACTTTTCTTCGCTTTAATCTCCGCCTCGCGTTTAGCAGCTTCAGAGCGCGAGCCATATTTTTCGATATAAACAATCTTGAAAGGGCCCCGCGACTTCGTAAATTGGCTCCGTCCACGGTGATGCCGCTTTAGACGCTCCTCCAAGTTCTGCGTATGACCGACGTAGTATCGGCCATTGGATTCGCTCTGCAGGACATAGAAGTAATAAACCTCCACTGCCAAAGCTGCGATCTTCCCGACTCGGTCGGGACGGGTTCACCGTGCTACACTACGGCCCCGTACGAGGGAACAAGGATAACTGTATAGCGCACTTGGCGAAGGAAGTCAACTAAAGGGAAGGATTTCCGTCGCTTGCCACCCCTCGGTCATGGCGGCCATCAGCGTCAGATAGTCCGCTAGGTGGCGAGTGATGAGGAAATTGCGCCGGACGTGTTCCTTGGCGTCCGCGCCCATCTTCCGGGCAATATCCGGGTTGTTCAGGAGATACCGAATCCGGAACGCCGCCCCCTCGACCGAACTGACGGTGTACCCGGTCAGGTAATAAAGGATCTGGACCGTGATCCCGCCGGCATCGCCTCCAATGACCGGCTTCCCCTTCCACATGGCCTCGGAGACGGTCAGGCCGAATCCCTCTTTGGTCGACTTCTGAAGGACAATGGTGGCCGCCCGCTGCAGCGCATTGATTTCGAGATTCGAGTCCGGGGGAAGCTCCAGGATGTGAACGTCCGGGTCCTGGTCGGCGACGTCTCTTACCTTCTCCACGACCCCTTTACTTTCCGGATCATCGGCTGCCGAGCCACCTGCCAAGATCAGACGACAATCATTGTGCTTCTTGGCGATCCGGTAGGCCTGGATCACCCCCACGGGGTCCTTGAAGTAATCGAACCGGGAGACTTGCAACAAGATCGGCTTGTCCTGGGGAATGCCCAAATTATTTAGGATCCTGTTCACCTCTCTGCGGCTGAGCTCCCGGTTCTTGTCACTCAACGGATCGATAGACGGATAGATCAGGAACTGGGGGATCGGGAGCTTCTGGGCAAAGATGGGTAGGGAGAAGATGGCCGCATCATATTTCACCACGTAGTTCCTCAGGAACCGCCACACCCGTCGTGCCGGGTGAGAGATATCGAGATGACACCGCCAGACCCACCGCCCTACCCGGGGGCTGTAGTCGACGAGGGCGGCCGGCTGGGGATCGTGGACCGCGATCAAATCGGCGTCAAAAAGCAAACGTTTGGCGTTCTCGCGATTACACTCGAGATAGGCCTGGTACATCCGCTCGCTGATCTCCTGTTCAAGCCCCTGGAGGGCGTTGTGAAAGGCCTTGGTCACCGCAAAGAACTCGTCGCTTCCCTGGATCACCTCCCACGTCGTGTTTACCCCAAGCTCGTTGAGCATGGGGACGAGCCGGTTCAACATCTCCGCCACTCCACCCCCAACCCGGGTCGAATTGATGTGGAGGAGGCTCCTCCCCTTCACCCTCTCGCTCAGGCGACAGAGAAGATCTATCGCCCCCGGGGGAGCGACCTTTCTATAGTCGTCAAGACAAACGGGCACTATCCCCCCCTTCCGGGATCAGGAACGTATCGCAAATTTGCACGACACGGTCGCGGAGCTGTTCCAGGCTGAACATGTACGGGTCAATCGTCCGGAGGGCCTGAGCGATCTCCGGCATCTCCAATCCCCTCTCGATCCATTTGGGGAAATCTCCTTCCCGGCCGTTCCGCCGGATCCGAGCCGCCAAGAAATGGTAGTAGATGGCACTGGCGTCCACCCTGGCGAGTCCGTCCCGGAATTCCTGCAGCGTCCGCGCGCTGATCCCGGTGGGGACCTCTACGATGCGAGATTGCATAAAGTAAAAGGGCTTTCCATCTTCAACCCGGGGGACGAAATGCAACTTCGAAAGATGGTCTTCGATGACGGAAACGAGGCCATCTCGCAGATCGTCCAGGGTATCGAAGTCGTATGGATCGATAACCCCCAATCGCTCCCCCAGCACCCGATCTCGGACCTGGGTGGCCACCCAGRTCGCAAAATCGTTCGGGTACGGGCCCATCAGGTATTGATGACGGAGGAAGTACTCATGGGTGTGGTAGTAGATAGATTCGATAGGAACCTCCTCCAGAAGATCCAAAAGCTGGAGTTCGTCCTCGGCCTTTGTGCCCAGGATCTCCCGGAGCTCCGTACATCCGACGAATTCAAAGGGGATCGTGGCGACTCTATCCATGGCAGGCACTCATGTGCACTGTCCGTCCTCCACCCCTCAGGGCATGCCACCTCACCGCGAGAGCAGATCGCACGAAAAAACCAGTACACCATTGATCAAGTATCAAGAGTAGGTCCCCTTTACATACATGAAGCGTGCCAAAGTCCGGGCCATACCCCCTCTCAATAGACGAAAACCTACCAGCTTCGTATTCATGGTCCTCCTCCGGGCCCACTTCGGGGCAGCCTGCCTTCCCTGTTTTCAATCGACATGCAGGAATCACGGTTGCGGTCGGTTCGGATCCGGCGGCTCGCGGGGGCAATCCACGTGCTCACTCCGGATGACTCGGGCGGGGTGCTCTTTTTCTCTTGTCTACTGTGATTTGCTTCCCGGAATCGGACCTTCCTCCAGTGCCTTCGCCAGGTCCGAGATCCGTTCCCGGACCTTAACGTCGAGATTCTTCAGCCCTGCCCTGATCTCGTCCAACTTGGCACCGACGGCCTCGCGCAGAGAGGCCGTTGCGCCACTCGCCGCGGTGAGTGCGCCTTTCGCGGCCTCGATCTTTTGCATGGCCCTGCCAAAATTCCTCTGCTCGACTTCGGCCAGCGCCACCGTCAGAGATTCCAACACCTCGTTGAGACCTGCTTTCATTTGCGCGCGCGCCAGTGCGCGTTCGAGTTGGGACTTCTGCGCCTCCAGGACCTGCTTCTCCAGCGTGGTGATCTTCGCCGCAATTTCCTCCTTTTGTTTTCCCAGGAGCTGGTGCAGGTCCTTCACTTCCCTATCCCGGAGAAAGTAACCCGCCCCGAATCCTCCGCCCGCCGTGATTACGATGACCACAGCCCAGATGGCAACGGAACGCAAGGTCTTGCCCAGGCCCGATCGTTGTTCACGCTCTTCATCGGTCATCTTTCCACCTCCGGTGTCAAGGGCTATCGACCTCGTCTCGGACCGGGCCGATCAGCGGGTTTTCTTCCTTTTTTTGATTTCACTGGTCTTTTTTTTTCTCCCTAGGAACCGTTTTTTTCTCCTCCGCAACCGGTTTCTGCTCCTCCGCGACCGGTTTCTGCTCCTCCGCGACCGGTTTCTGCTCCTCCGGAACAGTGGGGGCTGGGCTTTCCCCGGATCCTCTCACGGCCTTCCCCAGCCGGTCCAACGCATCGGCGGTCTTCGCCCGCGCTCCCTCCGTTGCATGACCAGCCTTCGTCCGGAGCACTTCCGTCGCGTCGGCCGCCTTGGTGCGAAGTGCCTCAGTGGTTGGGCGCAGGGCACTCACCTGACCTCGCAGCTCCTGGATACCTCCAGTTCGAGCATAGGCGAGGACCGCGATCACGAGCGCCACGACGGCGATTACTAACGCCAAGATCTCCATAGCATACCCTCCCTGCCTGATTGCCCATTCTTTCGACTATTCAGCCATTATTGGGATTATAGCCGATCATGAACACAGAGTCGCCTTCAGTTCCACCATGGACCTACGAACCCGCGTCAAGGAACTCTTTTTTCTTGGACCCTTGGGATCCCCTCAGCGGAAGGAAAGCAAAACACGGGATGGAAGACCGACAAAACAGAACGGCACCCGGACTGGTGGGCGAAACAGGTTTCGAACCTGTGACCCCCTGCTTGTAAGGCAGGTGCTCTCCCACTGAGCTATTCGCCCTCATTCGCCCCCGAATACACAAGATTGCCAGCTTCCCAATATAACCCCGTCCCACGCCCTGTCAAGGTGAAACGGGTCTCTTTGCGGGGTTACCGAACCTTTCCTTCGGGAGGACGGTCCGACAGACCACCATCCCGACTACGGGGGAACGCCACGGACATAGCCGGAGGAATCACGAGTCATGAGGGTTGACAGAGCGTCGCCGGGAGTGCATATTTAGATTAAGAATGACCGGTTGGTCGGTCATTAAGTCTTGGAGGTTGTAAGTGCCTATTATTGTTGATAAAGATAGAAAACGGAGAGACATCCTCCAGGCAGCCATGCGCGTCTTTGCCCGGGACGGGTATCACCGGGCAAAGATGGAGGCCGTGGCAGAAGAGGCCGGCATCGGCAAGGGGACGGTCTACGAATATTTCAAGAGCAAAACCGATCTCTTCCTGGTCCTCCACGATCATATGCTGGCCGAGCTGAAGGACTTTTACATGAAAGAGCTGGCGGGAATTCAGCAGCCGGCCGCCATCCTGGAGCGATTCATCGCGGTGGCGTTTCAGACCTTTCGCGTCTGGGAGCCATTCTTTCTGGTGTTTTTCGACTTCTGGGCCGAGGGGGGACGAGGGGAGCAGCAGGCACTCCTCCAAACGCGCCTGCGGGAAGCCTACGCAGTCGCCAGGGCCGACGTCGCGGCCATCATCGCGGCCGGGGTGAAGGACGGATCGTTTCGTTGCGACAATCCGTCGCTGGCCGCTGCCAGCATCCTGGCCACCCTCGATGGCCTGGTGCTCCAGTGGCTGTGCGACCGTGATGCCTTCGACCTCGACGCCATGCGTGAGACCCTCACCCAGGGAATCCTCCGGGGCCTCCAGCCATGAACCTGCGTCGCCCATCACTCATGTTCATCCTGGTCATGGTCCTCGTGACCATGGTGGGCTTTTATCTCATTCGGGCGAGTGATGAACCGCAGAACACGAAGCCGGGTCCGGTGCCGGTACCGGTGGAGGTGGCCCGCATAACGCCACGTGAGTTTATCCACCGGCTGGAGGCGCTGGGGACTGTGCGGGCCATCCGGGAGGCGGCGGTCGGCGTCAAGGTCGCGGGTCCCGTGACGGCAATCCCCCCGGAAATCGAGCTGGGCGCCGCCGTGGAGGAAGGGAGACTGTTAGCCAGCATCGATCCTGCCCCATTTCGGATCGACGTGATCCGTCGGGAAGCCCTCGTGCTGCGCGCCCGGGCCCAGGTCCGCACCCGGCAGGCGCAGATGGCGCGGCAAAAGGCGCTGATCGGCATCAACCGGGACAAAGTGCGCCTGGCCCAGGCCGAATACGACCGATTGAAATCCCTGTTCGACGAAGGGGGGATCGCCTGGGTGGACGTGAAACGGGTCGAGCTGGCTTTCCGCCAGACCCAGGAAGAGCTCGAGCGGGCCGAGAGCGGGCTCCGCGAGGCGGAGGCGCAACATGCCTGGGCGGAAGCCGATCTCGCGTCGGCCCAAGCGGAGCTGTCGCGGGCGAGGGACGTCCTAGCGGACACCGAGGTGCGGGCCCCCTTCGCGGGAATCATATCCGAGAAACGGGTCACCCTCGGGGAACAGGTCGCCCCGGGGACCGTCCTCTTCCGTCTGGCGGACATCAAGACTGTGAAGGTCCTGATCCGGATTTCCGCAGACGACGTCGGCTTTCTCCAATCCGGCGCGGAAGCTCACATCACCGTGAAGGCCCTACCCGAGCCGCTGCAAGGCCGGGTCGAACACATCGGCCCCCGGGCGGATACCGAGACCCGGACGTTTCCGGTGGAGGTTCTCGTCGAGAACCGAGGTCCAAGGCAACTCCTTCCCGGGATGTTCGCCCGCGCCAGCATCCCGGTGCGATCCTATCCCCAAGCCATCCTCATCCCGCGCGCGAGCGTCCTGACCGAGGACGGGACACCGACGGTGTTTGTCGCCGACACCAATAATGGAACGGCCCACCGCCGTTCACTCACTATCGCCCGCACCTTCGGATCCCGCCACCTGATCACCCGGGGGCTTGAGCCCGGCGATCTCCTGGTGGTGACAGGGCATCGCCTGCTTCGAGACGGGGCCCCGATCCGGGTGGTGGAGACGCGAGAGCTTGAGCCGTGAAAAAACTGGTCGAGTTCTCCGTCCGGAACCGGGTCCTGGTGAACCTGCTCACCTTGTTCGTCCTGGGAACGGGGCTCGTGACCTACTTTCAGATGCCCCGAGAGCTCTTTCCCGAATTCTCGCGCCAAGCGGTTCAGATCGTGACCACATTCCTGGGGGCCTCCCCTGAAGAGATGGAGAAGCTCATCACGGCCCCGATCGAGGAGGAGGTCGCCGAGATCGACGGGCTGGACGAGCTCCTTTCGGTCTCCCAGGAGGGCCGATCCCAGATCCTGCTCAAATTTCAACCCGATACCGACATGAACCGGGCCCTGAGCGACGTCCGGGCGGCCCTGGACAACGTCACCGACCTGCCGCAAGAGGCCAAGGAACCCGAGGTCCACGAGGTCAAGTCAACTTTCCCGGTCATCACCGTCTCGCTCGCGGGTGACATCGACGAGGCAACGCTCCGGGACATGGCCAAAGATCTCCGGGATGACCTTCGCCGAATCCCAGGCGTCTCCCGCGTTCGGATTCTCGGGACCCGCGAACGGCAGATTTGGGTTGAGGTGGATCCCGCACGACTCGACCAGTACCGGATCAGCCTGGACGATGTTCGGGCCGCCATCGCCGCCCACAACCGGAACGTACCCGGGGGGACCATGAAGACGTCCCGCGGGGAGATCCTGATCCGGACGCTGGGAGAGGCGGCTGGCGCCCCAGAGGTAGAGCGGATCATTCTCCGGAGCGTCGCCACCGGGACCCCCCTGACCGTGGGGGACGTCGCCAGCGTGCGCGAGACCTTTGAAGAGCCTACCACCATCGGCCGATGGGGGGGGCATCCAGCCATCAACCTGGTGGTGAACAAGGAGCGCAAAGGAGACGCCATCGACATCGCTGCCTCGGTCCGTGCCCTGGTAGAGGAGGTGCGAATCCGGTTGCCCGAGACAGTCAAGATCGGCGTGTACAACGACTTCTCGGTCTTCATTCGGAAGCGCCTCAACACCCTTCGCGTGAGCGGCGCTATTGGGCTGACCATCGTCCTGCTGGCGCTGTGGGCTTTTGTGCGGACCCGAATCGCCCTGCTGACCGGCCTGGGGATTCCTTTTGCCATGCTCGGAGGGATCATCCTCATGTCGATGTACGGGATCAGCCTGAACATGATCTCGCTCTTCAGCCTGATCCTCGTTCTGGGGCTTCTGGTCGACGACGCGATCGTGGTGACCGAGAATGTCTACCGCTACGTGGAGCAGGGAATGGATTCACGACAGGCAGCCATACAGGGGACGGCAGAGGTGGCCTGGCCGGTCGTGGCGACCGTGATGACCACCGTGGCAGCGTTTCTCCCCCTCCTCTTGATCCCGGGGACTATGGGTGTCTTTCTGGCCCCCATCCCGATCGTGGTGACCTTCACGCTGCTCGGTTCGCTCCTCGAGGCGCTGGTGGTCCTCCCCTCCCATCTGTCCGACGTCATCACCCCGGCCTACGCCCAACGTGTCCGCCGCCGGGAACTCCCCTGGCTGACACGGCTCCGACACGCATACGGCATCCTGCTCGGCACGGCACTCAAATGGCGCTATGTGACCGTCGCCTTCCTGTTTTGCACCACCGTTCTCCTCGGGGCCACGGCATGGTACCGGATCCCCTTCGTCCTTTTCCGTGAGTTCGAATCCTCCCAATTCCTCATCAACTTTGAAACCTCGTCCGGGGCCAAGATCGAGGATACGCTGGAGGTCGCCAAGCGAGCGGAGCAGGTGGTCTTGAGCCTGCCGCCGGGAGAATTGCAATCTCTCGCCACCAACGTGGGGATCTCGTTCCTGGATGTGCACCGGGCAGAGCGAGGGCCGAACCTGGGACAATTGATGGTCGAGCTCGAGGAGGACCGCCGTCGCAGCGTAAATGAGGTGATCACGGACCTCCGCGCTGGCATTGAGCAGATTCCAGGAATCACGAAGCTCCAGTTCATGAAGACTCAGTCCGGGCCCGGGGGACCGGCTATCGAGGCACGGGTGGTGGGGAATGACATTCCGGTCCTCCGCAAATTGGCCACCGAGGTCAAGGCGTTCTTGCAGGGCATTCCGGGGGTGAAAGATGTCCGGGACGATTTCACCGAGGGGAAGGAGGAGCTCCAGATCACCCTCATTCCTGAGGCCCGAGCGCTCGGCCTGGACTTGGGTCAAATCGCGCGCCAGGTCCAGCAGGCCTTCTTAGGGGTAGAGGCCTCCACCATCCAGCGGCGGGATGAAGACATCCCGATCGTCGTCCGCTTCCCCCAAGCAGCCCGCCGCAGCCTGGAAACGGTGGCGCGTATGAAACTGACCCTCCCCTCGGGGGAAAAGGTATTCCTCCGGGACGTCGCCCGCCTGGAGACGGCGATCGGCAACAGTAAGATCCGACGCGACGACCAGAAGCGGACAATCACCGTCCTGGCCGATGTGGATTCCCGAGAGGCGAACGCGTTCCAGGTTGCCCAGCGGCTGAAGCGGAAGTTCGCCGATGTAGGCCGCCAGGTGCCGGGCTACCGGGTCGTCGTCAAGGGAGAGCGACAGGAGGCGGAAGCGTCCCTGGCCGCGCTGCCGAAGGTCTCCCTGATCGCCCTCATGTTGATTTACTTCATCCTGGGCTCCCTCTTCCAATCGTTCATCCAGCCTTTCATTGTCATGGCCGCTATTCCCTTTGCCCTGGACGGGGTCGTCATCGGGCACCTGATCATGGGGGAGGCCCTGAGTTTCCTGTCTATGATGAGCCTGGTCGCGTTGGGCGGAGTGGTCGTAAACGACTCGCTCATCCTGGTCGACTTTATCAACCGATCCCGAGAGGCGGGCACGCCACGCGACGAGGCGATCCTGGCTTCTGGAGTGGCCCGCCTCCGACCGGTGCTGCTTACCACCGTCACCACGGTGGGCGGCCTGATTCCCCTCGCCTTCTTCGCCAGCGGCCAGGCCAAGTTCCTCTCCCCCATGGCAATCTCTGTGGTGTGGGGGCTCTCCTTCGCCACGCTCCTCACCCTGATCCTGATCCCCTGCCTCTATGCCATCCTGGAGGATTTGAAGGAGCTGATTCTCCGGAAACTCGGATTGCCGGTCGGCGCCGAAGCCCCCTTGCAACGGAGCTAGGGGCGCCTTCAGAGAACCCACTCCCCTCCCTAGGGGAGTATCAGCCTGTCCAACTCTTGATCACAAACCATTGAAAATAAAAGTGTTTCTTCTTATATGAGTGGTAGCTACTAAGATTTTCTTCTTAATACTTGACAAGATATGCCTCATCGACTATATTCTATATGGAAGGAACGGACAGCTGCGGACGAGATGTACGCGGCCAAGACCCAATCATAAGGAGGTGAGTAGCGATGCTGATGTTTCGTCGATGGTCCCCGTTCGATGGTTCCACCGCTCTCCAGCGTGAATTCGATCGCCTGTTTGGTCGTTTCGATCGACTCCTTGAGGGTCGCGACTCGTGGCCGTGGCTTGAGA
Source organism: candidate division NC10 bacterium SPGG6 (assembly GCA_001643535.1). Lineage (GTDB taxonomy): Bacteria > Methylomirabilota > Methylomirabilia > Methylomirabilales > CSP1-5 > CSP1-5. The sequence goes on along the minus strand of LXTG01000042.1, from coordinate 4,861 downwards.
CCACAGACAGGTTCGTCCCGCCCCTCGAGGCGTATGTGGAGGGGGATCAGTTCCACGTCCGCGCCGAGCTGCCCGGGGTCGATCCGAAGGAGATCGATCTATCGGTAGATGATGATCGACTCACGATCAGGGGCGAGCGAAAGACCTCTGAGGAGAAGAAGGAGGCAGGGTTCTATCTGCGGGAGATCGCCCATGGCCGCTTCGAACGCACCGTGAGGCTGCCCGAGGAGGCCGATACCGAGAAGATCAACGCCCGGTATGACAAGGGCGTCCTGCACATCACGATTCCTGTGAAAGAGGCCCTCGCCCCAAAGAAGGTCCAGATCGAAGTGACCGCTGGTGAGCAGAAGTAGAAGGACCCGGCCGATACCTGCTGTGAACGCCGCCTGACTACATGTTAGGCGGCGTTCCTTTTTTCCATCCAACAACTTTCGCTACCGTCGGGGATCAGATTCAGGCAGAGCCATTCGCCCTCGGATTGTCGCGCGGCCAATCGGAACCCCGAGGCCCGGGCCGCGGCGGTTACGGCCCCCTCCTCTTCAACCAAGATTCCTGAAACAACTAACCCACCCCGTGGGGAAAGCCGGGTCAAGACGGGCTCAAAAAGCCGGCACAGGCCCTTCGCATCGAGGTTTGCAAGGGCCAGGTCGAACCGCGTCTCGGACCCGAGCGCCTCGACACACCCATGGAAGATCTGGACCCGGCCGGTGATACTGTTCAGAGCAAGGTTTCTCGCCGCAGCCTCGCACGCCTCCGGGTCCGTGTCGATGGCGAGCACTCGCTCCGCCCCGAGGGTTGCTGCGGCAATCGCGAGGATCCCGGTCCCCGCCCCTACGTCGAGTATCCCGGGTCCCTGGGTCTCTGCCCACTGCCCCATGAAGGTCTCGAGGGCTTCGAGGCACATCCGGGTCGTCGCGTGATGGCCCGTGCCGAAACTCATCCCGGGGTCGATCCGGATCAGGAACCGATCCTCCGGGAATGGGCCAGCCTCCCAGGGCGGGGCAACGACCAAGCGCCTGCCGACCGCAAGCGGCTTAAAATGCTCCTTCCAGCTTTTCCCCCAGTCCTCAGCCGGTATTTGGCGCGTCTCGATCCGCCCCACCGCACCCGTGAGGCCCAGCGTCTTGAGCTCCCCCTGGTATTGTTCCAGTTGCGCAATGATCGGTTCGATTGCCGAGGTCTTGGAGAAGCTTGCACGGATGAGGACTTCGGGTGAAGTGTCGAGGGGATCTTCTATGACGAGACCGAGCGCCCCCTCAGAGAAAAGGAAATCGGCGAGCGCCTCTGTAGTCTCGATCGTGGCAGGGACGCTCACCTCGACGTAACGCTCCTCCACCGTTTACCTCCGAGGAAAACCTTTGCAGCGTCCGACCTTCAGGACGGGACCGCCGGAGTGACCGCCCGCTATGTGACCACCGCTACATCTCGTCTGGCATGGCCTGCACCTGGAGCTGCTCGCCGTTGCGCAGGATCGTCAGACTGAGGGACGAGGCGGCCGGCCAACCCGTTAAGAGCCGATGAATGTCATCCACGCCGGTAATGCCTTCACCGTTCAGAGCGACGATCAGATCTCCCTCGCGCAGCCCCGCCCGGTGCGCCGGCCCACGCTCTTCCACCGAAATAATTTCGACAGCCGTGGGAGCCTTCAACGCAAATTGGCGTTGGACGCGGCGACCAATTGGTCGGACCTGTCCGGCGATACCCAGGTAGGCCCGCTTGACTTTCCCGCGCGTGACCAGCTCGCCCACCACCCACCTCGCCGTGTTCACCGGCACCGCGAAACTGATCCCTTGGGCCATGAAGATCATCGCCGTGTTAATGCCAATCACGTGGCCACGGCTATCCACCAGCGGCCCGCCGGAGTTGCCCGGATTGAGCGCCACATCCGTCTGAATCACGTTCTCGATCAGTCGGCCGGACTGGCTGCGGAGCGCCCGCCCCAGGGCAGAGATCACCCCGGTCGAGACCGTGCTCTGAAATCCGAGTGGATTCCCGATGGCGATGGCCAACTGACCGACCCGCAACGAATCGGAATCGCCCAGCTCGGCGGTCGGCAGATTGCTGGCCTCGGCGCGGACCACGGCGAGGTCTGTAGCTGGGTCACTCCCCACAATATGAGCCGGGAACGTGCGCCCATCCGTCAGGCCCACCTCGACCTCCTTCGCCCGCTCCACCACGTGGTGGTTTGTGAGCACAAAACCGTCCGGGGCGATAATCACGCCTGACCCCGCACCCTCCTGCCCAAAGTGCGGCACGCGGGCTTGCTTCTTTACGCCGATACTCACGACCGCCGGGCCAACCTTTTCCACCACGCGCACGACGGCACGCGAATAGGCGTCGAGCAGATCTTCGTCCCTCTCTGAGCGAGCGACCCGAGCCGATTGCCCGTTCCCATGGGGCTGCACCTGCCCGCCAGCCAAAATCTTCACCAAGCGCTCTGTCTCTTCCATCATGTTATTCCCTCGCACACACTTCAGACGCCAGCCGCCTATTCCGGGAAGGGCGAATCGAGGTAAACCGGTGAAAGCCTCGTCCAGTTCGATGCCGAGGCCGTCAGCCACCCGATCTCGCCCTCCTCGTCTGCTTACTACCCGTGCTTTTGATAGTGCTGGATCAACCCAACAGTATCATCTGCCACGAGCCGGCCGATCGCACCGCTGGATTGGACGAGCAAGACGATGGTTCCATTTGGTCGCAAGATGAACCCTGAGGGGTGGTGGTAAGGCGGCTCCTCGTTGATGTAGCCGCCGATGGTCGCGGCGATCTCTCGGGGGTTAAGTCCGTAAAGGACTGGATAGGTGAGCTTATGGCGATCCACCATCTTTTTCGCGTCATCTTCCGAGTCCACAGAAAACGCCACCACCTGGGTGCCGATCTCTTTGAACCGTTCAATGTTTCTCTGAAAGTCAGCCAACTGCTGATTGCAGTATGGTCACCACTCTCCCCGGTAGAAGAGTAACACACTCCAACTGCCAGCAAGGTCACCGGGAATCGTTATCTCACCGCCCTGCACTCTTCGAGCGACGACATTCGGAAACTGCTGGTTGTTCTCCAAACGCATGGTCTTTCCTCCATTTTTGCAAGTGTGAAGGGCAAACATTTTTCTTAGCCGCAGGTCTCGCCCACGGCACAGGAAGAGGGGCCTGGGAGCGCATCCGTAGCAGAGTGCTCGGCCAGCCACCGCTCGGCATCAATCGCTGCCATAGCGCCAGTTCCAGCGGCAGTAACTGCCTGCCTATATACATGATCTTGCACATCGCCACACGCAAAGACGCCTGGCACGTTCGTCTGAGTCGAACCTGGACGGGTCAGAATGTATCCCGGTTCGTCCATCTCGAGCCACCCCCTGAAGATATCCGTGTTAGGCTGATGCCCGATTGCTACAAAGAGACCCTTCACAGGCAGGGTAGACGTGCTCCCAGTCTCTACGTTCTTGAGCACGAGCCCTTCGACTTCGTTTTCCCCCACCACATCCTCCATCACGGTGTTCCACATAACGGTAATCCTTTCATTGGCAAAGGCCCGTTGCTGCATGATCTTGGAGGCGCGCAATCCGTCACGCCGGTGAATGACATGCACCCGCGAGGCAAAACGCGTCAGAAACAGCGCTTCCTCCATCGCGGTATCCCCTCCCCCGACAACGGCCACTTCCTGCCCCCGGAAGAAAGCCCCATCACAGGTTGCACAGGCTGAGACACCGCGCCCCAGCAGTCGCCGCTCGTTCTCCAACCCGAGATACCTGGCAGACGCGCCGGTGGAAATAATCACCGCATCAGCACGCACGGGCTTCTCCCCGTCCACCAGGAGGCGAAAAAGCCGTTGTGAAAAGTCGACTGCCGTCACGATGCCGTAGCGCATTTCCGCGCCGAATCGGATGGCTTGTGCCTCAAAAAGCTGCATCAGTTCCGGCCCGAGGACCCCATCGGGAAAGCCCGGGTAGTTTTCGACATCAGTCGTCGTGACGAGCTGGCCTCCCGGCTCGAGCCCCTTCACCACAAGCGGCTTGAGGTTGGCCCGCGCAGCATAGACCGCGGCCGTGAGGCCGGCGGGACCCGTCCCGATAATCACCAGAGATCGATGCTCTGCATTGGAAAAGTCCACACCGTCGAAAGCCGAAAGATCAGGAATTCCATTGAGGGAATGCACATTTTGCCAACTCATGATTATCGCCTTCTCTCACGGATGCAATACCATCCATGCGAATTTGAACCCATCCCCTGCGTGCGCTACGCTGCTTGGAGCAGGGCATTGAGCTTGCCAACGAGCACCTTTTTTGGCAGCACGCCAACGACCTGATCTACAACCTGACCATCCTTGAATAACAGAAGGGTTGGGATGGACCGGATACCATACTGTGCCGCGACGCGGGCATTGTGGTCAACGTGTAATTTCCCTACTTTGGCGTGTCCTTCAAATTCAGCCGCCAGCTCTTCGATCACCGGCGCGATCGTACGACACGGCCCGCACCAGTCAGCCCAGAAATCCACCAAGACCGGCTGGGGACTTTCAAGCACTTCACCCTGGAAGTTATCGTCGGTCAGCGTGATGTACTTCGTGTTCTCTGCCATCGCTTTAACCTCCTTCTTGCTGTTGATAACGGACATCCTTTATAGGCACAAATTAGGGGAGGCGCTTATCCAACACGGGATTCGCTTCCTCGCCAGAGGCTGTTAAGCCCCGTTATGCGCCAATATTGCTCGTTCTTCGGGCTGGCCGGCGACGGACATCCCTGAGAGACTTAACACTCTCATACGCCCAACTGCCCAAGAGCGCAAAGCTCAAGGTGCCGTACAGTGTGATGAAAGTGAAGATGAAGATCGTATACCAGAGTTGCATGATCCGCTCCTTTCCCTTTTGAATG
>LXTG01000093.1 GCA_001643535.1 candidate division NC10 bacterium SPGG6 | reverse complement strand
TCGGCGCGAAAAGCAGCTGCGCAAGGGGACCCGCTCCATCGTCTTCGGAGCGGCCATCCTCATCGGCACCGCCGCGTACAAGATGGCGCAGCAGGTCCCGCAATTGCAGGATTTCGAAACCCTGCTCGCCCTCGTGACTGGAGCCACGGTCTTCGCCATCCTCCGCCGGGTCCTGCTCTAGGGCAGGATGCGTCGGACCGGCCCGCCAGGCGGGGGACGAACGCCAGGGCGAGCCTCTGACCAGGGGTGCTGATGGATTCCATCGTTGCGGGGACAGTAGTAGCCATCCTGGCGGCTCCCCTGATCGTCGTCCTCTTTTATGTCGGGGCCACCCTGGTCGTCCTCCCGCTGACCGGAGAATCGATCTTCCGATTCACCGATCGGGCGCTGGTGGACGAGATCCTCGCGCTCGTGCCGATGCGACCCGGCCAGCGATTCTACGACCTCGGGTGTGGGGAGGGCCGGGTGCTGATTGCCGCCCGGCGGAAATACGGCGTGCACGCCATAGGCTATGAGGTGAATGTATGCGCGTACCTCTACGCACGGTTGAACATCTGGTGGCACGGGGGCGGGGCCGAGGTCCGGTTCCGGAACTTCATGCACGTGGACCTCTCGGATGCGGACGTCATTTACTGCTATCAAGCCTCGGGGGCGATCCAGCAGCTCCGGGACAAGTTCAACCGTGACCTGAGACCCGGGACCATCGTGATCAGCAACACCTATACCATCGAGCGCTGGCTGACACCGACGGTGGTCACCCTGGCGCACGGCATCATTACGCGCAACATCTATCTGTACCAGGTCCCCTCTTCCCATCCATCCAGTCCCGCAACGCCGGGACCCACGCCATTCGGGACGACAGTCCCACACGAGGTATGAGGTGACGTATGATGAACCCGGTAAAAACATCGACCGATGCCCCAGCCCCTCCCCGCTGGACGCAGCTCTGGATATGGATCTTGCGAGTCCTGGATGCGAGTGTGATCGAGGTGAGCGACGGGCACTACGTGGGCTCGATCTGATGACCGCCGGTCCCCCGGCGGGGGACTCGACCGATGACCGGAAATGCTACCCAGCCCGGAAATCGATAGGCTGATAGCTGGTCAACCGATTGCTGATTGCTTCAAAATTGCTGACTGCTGCTAAGCGGCTTAGAAGAGGGGCCAGTCCCGATCGAAGATCTTGAAATTCGGGAAGCCAAACATGGATTGCGCCACACGCATGTGGCACACGGAACAGACCATGCCACTGGGTGATGCCGTCTTCCAGTGATGGAGTCCACACTGGATCTCCCGCAGGCGGCGGCGATCCAGCTTATGAAGCTGAAAGAGGATTGCACCGTAGGCGAGCACTTCCACCATGTAAAGCAGGACCATCGTTGCTGCGTCTAGTGAGATCATCACAGGCCTCTCTAGGAATCAGGAATTGAGGAATTGAGACATTTGGAAGCAACTGCAATTTCCGGGCCAGTCTAGCTTCTAGAAGGGTGTGGTTGTTGCTCGACCACTCGAGAGGGCTCCGAGGAGTCTTCGAGACGGCGGACGATGGACTGGTAACCGTCCAGATCGGCCTGTACGGTTTCCGTCACGATCTCCGCGCCCGCGGAGAAAATCAAGCATCACGTCAAGATTGGACGTTGACAGATGAGCTGCCAGAGCCTGGAAAGCATTGTTACCCTCCTCTCTGTACAACGTCCGATTGGGTGCACATATTCCTCACAAAAAAAAGTAGCATAAGCGTACTCCACCCGCAACGGGCCCTTCGAGTAGAACCTCAGGGCGAGCAGGCCCTTCGATCAGCCTTTTTCCAGTCCGCGGCCTTGACACGGCTGGTCCCTCAGGCGTACCCTTCGACTATATGCTCAGGGTAGGCCCTCAGGGTGCGTGTCGACCCGCCTCGGGTAAGGAAAGTGACGAAGACAGCAACGTTCGTCAAAGCAGGATCGACACCCAGAGACTCCCTGAACAAGATGAGATGATTCCTGAATCGTTTTCTTCGCTGACCGAATGGGTGGGAATCGGGTTTTTTGTCCTGCTGTTCGCATGGGTGCTCGCGGGCATCTGGATGGTCCTGGTCCATGGGGTGCTGCTCCCGCCAGAGGCGATCTGTCTGCGCGGCTAGCACCCCTCCCCTGCCAGCAGTCAGCAATCGGCCAAGATCCGTGTCTCGGAAGGCGGACTGCTGGTAGCTGGTAGCGATTGGATTTCCGATGTGGACTGCGTTGTTAGTTGTAGCTCTTCTTGTTCTCTATGCCTACGGCATGGCAAGGGGGACAGCCTGGCTCGACCGGTGCTCGGATGACGATTTCCGGCTATTCATCTGGGAGGCCGAGCCCCACAGGGCGGCAGAGGCGGTGGATGAGGCGCTGGCCAAGGTGCTGGTTGTCCGGATCTGGGCGGTCGAACCCGGACGCGTCTGGCTGCGAATCGAGGGCTCGATTCTCTATCCCTGGACCCGAAGGCTCGAGCGGGTCTGCCGAGAGCACCTCGCTGACCCCGAGACACGGCTCATCCTTGACCTCAACCGGGTCAGGTGGATCAGCCCTGGTGGCCGCCGGTTGCTGCGGCACCTCGAGGGGCGCCGGGTCCAGATACAACGGTGGCCCCGGCACCTCCGGCCTCTGTCCCCGGCGGCAGACAGGAACTGGGGCCACAACTGAGCTGTCCGCTGCTCCGTCCCGATGGGACGCGAGTCCCTTCGGGATCGGCTGTCCGCTGTCGGCTTCGGACTGACTGCCAATTGCTGACTGCTGACAGCTGACTGCTGTTATTGGGGGTCCGATGGTCCATGTGCAACCAGGCAAGACGGGGCAAGCACCGGTATCGGGAGTGCTGGACCCGATCCTAGAGGAGTACGCCGAGGCGTTGGGGGTCCCCATTCATGTCTACGCACCGGCAAGCCACCTTTCCCCTCCGCAGTGGGGGGGGGGGTTGCATCTGCACATTTTCGCACTGCCGGGCCGACCACACTGGTTTAGCCTTTGGCCGGCCACCCCGACCCACGAGATGCCTGCGGTCTTTTCCTGGGCGCTGGCCCCTGACACGACGAAAGCCTTGGCCCCGGGGGGTCTCTTCTCTCACGGGGTCTTGAAATACAATCAGAGGGGTCATGCCATCGCTGGGATGCTTGGAGAGAATATCTATGTCCTCTTCGATCTTCTGGGGCACGCCGATGAGCTGGTTCCCGCCAACCTGCGCAGGACCCTCGACCTCTGTCTCGGAGGCTTGACGGAATGGCTTTCCCTCCGCACCGGGAGACTTCCCCATCAGGTAGAGGTCACCCTTCACCGCCTGAGTCATGCAACGACCCTGGTTACCCTAGACCACTCGGCTGCCTGGGGGGAGTCCCCTGGGATGCAGGATCTGCAATGCCGAAAGGCCGGGCCGGCCGGGGAAGGAGATCTTCTCCCAGGACTGATGACCGTGGTGGAAGAGAACCTCAAAGAACTCTCCCGGCAGATGGCGTCACAGACACGTCTGTTGAAGAACTGCCGGGAACGGTCCCGCACGCTCAAGAAGGCCGAACAATCGGAAGAAGCGTTGGTACGGGAAATTGATGCGCTGCTCGGCATCCCGGAGGTGTGTGACGTCGAGATCCTGGGGGACCGCCTGTGTGTGTTCACGAATACCGTCGACACGGTGGTCGCCGGGAAGCGATACCGGTTAGGGCGCTTCCGAGTCGATATCTGCTTCAATGGTGACGTGGCCATCAAGAACCTGACCCGGCCACACGGCTACTATGATCACCCGCACGTCTGGTGTGCGAAGCCGTGCCTCGGGAATATCGGCCAGAATGTCATGAAACTGGTCAGTGAGTTTCAATGGGTCGCTACAGCCGAACTGCTCCTGGAGTACCTGAAGACCGTGAATCCAAAAGAGTGGTACACCCCCATCCACCACTGGGAGGAGGTGCGCTCGTGAACTGGACCGGCAACAGCCCTCCTCGCATCCTCATCACACCGCAAGCCTTCCAAAAGCTGCGTCTGTACATCGAACTGTGCCCCATGGAGATTGGCGGGCTCGGTGAAGTGGACCGTGACGGCTCGAACTTACTGATCACTGACCTCTTCATTCTTCCCCAGAAGATATCGCCGGCAGAGACGGAGCTGGATTCAGCCGCCATTTTCGAAATCCTCCAGTGCTGCGTTGCCGAGGGCCGGAACCCCGCATCCCTCTCACTCTGGTGGCACAGCCACGCCGAGATGGACGTGGAGTGGAGTGCCACGGACAAGCGGACCATCGAGACCTTCCCTGGGGATTTTATGCTTTCCCTCGTGGGCAACAAAGCGGGCGATTTTGCCTGTCGCCTCGACGTCCGGCATCCCACTCCACAGGTGCTCGGCGATCTTGCCTTAACGGTCCTTCCCGGCCCGGATGGAGAAGCAGACGAGGGAGCGCTGCGGAAAGCCATCATTGCCGAGATGGTTGAGAAGCTTCAGGTGATCACGCGCGACCTCCAGTTCCACGAGATCGCGGTCGAAGTAGAATTCTTGTCCCCCTTCCCCCCTGAGCTCTGTTCACCGGAGCACGTTTTCGATGACTGACGACCGTGAACAGTGGAAATTTCGAATTTGGGATTTCGATTTTCGGATTTAAACCGCGGTTCTTTCAAATTCGAAATTCGCAATTCGAAATCCGAAATCGCCTCGGCCTCAACTCTGACCTGTAATCTACGAAGGAGGGGATGATGCGATTCCTTCGAGTCACCGATCTCCGATCGGCGGACAACCATGACATCCCCTCCTATTTGTTCCTCCCCGAAACTCCCCGTGGCGGGGCGGCGGTCGTCCACGGCTACGGTGGGTGCAAGGAGCAGATGCTGGGCATATCGGCTCGTCTCGCTGAGGAGGGATGGGCCACGGTGGCCCTTGACCTCCGAGGACACGGGGAGCACCCCGCCCCCCTGGATGAGGGACTGCTTCAAGATCTGGAGGCCGTGCTGACCTGGCTGCGTCGCTATGGGAGGGTGGTCGCCGTGGGGCATAGCCTTGGCGGGCGGCTTGCCCTCATCTCGAGCGCTGATCTCGTTATCGCCATCTCTCCCGCCGTCGCCAGTCGGCCTTCCGAGGAAGGGCGACAGATGCTCCTCGCCTTTGGCTCGACCACGGTGCGGAGCCCGAGCCCAACATATATCCTCGAACTCCTCCAACGGATGGAAGAGGTGAAGGAACCCACCCGGCCGGTCCTGCTCCTCCACGGGGACCAGGATATCCTGACGCTCATCGAAGGGATTCGTCGCGTGGCAGGAGACCTTTCCCAGGGAACGGTCGCCCCCGTGACCACCTTCCAGCACCCCGAGACCCCGCTGACGCCGGCCATCCTTCCCTACCTGCACCGCTGGTTCAACCACGTGGACCTGAAATTCAACCCAGAGGTCTCCCAGCGGGCAATCGCATGGCTGAAGGAGAAGACCTGAGCGTTGAGGGCTGAGTGCTGTGGACTGAGAGCTGAGGTAACTCGAGACCCGAAACCTCAGTCCTCAGTCCTGGGACCTGAAACGTGGGGTCGGCGCTGTGCCTTGACACCTTAATGGGAGTGGCATAAGCTAATTACTCAACGAGAACCATGAGGGGAGCCGTGGAGCGGATTGAAATCGAAGGCAAGAAGGTTTTCTTGTATCGGGATGGGGACCCTCCCATCCTCGACCGAAAGGTTCCCCTTGAAGATTTCCTCCGAGAAGTCGCCATCGCGACCCGTCGCCCGGGTCGCGGAAATCATCTCCTCTTGCCCCCGGGGGCCCGAATCATCAAGGCGGACGGGACCGCCACTGTCTGTTGCCTCGAGCAGCCTCCCCAGGTGCGTCTGATCCGCTGGAGCGCCGACCAGATGGGGAAGGAGGGAGAGTACCAGACGTACCGTCTCGCCTTCCCCTACATCGTCTATTTCTTTCTCTTCTTTCAGGCCAGCCTCGAGGATATGCGTGTCCACTACCGGACCGCCCCGCTTCAGAGCCCGAATGACGTTCTGCTCATGCCGAATCTCTGGAACGTGCAGGCCGATCCCGAAAAGCTCTCCGCCTGTCGGGCCTGTCTCAGGGGGAGGCCGGAGGATCTCTGGCAGAGGCCGCTCGTCCAGCAGATAACGATGGTTCTCGACTTCTTCTGGGGCACCGGCTTTAACACCGACGTTGCGGGCAACAGTTTCGAACGGGCCAAGACTCTCGACACCCGGATTGCATCACTCAAGGCCTGGGAGGCGGCTTCAGAGGCCGAACCCCTCTTCCCCCTCGCGGTGCCCTGGGAGGAGCTGGAATTGACCGTCGGCGACGTCATGGATCGCCTGGTCGAATCCGGTCCCCAGCACCAGCGTGCCATTTCCGATACCTCCGATCTGGCCAATCTCATGTACCGCATTTCTGAATCGAAGTGAATCCCAGGTGAGGTAAGGCCTGTCCAAGGCACCACTTCGGATACCCCTTTGCTGTTGACATGTTCCCCCACGCCCAATAGAATTAAAACGGTGTTCTTAGAACCGCAATTCCGCGTATCCGGATCGTGAGGACTCTTGAACAGTGAACGGGTGAAGGAGATCAAGGGCGGCGGGGCCCACATCTCTCCCACACACCACGGAGAGGTAGCTGGAAAGGTACGGGTAGTCCATGGAATCCACGCCCTGTCCGTAGGGGTTGCTGGAAAGACGGTGAGCGAGGCCCGAGAGGTCCTTCGCCAGGCGCTCAATATTAGTCCGAGAGCCATATCCCTCGTTGATGGGCAGGAGGTGAGCGAGTATCAGATTCTCCTGCCAGGTCAGCACCTTGAATTCGTGCGCCAGGCCGGGGAAAAGGGCGGCACCACTACCCAGGCATCGGTCTTTGCCTTTTCGAGAGGTTGAAATCGCGACCTCCCTCCCGGCAGGGACAGCAGGCAGGGCAAGCCTCTCGAACTGTTCGAAACGAATTTCCGAGAAGGAAAGGCATTGCCATGGGGGACGAGATCCTGGAAATTGTAGGCGATCGGGCACAGCTCTACGGTGTGGACTCCGGGGGTAGACGAAGACGCGATCGCCAAGTAGCCCTCAGCGACCTCCTGGGAGGCATTGCTACATCCCTGAATAGCTCTCAGCGGAATACGACGATCTTTCTCCCATCCGGAACGCGATTTATACAAGTGCGTGGAGCCTCCACCGGGGTTGTGGTCGAACTGCCGCCGGACATACGACGCGTGACGTGGAGTCCCACCAAAATGGAAGGCGGGGAAGAATACACGGCGTACTGGCTTGCCTTCCCCTATACGATTCACGTCTGTCTTTTTTATACGATCAAGGGGGATGAGGCGTACGGCGGAGGTCTCGAAGAGATGCGCGTCTATTACCGGAACGCGCCACTGCGCTCCCCCGACGATCCCCTCTATGTCCCAAACCTGTTCAATGTCCAGGTGGACCCTGCGCTGACGTCCAACTGCCGGGCATGCCTGCGCGGCCATCCCGACGACCTGCATAACCTCCCTCTGGTGGAACAAGCCGAAACGCTCCTCAATTTCTTCTGGGAGACCGGCTTCAATCTTGACATCGAGTCAAACGGCTTCGAGCGGGCGAGGACCCTCGACCCCCGGATCTCTTCCCTCGAGGCGTGGGCAGAGGCCTCAAAGGCCGATCCCCTCTTCCCCCTGCAAATCCAATGGGAACCAGCGGACTGTACCCCGCGGCACGTCATGGATCGCCTGATCGACATGCGGGATACCAATGCCAAGCCACTACGAAACGCTTCCGATCTCGCTGACATGATGTACCGGCTGAGGGAGGCGCCCTAATCAGAGGAAACGCATCCTGAAAAGGAGTAGAAAAGGATGATCGACAGGGAAACGATAGAAAAGAAATATGGTGAACTCGGGACAGGGAGCGTCGAATTGACGATCAATGGGAAGCTCTATGACCTCTACGAGATTCTGAAGATCATGGGCCACATGTTCGAGGATAATCGGCCCATTGACGCCCGCTCTCTTTCCGAGAATATCTACGCTATCCGATACTGTGACCTCGAAGATCGGCACATCGTGACTCTCGAGTTCGATCAGGAGTTTCGAGTCGTTATGGAGCAGCGAACCCACCTGGCGGAATGGATGGGAGAGGAAGAGTACCAGGCCTTTGGTTGGGGAGCGTGGTGTCCCTGGACCATCTAATGAGAACAGCTGTCAGCGATCAGCGGTCAGCAGTCAGCACTTCCAAAAAGCTGCCAGTGATCAGCGGTCCGCTGTCAGCAAGGGAGAAGACCCTTTATGCTGATTGCCGACTGCTGCCGGCTGACCTGCTCTTTGGTTTGCGGACCGCTGACAGCCGACTGCTGACGACTTTTTGAGCATGGGTTGGCGATTTCGGCTCTTGAAGAAGGAGACGGGACGCGCGGGTTTCCTGCTGGAGGGCCGCGCATCTCTGGAGGGAAGCCAAGAGGAACTGGAATTCTTTCTCTTGATCGGACCCGACCATGGGACCGTAGATGTTCACTCGCTGCGCGGAGAGTCTTTTGCCCTCATCGACTACTTTTCACATTTCTTGGGGCAGCTGGCGGTAGGTCCCCATATCGTCAATATTGGGGAACTGATGGACAGCGAGGACGAGATCCCGGTAAACGGCTTTTGGCATATCCGAGCAGATCAACGCGAAGCGATTATTGAGAAGCTGCTGAAGGCCCTGGAGAGCCAGGAGATGCGGGATGGATAGGGGGCCCCGGATCGAACAGATGCGCCGATTCATTCTTACCAGGGAGCAGGAAGTCCTCTCCAAAATTGCGGAGATGCCTGACGACCAACTCCGCTGGATCGTCCGCGTCTTTTTCGACTGCCTGGATGAGACCAGCCGGACCGTCTGCCTGGAAGACTACAGCGAACACCTTCCCCTCGAGAGGATGCAGGCCTTCGTCGCCTCCTTTGTTCCCCAATACACCCAGCTGGCCCTCGCGGACCTGGATCTGAGGGCCCAGGTCGAGGGCTCGGGCCTGAATTCCCTCACGGAAGAGGAGCTGCAAAGTATGTCCTGCGCGGAGAAGTGGTATTTGCTTGCTGCCGAGGATGCGGGCCTGACGGTACCGCAACTTCGCCGCGAGCTGGCGCGCTTCCTGTTCTGCCGCACCATGGACCTCTATAATGAGCCCAGCCTTCCCATGGCATCAATTGAATTCCCCAGCTATTTTGAGATCCAAGAGTCCCTCGCCACTCTCCCCCCCGAAGAGGTTCAGGGTCTGACAGGCAGAATCTTGCCCAAAACCCAGGAACTCGATAAGGCATTGGGTCGGGATGCGGAAGAGATCCTCCGAGCCGTCCGAGAGGAAATCGCTCAAGCCATTTCCCTCGACAAGCCACTGGAAAGCCTCTTTGACGGTGCCATGAGGCGAATCAATCTTGGTGGAAAAGATATGGCGGAAGAAACACCGTCCGCGGACACCGAGGGGATGTCGCGGGAGGAACTCCAGGTCTCTGTCAAGGCCCTGACCGAGCTCGTGAGGGTCGAGGAAATGCACCGTGTGCTCTCGCCCCTCAAGGATCGGTATCCTTCCTTTTCCGAGATCCCTGAGGCGGAACTCAAAGACCTTGTACAGAGCTTAGTCCAACAGCTCGAAGGGCGGACCATCCTGAGCTTTACGAATCGGTACCAGTCAGGATGTATGGTGATGCGTCAAAGTGTCTCATCAGAGGTCTGGGCCCTCATGCCCGATGAGGAGAGACTCCAGCTGCTCTCGGAAGATAACGCATGTATGGATGCTCCCCAGATGGCTCGTCATATTAGCCGGATCTTCATGAGCTATCAATATCAGATGCTCCATGATGCGACCATTCAGATGTCCTTTGTGAATGAGTCACTCTACCACGCCCTGCAAGAGAGAATCATCGAGGCATACCAGAAGCAATCGAACCAGGAGGGGCTGGGGGAATTCAACGGGGAAGTCACCGTTCGCATGCTCGAGGTCGAGAGGGCCATTCCCGAGGATCGGCATGCCCTGCTGCTGGAAGTGCGGAAGCGCATCGCGAGAGAGTTTAGTCTGCCGGATACCCTGCTCGACCCTGACGTAAAACGCTAAATGATTTTGTGACAGGACACTATCAATGGAGGATTCAACAATGCGTTGGGAATATCATGACCGCATGGTGATGTTTAAGGAGACGCCTGACGGATTGGAGAGCGGACTGGATTGGCTAAACAATGTGGGTCAAGAGGGCTGGGAGATGGTGTCTGCGGTCCCCCTGATTGCGCCCAACAAGGATGGCGTCGCCTATGGAACCGTGGGGGCCCTCATGATCTTCAAGAGGCCGCAGGCGGAGGGATCATAAAGGGGGAGGAATGCTCACAGAAGATCAACAATCTGTCGGGCAACAGGGACAGGTGAGCCTTCCCCAGCTCATGGAAGAGCTGGAACATTGTAAAGCCGGCGGGGATGCCTCGGGGATCGGGTGGGTCCTCGCCAAGATCGGGACCTTTTACCAGGCACAGGGAAGGCACCGCGAGGCCCTCTCCCTCTTTGAGGAAAGCCTCAAAGTCTTCGAGGAAGCGGGAGACAAATCGGGGGAGGCATCTGTTGCGGCCCTGATGGGCCACCTGTTACCGCAACAGGGTGCGTGGGAACGGGCGTTGGAGTCCTTGGACCGCGCCCGGTGTCTTCAGGACGAGCTGAGCGATCGACCGGGGCTCGCTGCTACCCTCGGCAAGATGGGGAATGTCTACGAAGCAAAGCTCGATTGGGAACGGGCCCTCGAGTGCTACCGTGGGAGTATGAGAATCAAAGAGGAGTTGGACGATAGAGCGGGCATCGCGTTAACCTGGAACAACATCGGCACCCTGTACGCGAAAACGGAGAGATGGGAGGAGGCCCTCGACGCCTATGGCCAGAGCCGGATCATTCAGGAAGGGCTCGAGGACCGCCGAGGACTCTCAGTGAGCTTAGGCAACATCGGCCGCGTGCACCATCACAAAGGACAGTGGCAGGAGGCCGTGGAATACTACGAAAAAAGCTATGCACTGCACGAAGCGCTCGGGGATACCTTGGGAAGTGCCACGATTCTAAACAGCCTCGGGCTCGCCCGCAAGGAGATGGGTGACCTCGATGGCGCACAAGAGACGTACGAACGCGCCATTCAGATCTTGCGGGAGCAGGATGACCTCCTGCGCCTGACCGTTCCCATGCATAATCTCGCGATTATCTACGAGGAAAAGGGAGAGTACCGGAAGGCCCTCAGCCTCCTAGAAGATGTCATTTCACTCGACAAGAGAATGGGACACCCCGATCTGAAGCGAGACATGCTCGCCTTCCGCCGGATCCGCCGGCGGATGTCCATGGAGCGGGACGTGCAAATGGAAAGCAGGGAGAAAGAGCCCGGCGACCAGTGAACTGAAAACGTCCAAGAGAGAACAACGATGAAACTCTGGGGAGAGTACTCCATCACATCGCCAGCCCTTCAGGGCGGGATCAGCTCCTCCCTGGCTGAGTGGCTGAGAGACAAGCTGAAGAGACTTCCCCCGAGTACCATGATTCTGGAGACCAATGTCGGGGGCCTCGATGAAGCAGGGACGTACAGCCCCGATTTCGACTGGGCCGGCATGGTGGCGACCGAATTTCCTGAGCAGAGGGTCCAGGTTCGCTATCTTCCGCCACAGGGCATCGACGAGGCAAAGACCCCGTATTTTGTCAGGCTGGTGATAAGCGGGCAGGACGCCCTGAGGGCGGAGGTTCAGGCGACGCGGCCAGGGGCATGGGTGATCCTTGAGGATTCCTCAGCTTGATTGTCGCAGAGTTTTATCCTATGGTGTCTTCACAGCCCATTCATTCATATGGAAGGATAACCTTCGTGGCCACCAAGAACTGCCGCGATGACGGAAACCCCAGGCGAACGGGACCGTCACAGACGTTGAGGCGGTAGGCCATGTACGCCAGATACCGACTGACCTCTCGAGAGAAGGCCCAAGTCACTTCTGCCCTCCACGACCTGCTGACATTCCGCGCAGAGGTCCTCTTCGCCTATCTCCACGGCTCTTTCATCAACGGGTGCAAATTCCGGGATATCGACGTGGCAGTCTACCTGAATCATGGCCGCCTCACGCGGCGAGCCTCTCTCCAGTACCAGGGGAACCTCGCCAAGGATCTGAGCCGGACACTCCACCTCCCGGTGGATGTCACCGTGCTCAATATCGCTCCTCTTGGCCTCCGCCACAACGCCATCTCCGGCCGCGTCCTCCTCTGTCGCGAGCACGAGACGCGCAACCACTTTGCAGACGGGGTCTGTCGCCACTACGAACGGATTCGAAAGACGGCCCGCCACGCCCTCTTTACCCTGCTCTGGGGAGACATCACGGCCCGCCGCCTGACCCGATTGCGGAGATAACTCGAACGCCCCACGACTTCTGCACGATCATCCCTTCCCGATGATATGGCTATCCAGCTCCTTTTCGGCCTCCCGCAGGGTCTTGAATGGCCAGCGCTTCGCAATCGCCTCCTGACGATGATCACATGCAGCGCAGCCCATCACGGAGACGCTCTCGACGTAATAGTGCCCGCAGTTGGGATCGGCGGGGTCGTCGGCTAACGCGATCCGCTCGAAGCTTTCCACCCGATGAAAATGTTCGCCCCCGCTTTTTCCACACCGCTTACAGATCATGGCAACGGCGCCCCGACATTCCCGCTTATGTACAGCACGTTCTCACCGGCTGCCTCGCCTCATTGAAGAGATCGAGGGTCCCCTTCGCCCGCTCCAGATCACGCTGCGCCTGGATCTGGGCGAGTCGCGTCTTCCAGGGATCGAGATCGAACCCCCGAGGATCAGCTGTGTACGCATCGATGAGGTCCCGGTAAAACTTGACCATCCGGCCAACCAAGTCCACGGCGTACTCGCGCCCCTGCATCTTGAGCGTGTGGACCCCCATGTCGATCAGCGGGGGAATGTCGTCGAGGAGGAAGAAGGCGTCATTCTTGAGTGACACGCGGTCCGCCCACCGGTCTTGATTCCCTCGCCAGAGGCTCCAGGCCTCGAGACAGACCCGGTAGTCCAGGCCACCCCGGTTCGGACTCCCCTTGAAGAAGTCCTTGCCGGTTTCATCATGGCCTCGCTCGAGGCGGTGATACGGGGACATCCAGCACTTGCCCAGATACGTATAGCACTTGTTGGCGTGGATCAAGACCTCGACCCCCACTTCGATTTCCCGGCGTGACCTCAGCTCCTTGAGCGAGAGCTTGGTATCGGCCACCACCTGGCTGACCCCGATCTCCCGGTAAAAGAGGATGTCTTCGTCATTGAGGATGTTGGCCCCGATGCTCGCATGGATCGACAGGGCGGGAAAGGCCTGGTGGACCGCCGCCATGACGCCCACGTCGCTCAGGATCACCCCGTCAATGCCGTCACCCACCCACACCTCCATCTGCCGCAGAAGCGGGGCAAGCTCTGAAGAGGTCGGATGGGTATTGACCGCGGCCCGGACCTTCACCCCGCGGGCATGGGCAATGCGGACAGACTCCCGAAGGGCCTCGTCCGACATTTCGTAGGCATCCCGCCTCCGGCTCCATCCCCTTGGCCCCACGTAAAGGGAATTCGCCCCGTTCTCCACGGCCGCCTGGACCATCTGGATGTTGCCCGCCGGCACGAGTAGCTCGACCATCGTCTCCTCCTCTTTTCGAAGCTGTCCGCTATCAGCGGTTAGGAGATGACCCTAAGCTGATTGTTGACGGCTCGGCTGAGCGGCTCGACTGAGGACATTCGACCGAGCTCAGTCGAGGGCCTCGCCGAAGTCTCGCCGAAGCCGGCTGATTGCTGATTGCCGATATAGAGCTGGCCCGATTGACCGAAGTAAAAGCCGTTACACAGCCCGACCTTCGTGTGGGTCTGGATCTTCTCCCACCATCCCTCTCGTAGCTGGAATGCACCGTTCAACACCTCTTCAAGGGCCTCCCGGTAGACGGCCGCCACATCGCGACGGTACGCAGGATCCTCCGAGATCGACTCCACCCTGAAGAAGCGAAACCCGGCTGCCACCAGATGGGGCAGATGCTCGAGCATGCAGACATCCCGGCCGCTCAGGACCCCCTTCCCCACCGACTTCATCGCCCACTCCCCTTGACGGAGGAACAGGTCCTGCTGGCAGAGATCCGGACACTTCATCCCCCAGTCCTTTTCATACTCGAGCAGGAAGCAGTAATCGGAGATCCCTAACGGCATCTTGCCGTGGACGAGGATCTCGACGTGCAGACCGGTGCTCTTCGCCATCCCCTCGATTTCCTCCAGGGACAGCTCGTAGTTGGGAGTCACCCGGACCGACCCGTAGTCCCCGAGGACTGCGGCCCCCGTATCGGTATAGACATTTGCAAAGCCGCCGATATGGATTGGGACAGCGGGAAACTCAGTGCGGAGCATCCGGACCACGCCCAGGTTGTGTGCCTCAACGGCATCCACCCCCTCCTCTGCCGCGACGCCAATCGCCCTGCGGATCTGCGGCATGAAGTAGTTCCGAGGGGCTGCGTACGTACTGAGATACACCTTGCACCCCGCCTCCCGGCAGTGGCGGATCCCAACCCGGAGATCATCCAGCTCTTCCAAAAAGTTGGCCTCATAGTCCCGGCAGAAGGGATTTCCCAAGTAGATCGCGTCATACGGATCCAGATCCGAGGCCATCAGGTCTTTCATGTTGGAGATGGTGGTGTTCAGCTCAAAGAGTTCACGGTTCATGGGTCACCCTTCACGGCTTAAGGTCCGAAGTCCGACGTCCGAAGTCGCCAAGAACGAGGAGGGGTTCCACAAATCCGAAATTCGAATTTCCAAATTCGCAATGCCCACGGTCGTCGGTCATCGGTGCTCATTCATCGCCCGACCACCACCCACGATCGCGGCAGCTCAAACGGTGGCACCCCCGCGACCTGACGCCCGTCCCGGGCCTGATCGAGGGCCATGCGGAACCGCTGCACCAGGGAAAAAACCTGCTCTACGGGGAGGCTCCTCCCCTGCAGCTTGATCACGTCCACTCCCGCCTCGATGTACGCGCTAACTTCCGCGGCCCGGCTGACCTGCCGGGCCGGGAGCATCCGCTCATCCACGTGCTGTCCATTGAAGTACAGGCCCCAGGGCTGCTGGCACACCTTGAAGCAGACTCCCGCTCCTCCCCGCTTGATCGATCCGGTGAGACGCTCACCGTCGGCCGGCATCTCCGGCATCGGAGAGGGATTCGTTCGATAAAAGCTGGGCATCCAGCACTTCCCCAGTTGGTGAAACTCATCCACCATGTGGATCATGACCTCGATCTGGGCCTTCACGTGGGGCCGGATCTCGGCGATCTCTGCTGGATCCAACGTCCCCGGAAGGACGACGCAGCTCGCCCCGATTTCCTCGAGCAGGGCCACATCGCCCAGGTTGAGGGCGCCACACCCGATACTCGCGGTCAGGGGAAAGTCAGGATAGCACTGGTGAATGCGGGCAAGGATACCGGGGTCGTTGAGGATGATTCCCCCGATCCCCCACGCCTCAAGTTCACGGAGGCGCTCAACGAGGAAATCTATCTCATGTCCTTTGGGGATAGTGTTGAGGGCGAGTTGAACCGATGCCCCTTTGTTACGGGCGAGGGCCAGGACCTGGATGAGTTCACCCGAGGTGAGCTCGCCTCGTCCACCCCCGCGGCTCCACCCCTTGAGCCCGACATAGACGGCATCGGCCCCTGCCTCCAGGCTGGCCTTCGACGCCTCCACGCTACCGCCTGGAGCCAGGAGGATTCCCCTACCGGTGAGCGACATAGGAACCCTCATTCGTTCGACCAATAGAACGGATCCTGGGGGAGAGTAGCACCTGGATTTCGTCTCGTCAAGCGGAAACTCACGGTCTCGGCTGGCCGCCCATAATACGGGAGATGAGTCCGGAGACCTCGCGGAGCTTTCGGCCGCAGTGCGCCAGTCGGCGGGGCGGGAGGAGAGAGGCAAAGCCAATAACCCCCAGGGCCAAAATGACATGACCCCTCTGGTCGAAGATCGGGGCTGCGACGGCGTTTACCCCTTTGGCGATCTCCCCGAAGCTCTCGGCAAACCCCTGGTGCCGGACCTTGGCCAGGGTCTTCGTGATCTGGCCGATCTGCTGCCCTCTTCTGGGATCAGCCTGTTCCAGCACCCCTTGGGACCAGAAGTGGTCCAGATCCGCTTCGGGAAAATAGGCGAGAAAGCACCGCCCCAGCGCCCCTTGACCTACGGGGAGGGCCTGACCCACGGGAATGGTGATCCGGAAGGCATCTTGAGCCTCCACCCGATCGACGATAATAACCCGATCCTGGAACCGCTGACCCAAGAGACACGTGAGCTTCAGCTCGTCAAAGAGGTCCTGGAGGAACGGCTTTGCCACCGTCGCCCGACTGGTGGCCGTGGACGCGGCACCCCCCAGTTCGATGAGGGCGGATCCCAGGCCGTACTTTTTTGTCCCCCTGTCATAGGCCACCAGCGCATGCCGGGCAAGTGCCTTCAGGAGGTTGAAGCAGGTGCTCTTGTTAAGCTGAAGGGAACGGCTCAATTCTGAGACCCCCCAGGGGCGGTGGTTTCGGTCTTTCAGAAAGGTGAGGATTCGGACTGCGCTTTCCACCGCTGGAACCCGATCTTCCGCCACTGATGCCTCCTCAGTGTTCTCCATACAGAACAGAGTTCTCCAGATTAAACACCAGGATGCCCGAGCCGTCAAGGGGAAAAAAGTAAAGCGGCAAGCCCTAGCGGAGATGCGGCCTCAGCCCTCCTCATGGGGGTACTGCATGAAGAGGGCGCGGGCAACCTGGCAGTGCGGGCACGTTAGCCGCTCTAAGCGAACGCAGCCTTCCTCCAGGTCGTGGTCGAGCTCGGAAGAGATCTCGTCCTCACCGCCACAATTCGGACAGATGACTTTCATCTCTCCTTCCCGGCTTTCTCATTCACCAGGGCGGGACTCCCGGGTATGTGTCAGCAACGCCCCCAGCTCCCGTCGAAACTCCGCATTGCCCGGATCGAGCCGTGCCGCTTCCCGCAGCTCAGTGACCGCCTCCGCCATGAAGCCCTTCACCCGATAGGCGAGCGCCAGGTGGAACCGGGCCCGGGCCCAGGTGGGTCTCAGGCGCACCGCCTCCCTGTGTTCCGTAATGGCCGCATCGAGTTCATCGCGCAGCCGGTGGTAGCTTCCCATGTGGTCGTGGAACTCGGTGACCTCTCCTCTGGCCTGATGTGCCCGGGCGAGGGGCAGGTGAGGATGGGGAAACTCAGGTCGGAGCTGGAGGGCTTCATCGTAGGTGCGGATGGCCTCCTCCAGGAGGCCGGCCTGGTGATAGTAGGCTCCCAGGAGAAAGCGCCGGCCTGCGGAGTCGGGAAGGGGATGGAGCCGATCGTACATGATGGCCCAACTCAGATAGGGCATCGCAGGCGGCGTAGTGCGTTCCGCCTCTCGATAACGGGAGTGATCGAAGTAGGCCGCCGCCAGGTTCACGCGGGCCGAGGACATCGGATCAAGGTGAATCGCTTCCCGATACGCGGCGCTCGCCTCCTCCAATGCGCCCCGACGATGGTGGACGAGCCCTACGGTTGCATGAGCCTGGGCTTGCTGCCACGCCTCGGGGCTCAGCGCGAGCGCCTCCAGACACTCCTGGAGAGCGGCGTCCAATTGGCCTCGCCGATAGAAAGCTTCGGCCACCACCAGATGCCGCTGGACACGATAGATCGGTGCAACCTGTTGGGCCCGATCGAAGGCCCACTGGGCGTTATCCCACTGTTCTTGGCTTAGGTGGAGTAGGCCGCGCACCCAATGGGCTTCACCGTGGTCGGGCTCGGCATCGATGAGGATATTCAGTTGCTCGATGGCGGCCTCGCAGTCGCCCCGGACATAGAGAAGATGGGCGAGCAGGAGTCGGTCCGTGCCGCTGACAGTACTCGCCCCAGCCTTCCCGGAGAGCTCCTCAATGTCCTGGTCTAACACATCCGGTTTGAGCCGCAAGGCCTCCCGCCATTCCCACGCGCTGTGATTGTACAGACGCTGCCCCACCAGGGCCCAGCCCCGTTCGTAGTGCTTCTGGGCCATTTCATCAATATACCGACACTCGATATATCCGGTGATGTAGGAATCGTCAGGGAAGTGCTGACGCTCTTTCGTGATGCCACCGTGATAGGGACACGCCTGGCACTCCGGGACGGTAATCAGAAGCCCACGCATGGGGCAACGGACGAGAAGCTGGAAGATGCCGCCGTCCTCAATGCTCAGTCGCGCCATACGGCCCTCCCTCGTGAACGTCGCCGCCAAAATTCAATGCAAGTTTCATACTACAGAAAGCCGATCATGCGAGGCAAGAAAAAGAGGGGGTCCCGACGATGTCGGGACCCTCTCTCCTCTGTCCGCGTTCTTCGCTTCGATTAGTGCCCCCCAACCAACTCCTCCCAGGCAACCCAAGGTTTCGCCAGGGGCACTGAGGGGTTGTAGGGGAGAAGCTCCCCTACGCCTGGGGGGTGCTCAGCGAGGCCCAGGCCGAGCGCCGAATCCCGAAGACTTTCGGGACTAGCGGAAGTGCCGCACCAGAGCGGAGTATCAGTGAGAGATAGTTGGTGCGGTACTACCCCTTGGCCTTCTAACCTTCCCGCTGTCTCAAGACGCGCCGCAGGAGCTTCCCGGTGCCGGGGCCCCCAGGCCCCGGTGCCCGGGGCATCTTGTCAGTGAACTCCACTTCCCGCGGCAGCTTGTAGACAGCGACCTTGCCGCGGCAGAATTCAATCAGCTCCTGCTTGAGATCCTCCGAGCCCGTCTTCCCCTCCTTGAGCTGGACGTAGGCCTTGGTCTTTTGGCCCATCGTCGCGTCTGGAGCGCCGA
This sequence comes from candidate division NC10 bacterium SPGG6, assembly GCA_001643535.1. Lineage (GTDB taxonomy): Bacteria > Methylomirabilota > Methylomirabilia > Methylomirabilales > CSP1-5 > CSP1-5. The sequence goes on along the minus strand of LXTG01000093.1, from coordinate 2,762 downwards.
CCACGCCGGCATCCGCCACGGCCGGGTGGGTGACGAGGACATCCTCGATCTCCTCCGGGCCGATCCGGTAACCGGAAGATTTGATCAGGTCATCCTCACGGGAGAGGAACCAGATGTAGCCATCCTCGTCCATGGTGACCATGTCACCGGCCCGGCACCAGCCTTCCTTGACGACGGATTGCTGCTTTTCAGGATCACGCCAGTACACGGTCCCCGTGGGGCCCCGGGCCACGAGCTGGCCCGTCTCTCCCGGCTTGCAGTCCTTCCCCTCTTCGTTGATCACCCTGATCTCGTATCCCGGGATAGCCGGACCGATGGAGCCGGGCTTGACCTTTTTCGTGGCCGCGGACGAGATGAAGACGAACATCATCTCGGTGGTCCCCAGCCCCTCGAAGATCTCCTGGCCAAACTTGGCCTTCCAATCCTCGTACGTCTTTGCGGTCAGGGACTCCCCCCCACCCGTACAGATCCGCAGCGTACTGAGGTCGTATTTCTGTTCGGCACCAGGCACCTCGTGCATCTTCCGATAGGCGGTCGGCAGGGCCGAGAAGATCGTGGCCTTATGGTTCTGGATCTGCTCGAACACCCCCTCGGGGGTGAAGCGCGGAAAAATGGAGACGGCGGCGCCAAACCGGAACGGGATCGACGCCACGGCGGAGTATCCGGCGGCCATGGCGATGGGGGCACCGCTCAGAATCACGTCGTTCTCTGTCACCCCCCAGCAGTATTTTCCGAAGCCGTCGGGAACGATGAGCGCCTCCTCATTGAAATGGGCGGTCCCTTTGGGAGGGCCCGTGGTCCCGGACGTGTAGAGCAGGACCGAGACATCCATCCGATCGCGGCGGACCGGATCACACTCCGGCTTCCCGCTGTCCACGAGCTCCTGGTACAGGAGATACCCCTTTTCCTTACACGCGGCCTGCTGCTCGGGCGTGCCGCCGATGACGATGATATGCTGCAAGGTTTTCAGATCGGGTTTGGCCTTCTCGAGCTCCTCAAGCATGGGGGCGGCGACGACGACCGCCTTGACCTCGGCATTGTTAAAGACGTGGGCGATCTCGGCCCGGGAGAAGAGGCCGGAGGTCGGCAGGAACACCCCGCCAATCTTCAGGACGGCGAAATTCGTCACCAGGGCGGGCGGGATATTCGGGGCGCGCAGGGCCACCCGGTCCGCCTCCTCGATGCCCAAAGCCTTCAGGCTGTTGCCGAGTTTGTTGACCATGCCGAGCAACGCCTTGTATGGGATTTTCCGATCCTCAAAGAGGATGGCGACCCGGTCCCCCTTTCCCCCGGCCACCTGCTTATCTATGAGCTCCTCGGTGCTGTTGAATTTTTGCGGGTAGGCCTTGTACTCAGGGAGGGTGTAGAACCGAGTCGGCCAGAGCTCTTTGGGCGGAAGATATCCTTCCGGAATCTTGCCCATGATGCCTCCTCCTCTAGGCCGTGCTTAGCAGTTTCTGCAGGGCGTCCTCAGGGCCGATCAGCTTGTTCTCTTCTTTATCCATTCGCGGGAAGACCTCCGTCGGGTACCGGTCCCCATCCTTTTCAAAAATGAGCAGCGCCGGGACCGTTTTCCCGAATTCCTCCTCTAACGCACCCTTGGTCCCAAAGACGGCGCGCTTGGCGGCGCTGGGCCCGGTCACGGCCGCATTGTACGTCATGAAGGCAGCCGGCTCCTCGCCGCAGTCCTGGATCTTGATGTTGACGCCCTTCGCCTGCAGCTGTTTCGCGAGCTCCAGGGCCTTTGCGTTGTCACAATGGTACTGCTTCGCCGGCTCGTCCTTACTACTGTAGTAAAATTCGACTTTCACGGCGTTTTCCCCCTTTTCTCACCGTCAATAGATTGAAATACCCCTGAAAGCACCGCCACCCTACGATGCCCCTTCCGTTCGGTCAAGGCATCCCCCCGGCCAAAAATAAGCCACGGCTGCTCATCACAGCCGTGGCTTATCCCACATGTCGATCACCCCAATCGGAGCGCTACTTGGGCTTCCATCCCTTGGGGATGATCCTCCAGTAGGGCCAGTCGATCTTGGTGCAGTAGCCGTCGTATGCCCTCTGAACGTGGGCATCCAGCGCCGGCTTATAGCAGTCAGGGCTGTTGTGGATCGGGCAATTTTGGCCTGCCATTCTCGTCTCCTCCTTCCGCTCGATAGGAGCGGGTCTGGGGGCCGCGGGTTTCGGGGCAACGGCCTTGGGCGCCGCGGGTTTCGGGGCCGCGGGCTTGCGGGCCCGGCGCGCCGGCTTGGCCGGCGCGCGGGCCTTCTTTTTCGGAGCGACTCGTCCCTTGCGGGCTGGCCGCTTGGCTACCTTGGCCTTCGCCTTTSSSCGGCGCGCTTTCGCCGYGCAGCAGGGTCTCGACGATCCGCGCCATGTTGCTGGCGAGCGATCCTTTGACGGTCACGACGTCGCCCGGGCGCACGGCGTCCATCACCAAGGGGGCAAGGTCCCCGGCCGTTGCCTCATGCGCGGCGCGCATGGGCACGGGCAGAGCCTCGTCGAACTTCCAGTATTCGCCGTCGTAGGTGACTTCGTCCTGGGTCCAGGCTTTAACGATGATTTCCAGCGCCTCGGTGGACATTTTCTGGCGTTCGAAAAATGGCAGGTTCCAGCGTATGAACTCGTGCTCGGCCACGCCGATGCCCGTGCCGAACTCCAGCCGCCCATGGGACAGGTGGTCCAGCATGGCGGCTTCTTCGGCCAATCGTATGGGGTTATAGAAGGGCAATTGATAGATCATCACCCCGAAACGCATGGTGGTG
>LXTG01000052.1 GCA_001643535.1 candidate division NC10 bacterium SPGG6 | reverse complement strand
GATTTCTGCGACCGCATCGGCGTGGCCAAGCGGGACAACACCGTGGACATCGCCCTACTTGAGCACACACTGAAAGACGACCTGAACAAGAGGTCGCCCAGGGTGATGGCATCAGAAAGGGAGTAGGCCCAGTAGATAATCTCGCGCACCCCCTGAACTGGCTTCTTCAACGTCACAGAGAGAATGGCGTAGCTGAAGTCCACCAGCGGATCGGCATCGGGCGGGCGGATGCGAATTGCCATGTTCGCCGGGATGATCTGGAGCTCCTTCTTGGGGCCGCGGACCTGCTCGATCCGCTCGAGGCGACGCTTGACCTCGATCCCGACCTCCTCCGGCGTCGGAGCGGCAGGCACATCTTTCTCCTGCGCCGCCAGCGACGGAAGAGAGAACCCAAAGAGTAACCCCATCCGAATTACGTGCATGCTGCCTCCCTCGCATGAGACGATGGCGAGGCCCATTCTATCCCCCCAGCCGACAAGGGAACACTCCTCCATCGACCGCCCCGATGGTGCAAGCTCGTAAGGGGCATCCGGAGAGGTCGTGTACGGTTCGCGCTGCTCAGCAGGATTCGAGAGCAGGTGCCGCCGGCTCGTCGCCGAGGAGGAGGACCCGAACCTGGCTCCCCACCGGGATCTCGGTCTCGCCCGGGACACACGCGAGCCCATCAGCATAGGCCATGGAATGAAGCATCGCCGAGCCCTGATCCCCGGTGAGACGCACGACGTATCCCGCATCGGTCTGGGTCAAGATCACCCGCAAATAGGCGGGGCGGTGATCCTTATTGCGAATCGATTGGGCGGCTACAGCTGTGATTTCAGGGTGGAATAGACTGCGGTGACCCTGCATCTTCCTGAGGGCCGGACGAACAAACAGTTCAAAGGTGACCATGCAAGAGATCGGATTCCCCGGCAACGCACAGATCGGTGTCTGTTCAAGAAGCGCAAACGTAAAGGGTTTGCCCGGCCGCATGTTGACTTTCCGGACTAAAACCTCTGCGCCCAGCTCTTTCAAGGTCTCGGCGATGATATCGAAGTCCCCAACCGAGATCCCTCCAGAGGTCAGCAGCAGATCCGTCTGCAACCCCTCTCGCAGGTGCTGGGCGAGGAGGTCCTTCGAGTCAGCCACTGGTCCTAAAAGAACCGGCAGTCCCCCGGCCTGAAGCACCTGAGCTGCCATCGCGTAGCTATTGCTGTTGTATATCTTGCCAGGCTGAGGCGCCTCATCCCACCGAAGCAGCTCATCCCCGGTGGCCAGGATGCCCACCCGAGGGCGTTGATACACGGCGACGCGACGCCGTCCCAGCGCAGCCAAAAGACCGATGACCCCAGGCCGACAGAAAGTTCCTGTGGGCAGGACCTGTTCTCCCGCCTTGACATCCTCGCTCGCGTACCGGACATTTTGGCCCGGGCGCAACTGCTGAAGGATGCAGACCTCCTGACCGGTTGCGTGGGTATCCTCCTGGCGAATGACCGCATCGGCACCCCCAGGGAGTGGGGCGCCGGTCATGATCCTAATTGCCTGTCCCTTCTCGAGGAAGCCCTCAAAGATCTGACCCGCCCCGACGGTCCCGATCATCTGCAGAACAACCGGCTGCTCTTCACTCGCCCCGTGGCTGTCCTCGGCCCGGAGCGCGTATCCGTCCATCGCCGAATTGTCCCAGGCGGGGATCGGCTCGGCCGCGGCGATATCTTCAGCCAGGACTCGCCCGAGGGTATCCAGGAGCGCGACATATTCCCAACCCAGCTTCTCGACCGAGTCGAGCACTATCCGTAGGGCTTCTTCAACCGCAATCATTTTCCGGCCCCCTCGACATGTCCGCTGGTCACGGGGTACCATTCAGGACCTCATCGTACAAGCCGTGAGGCCTCAAGACAAGTTGGAACTTCGGTGGGCGCATGAAGGCGCATGGGAGCGTATGACATGACACGTATGACGTATGCGTATGATGCGTACAGACGTATGGGGTCAGGCGATGGTCCCCTCTTTCGCGGGCGGTTCAAAGCCCTGGTGATTGAGGCCGATTCATATTTACTCGAACTAGTGCGGTACATCCACCTCAATCCCGTGCAGGCGGGGCTTGTGAGGAAACCCGAGCAGTATGCCTGGAGTAGTCACCGTGCTTTTCTGGAGAGGGGATCCTCGCCGGACTGGCTCACGAAGGAGGAGGTGCTGGGGCGACTGGGGGCAAGATGGGAGCAAGCGGTCCGGTTCTACAGGGAGTTTATCCAGGCAGGGGTGCCTCAGCAGATCAAGCGTATATATGGGCAAAAGAAGGCACCGGTTATTCTCGGGACAGAGGCACTCAAAGAACGGGCTAGGAGCTTGGTTGCGAAGAAGCGCAAGGGAGACTACGAGCTTGCAGAGGCAAAAGCTCTCCCTTTTCGGCCAAGGGCAACCGAGGTCGTCGAGGCCGTCAGCGAAAACTACAGAGTGGGCAGGGAGGTGCTTCAGCGGGTCCGGCGGGGGGAATGGAACTAGCCGAGGGATGTTGCAATCTATCTGTGCCGCAAAGAGTGCGGGTTGCCCCTCAAAGAGTTCGCTACCCTGTTTGGCATCCCCGCCTATACCACGGTGAGCATGGCTTGCGCGCGCGTGGAGACGAGACTCAAAGAAGATCGGGCCCTTCGGCGCCGGGTAGAGAAGGTCCTCGGATCGCTTCGTGATTAATGGAGTGCCTATTGTCAAATGTAGACTTGACCCTTTGATCAGGATGGGGAGACGGTTACTTCAGGAGGGCGTGAAGCTCCTTGCGCGTCATGAGAAACTTTATCCCTGGGGTCCGGTCACGGATCGTCGCCATCAGGTCCCGGGCGTCCTCCCATTTCAGATCACGGAACCGCATCAGGTAGACTTTCCTCGTCCCATCCGCGTTCGACAGGACCAACCCGATGCGACTCTTGGCGGCCGCCTGCCAGTGGCGAGATTCATCGATCTTTCGGAGCTTTTTCAGATTGATCTTGGTCACCAGGAAGGGGGAGACCACCGGGGCATCCAGGCTCGAGAATTCATCCCGGATCCGGTCCAGATCTTTCGGATCGATATGATACGGATTCAGCCTTTCTCGTACGGTTTCGAACCTCAGCCCCTGATCTGTCTCCAACCGCTTGCAGATCTCTCTCCTAACTTTCCTCGGAATATTGTTCCGCTCGCATATGTCCTCGACTTCGAGGATCACGCCCGTCGCGGTTACATCATTCAACGTCTTTTGTGAACTCCGTTCGAGCTCATCGAGAACAGTCTCGGGTACTCGGTAGTGGGTCCCGAGATGCTCCCTTTCAAAATTGGTCTCGGTCTCGGGTACGTTGTAGCGCTTCAGCTTCTCGAGAAGGTTCGTCAGCAGATGCGCTTCCTTGTCTACGTAGAAGCAATACGCGATGCTTCCAAGCTGGATTTCCTGGCGCCCCCGTGAGCTGACAAAGGGGTCGGAGACATGGTCGATGACGGCGAGCCGATCTCCGAGAATCTCGAACTTCACGAAGAAGTGATACACGGCGTGGAACAGGATGGGCAGCCCGGGGAAGACCGCCAGGATGATGAGGGGGAGCGCGATCATAACCAGATTTCCAAGGACCACGCCCGTGGCAGCCACCCCCAGCCCGAGCACCACCGGGACTACGACGAGCTTTGTGTTGTCCGGCAAGATCGCCGGCCTCAATGTCCGCACAGGAGCTGGGCCCTCAGAAATTAATTGGAAACACCCGCTGCTTCGTCTCGTTCTCGTCTTGGTCCTCTTTGACAACCCAGTCTGCCAGATCCGTCCCCCAGGAATAGATCATCTTCTGCTCCGCAGAATATCTCAAGAGTCTCCCATCGAACGGATCGATCGGCACCCTTCTCATGTATCGAGGAACCAACTCATCCAACGACGTGGGATACCGTCCGGTTCTCATCTTATATGCCCTCAACGCCAGTAATGCCTGAGTGGCAGACACCAACAAATCATCCTCACACTTTGCCTCATGCGCTTTACGCCAATACGGGGGTGTGGCAATGTCAACGAGAATCCTGCCAACGAGATTTTCGGTCACGAACATTTGTATCTTGGAAGAAGGCGTTAAACGTTTTATCTCCGCATTTCTGCGTAAACCGCACGGAACCCCTACATCGCTGATCTGCCCTCGGACAAAGTTAGCGTGCAATGATTTCGTTTTGTTCGGCTGGAAATAAAAACTGTACTTTCTCAAAGGCTCTATTCTTTCATCTGTTGTCGACTTTGGGTTGCCCGAAAGAGCCCCATCTAATGCCGTTGTGAAAAACGCATATTCATGCGTAAATGCAGCTGTCAGACCTGCCTCGTTTTTCTTATATCTCTCGAGCCTCCCAGCGTACCAAATCAATATTTCAGGAGATAATGTTGTGGACTCTGCTATCCGCTGCATCCGTTCTAGCCCGATGCGTTTCATGTCGGTAGCAATCAGATAATGGACGATGGTCCCTTGAGAATCCTGAATCATCTGCCCATTATCTATGATCTTCAAAGCTTCCTCGAGGGCTTCTTTTTGTCTTCCCCTTCGGAACGAATGTGCCGCGGCCAGGGAATTCACACGTGCAATGTTGCTCGCCGCCATCAATACGTCGACGGAAAACTCTCCGTTCTCATCAATGGTGGGGTCTCGAAATTGTGGTCTCTGGGTCGCCTCATGAAAATATTTCCGTGCTTGCTGGTTTTTTGACAGGATTTCTGCGACGAATTCATCATCCCATTTCCTGCCCGCGAGATGGTCTTGAAGCAGATCAGGGTTTTGGGTCGGCTTGTATAGACTCTTTTCTATATTTATCAGGGAGTAGTAGGCGTTGTGCTCGCGAGAAACGGTGACTTGCCTCGGGAGCAGATCGCTATCATTCGGAGGGGGAATATCTGCAGCATAGTTACTGAGCACGGTTCCGAGAAGTGCGAAGACGGCATGAATAACTACGTTCATAGTGGGGCCCCCTATCCCCCACCTTTCCCCCCATGCAATTTCCGGACCTCCGGCTGAGGGTGCTAGGGACCCGGTGCAAGGACTGCGCCGGGACGGGACGGGGATGCCTCCAAGCGCCCAGGTGAGCAAGACCCCGGACCTCTAGTTTTTTCCGCTATTTATTGCCGGGTTATTGAGTCGGCGGTTTGGCTGGGGACTTGGATGGGGGGCGGCCCATGGAGGTGCGGACCTGGTCGAGCATTCGCTTGGCGGTCATGGCGTATTGATTGTCAGGGGGTGCGGTCTTGATGAGTTGCTCCCAGACCTTGACTCCCTCTCGCGGCTGCACCTTCCCCTGGAAAAGAACCAGCCCCTTCTCGAAGAGGGCATGAGCGTAATTGGGGCGAATCCCCAAGACGCGGTCGAAGGCAAGGATGGCGTCGTCGTAATGCTGGCCGCGGCCCAGCAGCACGCCGATCTGGGTTAGGGCTTCCGGGTTTTCTGCATCGCTTCCCAAGATCCTTCTGTAACCTTCGAGGGCCCGACGAAAATCCCCTCGATTGAAAGCTGCATTGGCCTCTTGCAGGGACGAGGGAATCCCGACAACCCTCTCCCCTCCGGGGACATTCCCGGTGGCGCTCATCCCCTGCTCCTTCGGCTTCAGGGACGTGGCGAGCAAAAAGCCGATGCCCACCCCGACCACCAGGATGAGCGCGGCAGGGATGATGAGGCCAAGGCGGTGGGAGACAGGCGTGGGGGTGACACCTTTGGCCTTGGCCGGTGCAGGCCTCCGCGAAGGCTGGGGGCGGTGCTTATCCCGGCGTTCCTCTTCCTGGAGCAGGCTTGCCGCCTGCATCTCATACGCGGCCCGAGCCTTTTCAAATTCCTCCTGCGAGAGAGAGCCTCCCTCTCGCTCTAGCTCGAGTTCCCGGATCGCATCGTAGAGCTTCTCCCGCCTGATCCTGAGGTCCCCAGGCCCTTCTTCCGTTTCTACCTCAAGAGATCCATTTTGTCGGCGAAAAAGGGGATAGGCGACGGCAATGACCGCAGCGATAGCGAGGAGGAGCGCAACAAGGTAGATCACGACAGTGTCTTCCTGTGGGTATTGTTAGGATTGATCCTGGGCCATCTCGCGGCGGACTCTGTCCAGGTAGGCGGGATCCACGTCCACGGAAGCAGGGACCGCCTCAGCACGCTTTCTCCAGCGCCTCAGGACCACAACAAGCACCACCGCGCCGCCCCCGAGACCGAGGAAGGGAAGAACCCACACCAAGAGGTTGAATCCCTCGCGCTTGGGGGCGAGCAGGATCCACTCGCCATAGCGCTCCACAAAGTACGCCTTGACAGCCTCGGGACTCTCCCCGGCCTGGAGCCGTTCCCGGATCAAGTCCCGCATCTGGTTCGCCATCCGGGAAGGGGAGTCGGCCACGGAGAGCCCCTGACAAACCGGGCAGCGGAGCTCGGCGGTGACCTGCCGAACCTGCTCCTCCAACGAGGAAGCGCCAAGCGGCAGGACAACGACCATTATCGAGAGCACGAGAAGTGCCAGGTATATTCCTCCGCCGCGACATACCCCGGTGGCTCCCGGCCGTACGACCCCCCCCCGTCTACGCCTCACGTTCATGCCCCCCTGTTGATTCCTCGACCTGCGGCGCACGTCGGAGAAGCCCTTCGATCTGAGTCGTCAGAACGTTCGCGGTCACGGCGCCGACATGTTTAAAGGCGATCCGGCCTTCCTTATCGAGGACAAAGGTCTCGGGAATGCCGTAGACGCCGTAATCAATGGAAATCTTCCCCTGGGGATCCGGCCCGTTCGGAAAGGTGAACTGAAACCGGTCCATGAATTCCCGGGCCGCCTTCTCGGTGTCCTGGACGTTCACGCCGACGACCACGACATCTCTGTCCTTGTACGCCCGCCAGGCTCCCTCGAGCACAGGGGCCTCGTCGTAACAGGCGGGAAAGCACCACGAGGCCCAAAAATTCACCACCACCACTTTCCCTCGAAGCCCGTCCAGGCTGAGATCCCCTCCATCGAAGAGAGTCAGGGCAAATGGCGGCGCCGGCTTCTCGATCAAGGGGGAGGGAACAAAGCTCGGGTCGGTCCAGAATCCGTACGCCAGCAGAAACAGAATGGGGAGGACCGACAGCGGAATGAGCACTTTTTTCATGGCTTCTCTCTCGCCGAAGCAGCGGAAAGGAATCTGGTGGGCAACATGGCGATAACCGTGCCGAGCACCATGATCGCTCCACCGATCCAGATCCAAGAGACCATGGGGTTCACCATGAGCTTGATTACGGCCCAGTCGCCTTGCCGATCGAAGCTCCCCAGGATCAGGTAGAGATCCTCTTTAAAGCCGATCCAGTAGTCCACCTCGGCGATGGGGTCTTGCGACCTTTGATAAAACCGAAGGCCGGGCCTCATCTCCCCCACCTCGTGGCGCTCGTTAAAGACGGTGAAGACCCCCTGCACCTTCACGTGCGTCGGCCCCTCGCTGCTGGTGAGCCGGTCGAAGCGAACCCGGTACATGCCCGCCTCAAGCATCTCCCCCTTCTTGAGCATCCCTTCCTGCTCGATCTGAAAGGCAGAGGACGAGGCGATCCCGACGGCGAGTAATGCGACCCCGAGATGGACGACAAGTCCCCCGTACCGTCGCCTGTTTCTGACGAAGAGCTGCCCCAGGGCCCGGATCGGCCCCTCCCCTGCGCTCTTCCTTCTGGCCCGGATTCCCCGGTAATATTCCTGGACCACGACGGCCGACACAAAGACCGCCAGCGCATAGGTTGTCACGATCCAGGACTCGCGAATGCCAAGAGTGAACGCCAGCAATCCGGCTACAAGCCCCGCAATACCCGGACCGAGCAGATTGCGTCTGAGGCTCCCCCATGAGCCCCCCCGCCAGGGGATCACCGGCCCCACCCCCATGAGAAAGAGGAGCCCTAACGCGATCGGGCCCGCCACATAGTTGAAGTAGGGGGCGCCCACGCTCACCTTGACGCCACGAACCGCCTCGGCCAGGAGGGGAAAGATCGTCCCCAAAAAGACCGTAAAACAGAAGATGACAAGAAGGAGATTATTAAAAAGGAAGGCACTCTCGCGAGAGAGGAACGAGTCGACCGTCCCTTCGGTCTTGAGCTGATCGGCCCGGAGGGTGAGCAGGGTCACTGTAGAAAGCAGGATCACTGCCAGGAAGGCCAGAAAGAAATAGCCAACGGCCCCCTGGGTAAAGGCATGGACCGAGTTCAGGATACCGCTCCGGGTCAGAAACGTGCCGAAGATGACTAGGGCGAAGGTGAGCGAGATCAGAGTCAGGTTCCAGATCTTGAGCATCCCCCGCTTCTCTTGCGTCATCACCGAATGAATGTAGGCGGTCGCAACGAGCCAGGGCATGAACGAGGCATTCTCCACCGGGTCCCAGGCCCAGTACCCCCCCCATCCCAACACATGATAGGACCACCAGCCCCCATAAACGATCCCAGCCGTGAGGAACATCCACGCGGTGATCGCCCACCGCCTCGTGATGTAGAGCCACTCCTCTCTGAGGCTGCCGGTGATGAGGGCGGCCATGGCAAAGGCGTACGGGACGGTGAAGCCGACATAGCCGGAGTAGAGCAATAGGGGATGGACCAGCATGCTGGTATCTTCCAAGAGGGGGTTCAGCCCCTGCCCGTCGGCCGGCACCGGAAAATGCTGTTCAAAGGGATTCGCCGGGATCAACAAGACCAGGAGGAAGAAGGCGGAGATGCCCATCAGGACGGCACTCACGTACGGGAGGAAATCCCGGTGCTTCCGGCGATACATGATGATCACCTGCGCGGCCAACGTCGCCTGCATCCAGGCCCAGAGCAAGAGGGAGCCCTCGAGCGCCCCCCAAAGGCCGGCGATCTTGTACCAGACCGGGTAATTCCGGCTGCTGTTGAACGCCACGTACCTGATGCTGAAGTCGGAGGTGATCAGCGCGTATTCCAAACTGAGGAGCGCAACGGTCACCAAGGCACAGTGGACCAGGACAGCACCATAGGCGGACTCGAGGAGGGCAGATCCTTGTCGCCGATGGCCGATGACCGCAGCGGCCGCCCCATAGACCGCGATGACGAGCGCAATCCACAGGGCGATATTTCCTAATTGGGCCGTCATCACAACCGCTCTTTCCGACGACCGATGACCGGTGTTAGGTTTTGAGTATTATAGGTGTTAGGTCTTGGCTTTCAACACCTCAACATTTAGATTTTAAACCCAACACCCAAGACCTAAAACCCGAGAGCTAGTCATCGGACCGTGAACCCTGAACCATTCTTTCAGCTTCCCTCTTCCTTGAGCAGTGACCTGTACAATGCCTTGGGGGAGGGTGCCTTTTCCCCTTCGGCAGGGGGATGATACTCCTCCGAGTGTTTGGCCATGATCAGATCAGAGCGGAAGACCCCTTCCGGCGTCCAGGTCCCCTCTACCACCGCCCCCTTCCCTTCGGTGAAGAGGTCGGGGGGAATCCCCGTGAACCGGACCGGGACCGAGGCGGTCCCATCGGTCACTCGAAACTTTATGGTCAACGTCTCGGGATCCTTGGTCAGCGAGCCTGCCTCGACCATCCCCCCAAGCCTCAGACGCTTCCCCAGGGCCAGGTCCCCCTGTGCCTGCAGCTCGCTAGGAGTGTAGAAGTAGACGATCGCCTCCTGGACCCCGCCCCAGATGAGATATGCCACCGCCGCCACGATCACTGCGGCGCCGACCAGAAACCGGACCATGCCCCGGTTCATCGCTTATCCCCCACGGCCATCCGGATTGCGTCCTCGCGCCTTCGGATACGCCGCCTGACGCTCAGCCAATAGCCGCCAAGGGTGACGGCAGCCACGAGGTAGGCGGCCGCGATGTAGTTCCAATGTCCCATCACCCCTCCCGACTCCGCTCGAGAATCTCCGCGTCCAAACGTTCCAGATGAAGCCGCTGACTCAATAGATACAGATAGAGGAGCGTAAAGGCCGCCACGCTGACCAAGAGGGTAAAGAGCATTGGGGGGGCGACCGTGGCCCCTTCCGGCCGCATGACCGAGGGCGCCTGGTGCAAGGTCCGCCACCACTCCACCGACTTGTGAACGATGGGGATGTCGAGGAACCCCACGATCCCCAGGACGGCCGCGTACCGGGCTCCGCGAGACCGATCCTCCACGAAGGACCGGAGCATCAGGTAGCCGACGTAGATCAGGAAGAGAATGGCGGTCGTGGTGAGCCTGGCATCCCAGGTCCACCAGACCCCCCATGTCGGCTTGCCCCAGATCGACCCTGCGAGAATCGTAAGACCAGTAAAGACCACCCCCACTTCGGCGGAGGCGTACGCGACCTGATCAAAGGTCTCACTCCCCCGCCACAGATAGAGGATACTAAAGATAAAGACCACCAGAAACGCCAGGTATGCTACCCAGGCCGTAGGGACATGCACATACATGATCCGCTGGACCTGGCCCTGATAGGCGTCGGGAGGTGCCCAGATCAGACCGAGATACAGTCCCGCCGTCAGGCCCACCAGGGTGAGGATCCCCAGAATTGATCGCACCCGTGCAAACGTCACCTCACTCCTCCAGCACAAAGGTAAAGGTCAAGAAACCTACAACGAGGAAGATCGTGTCGAAGACCGCGAGCAGCCGGACCCAGTGCCCTTCTCCAAAAATGCTCCCCCCTTGCAGGATCACCTGGGTGAGCTGAATAGCCGCCAGGAGGACCGGGATCAGGAGCGGGAAGAAGAGAAGAGGCAGCATCGCCTCCCGGGCCCGGAGGTGAGCCGCCATAGCGGCGAACAGCACGCCGACCGCCGAGATTCCCACGGTCCCCAGCAAGGCCACCACCATGAGGCTCAAGAGCTTCGTCCAGAGATCGACGCTAAAAAGGACCCCGAAGAGAAGAAAAGTCACGAGCTCCGCGAAGCCCAAGAGCGCCGTGGCCCATAGCACCTTGCCGAGATAGATCGCCCCAGGATCCCCTGGAAGCAGACGGAGTCCCTCCAGGCACTCCTCTTCCCGCTCGACCTGAAAGGTCCGGGCCATGGCAAAGAGTCCCATCAGGATGAAACCGAGCCACAGCAGGCCGCCCGCCGCGGCTCCACTCTGCGTCCGGTCGGGACCGAGGGCAAAGTGGAACAGGAATAGCAGAATGGCGCTGAAAAAGATAAGTGTGTTGAGGCCCTCACGATTGCGGCCTTCAATCCTGAGGTCCTTCCACAGCACCGTCCATGCCCGCTGAAAGAGATTCATGCTCCATCTCCCTCAACGTGCAGCGCGTAGAGCTCCTTGAGCGCTTGCAGACCCATCTCGCCTTTGGCCTCATCGAATACGATTCGGCCCCCCTTGAGCATCGCGATCCGATCCGCCACCGCGAACCCCCCCGAGAGGTGATGCGTGGCTAAGATGGTGGTCCCCCCTCGGTTCCGGTAATCCTGAAGGAAACCGTTCAAGAGCTTCATCGTCTTTTGATCCAGATTGGTATACGGTTCATCCAACAACAAAAGCTCGGGCGCGCTTAGCAGGACTCGCGCCAGAGCCAGGCGCCTCTTCATGCCGCTCGAGAAGGTGCGGATACGTTGATCGGCGTACACACCGAGCTCCACACGGTTAAGTGCCTCTTCAAGACTGCTCTCGGAAAACGGCTTCCCCCCCATGGTGGCAAAAAACTGCAGGTTTTCCCGAGCCGTGAGGTCTCCGTACAGGTAGCTACTGTGTCCCATCATCCCTATCCGCCCTCGGATCGCATCCTGAGCGCTCCCGAGATCGTACCCGAGCACCTTCCCTCCCCCCCGGGTCGGCCTGAGGAGCGTCGCCAAGACCTTGAGCAGGGTGGTCTTTCCCGCCCCATTCGGGCCCAGCAGGACCAGCGTCTCCCCCTGACGGAGATCCAGATTAATCCCCCGGAGCGCCCAGGAGGCCCCATACGCCCGGGAGAGCTGCCGAATTTCGACAGCCAGGTTGTTTCCCGAAGTCTCCACGATCTCCTCGCCTTACCGGTCTGCCTCCCCCAAGACGAAATCCATGCTGCCGATGATGGCGACGACATCGGCGACCATATGCCCCTCGATCAGCCTGGGCAAGGCCTGGATATTGACGAAGGAAGGCGGGCGGAGCTTGACTCGCCAGGGCTTGTTGGTCCCGTCGCTCACCACGTAGAACCCCACCTCCCCCTTGGGACCCTCCACCGCGACATACGCTTCCCCGGGCGGGACATCGAAGCCGTGCGAGTAAAGGAGGAAATGATGGATCAAGGCCTCCATGCTCTGGCGGACGACCCTCTTGGGCGGCGGGACGATCTTGGGATTGTCGATATTGACCGGCCCGCCCGGCATCGCCTTCAGGGCCTGCTCCACGATCTTTAGTGACTCCCGCATCTCGAAGATCCGCACCAGATACCGTTCGTAGGAATCGCCGGCCTGCCCGAGGGCAATCGTGAAATCGAACTGTTCGTAGCCGGAGTAGGGGTTCGATTTCCGCAAATCCCAGGGGACGCCACAGGCCCGCAAGTTCGGGCCAGAGAGCCCCCAGTCAATGGCCTCTTCGGCCTTGATCACGCCGACCCCCTTGACACGCTGAATCCAGAGGGGGTTGCGCGTCAGGAGGTCCTCGTACTCATCGAAGCGACCGGGAAAATCCTGCATGATCTGCTGAACCGCCCCGTCGAAGCCCTCCGGGAGATCGGCCATCAGCCCTCCCACCCGGAAGTAGCTCGACATCATCCGCGCCCCGCTCACCATCTCGTAGAGGTCGAGGATTTTCTCGCGCTCTCGGAAGCAGTAGAAAAAGACGCTCTGGGCCCCGAGTTCGAGCGCCATGGTCCCGATGGCTACGAGATGGCTCTTGATCCGGGTCAGTTCCGCCAAGAGAACCCGGATGGTTCTGGTCCGTTCCGGGACCTCGATCCCGAGGAGCTTTTCCACGCTCAACACGAAAGCCAGGTTGTTCGACATGGGGGCGACGTAATCGAAGCGGTCAGTAACCGTGATGGCCTGCTGATACCGCTTTGACTCCAAGATCTTTTCCATGCCGGTATGCAGATAGCCGATGTGGGGGGTGACCTTGACCACCACCTCCCCATCTAGCTCGAGCTCCAACCGGAGGACGCCATGGGTAGAGGGGTGTTGCGGACCCATGTTGATGAGCATCGTCTTGGTCTCGACGGTCACTGGAGTCCTCTCGTCGGTACGATGGGGGGATGTTTGAGAGGGGGTCTGAGGCATCCACGGTGCCGCGTCTGGAGCCCCGCGGGACATTTCCCACGCTGTTTTTCCATCACATGATAACAGCATCACTGGACCGACACAAGGTCAACCAGCCCCGCGCCAGGGAAGGCGTTTGGACATTGGGAGGCCGAAAACCCCGTTGAATCTAATCCGGATGACGATGAACAAATTCCGTGCCGAAATCCCCGAAGAGGCGGTTGATGCTCCCGAGAGGTGAAAATCCGATAGGTTATAAAGTCATGATCACAGTATGGTGCCAGGACGGGCACCGCCAGGTGGGGCAGGTGTGTCTCAGGCGAAATGGCAAGTTCCTATTTTATGTAGGCTTTCAAGCGCATACCGTTGGGACTTTGTTGCCCAGGACGGCCCGGGAATGTCCCAAGTCCTCAACCCCCTTGCCTCGCCCCCGTGCCTCCGATAGAATCTCTGCTCCCTTCGCACCCAATAAGGGGACCGCATGGAGACACGCCTTTCTCTTCTCTTCCCCTCGCCACAACACGTGCAACCGTCCAACGGATGGTTCGCACTGCCAGACGAGCCAGTGATCGATCTGACGTCCGCACCTCTACCCTCGCAGACGACCGTCGAGCGGCTGACAGATGGGTTACGGGCCTGGGGGAGACATCCTCAATGGAGAGGGAATGCCACCGAGGAACGGGAACACCAAGCGGCTGACATCACGCTTCGCCTCGACCCGATCCAGTTCCCCCACCCCCAGGGCTACCGTCTGGTAATTAACGACGCGGGTATCTCCGTGGTCGGGACCGACGAGCCGGGGCTCTTCTACGGTGTCTCTACGCTCATCCAGCTCATCCGGCTCCACGCGCCGGCAACCCCAAGCGATCCGCTGACTCTGCCGGGCCTACGCATTACTGACTGGCCCGACTTTCCCCACCGCGGTGTCCTTCTCGATGTGAGCAGGGACAAGGTCCCCACGATGGAGACGCTATTCGCCCTCGTGGATCTGCTGGCCAGTTGGAAGATCAACCAGGTGCAGCTCTACATGGAACATACCTTTGCGTACACAGGGCACGAGGTTGTCTGGCAGCACGCGAGCCCCTTCACCGGCGAGGAGATCGAGGCCCTAGACGCCTTCTGCCGGAGCCGCTACCTGGAACTCGTGCCCAATCAGAATAGCTTCGGCCACATGCACCGGTGGTTGATCCACGAGCCCTACCGCCGGTTCGCCGAATGTCCCGACGGCATTGCCCATCCTTTCAGCCCTGACCAGGAGCCCTACGGACTCTGTCCCGTTGACCCCGGCAGCCTGGCCCTGCTGGCCGACCTCTACGACCAGCTCCTCCCTCACTTCAGCAGCCGGCAGTTTAATGTGGGGCTCGACGAGACCTTCGACCTGGGCCTAGGCCGCTCTGCCGCACTCTGTAAAGCCAAGGGGCAGGAGCGGGTCTATCTCGACTTTTTGAAAGAGATCCACCGCCTGGTGACCGAGCGGGGGTACACCATGCAGTGCTGGGGCGACATGCTGCGCCAGCAGCCCGAGCTCATCGGCGAACTGTCCAAAGATCTTATCGTCCTGGAGTGGGGCTATGAGGCCGATCACCCCTTCGTCGAGCACAGTCGCTTCTTCACGGCCGCAGGGCTACGGGTCTACGTCTGTCCGGGTACGAGTAGCTGGAACAGCCTCGCCGGGCGGACGGAGAATGCCTTGTCCAATGTGAGTAACGCCGCCGTGGCCGGCCGAGCCACCGGGGCCATCGGTTTCCTCACCACCGATTGGGGGGATAACGGACACCTGCAACCCCTCCCGGTGAGCTACCTCGGCTTGATGACCGGCGCTGGGGTGAGCTGGTGTAGCGCTGACGCCACCGAACCCCGCCGCTGGGACATTCCAGCCCTCCTTGATCTACATGCCTTCCAGGACCACGCCGGCGTCATGGGCCGCCTGGCCTATGACCTAGGCAACGCGTACCTGCACACGGGCGCCCAGCTGAAAAACAGTTCGGCCCTCTTTCACCTGTTGGTCTTTGCCGACCAAAATCTGCTCCGTCCGGAGCTCCACGGGTTGAGCATCGAAAACCTGGAGAAGACACTCGCCTATATCGACCGGCTGATGGCGCCGCTTCCGAAGGCCCGCATGGATCGGCCAGACGCCGAGAACATCATCAAAGAGTTTCGCTGGGTCGCCGATATGCTGCGGCTTGCCTGTCGCCTCGGCATGGCCCGCCTGCGAGGGGGCCCCCACACCTCCATCAGTGCGCTGCCGACCGAGACGCGGATCCCCCTGGCCGACGAACTCCGATCGCTGATCGAGCAGCACCGGGACCTCTGGTTAGGGCGCAATCGCCCCGGGGGACTTGATCATTCCGCCGGTCGACTGGAGCGCCTCTTGACTCTCCTTGAAGGGTAATCGCTTGTCCAGCCGATCCGCCCCAAAAGGATGGACCGGTCGATAAAGACCAGGTATAAAGATGGCCATATCCCAAGCTCAAGCTTTGTGCCTCGGATGATGGAGAGTTCATAGATGTTTCGAAAAACTTCCGGTTCGACCATTTGCCCTTCCTGCAGAAAGCTCACCAGCGTCAACGCGCCCGTCTGCATTTACTGCGGGCGACGAAATCCGGGGCTCTGGGGCTTTGGCCCCGGCGTGAGGCGCCTCCTCGGCCAACTCAACTTTGCCCGTGTCATCACCGGCGTCTGTATCGCCGCCTATGTCCTCTCCCTTCTTCTCGACGTGCGGACAGCCTTACGCCCTCCCAACCTGTTCGACTTCCTGGCGCCCAGCCTTGAGGCCCTCGACACCCTCGGTATGACAGGTGCCTACGCATGGGCCCTCGGGCGCTGGTGGACGCTTTTCACCGCGATCTACCTCCACGGAAGTCTTCTCCACATCCTCTTCAATGTGCTCTGGATCAACCAGCTCGCCCCGGGCGTCGAGGAGCTCTATGGCCGCTCCCGACTCATCGTCATCTTCACCACGGCGGGTGTGCTCGGCTTCGTGGTTTCCAACTGGGTCGGCACATCATTCACTATCGGCGCCTCGGGCTCGATCTTCGGCCTCCTCGGCGCCATGGTCCATTATGGGCGCAGCCGCGGGGGGACGTTCGGCGTGATGGTCTTTCGTCAGTACGGGCAGTGGGCGCTTGTCCTCTTTGTCCTGGGCTTCCTGATGAGAGGCGTAAACAACTTCGCCCACGCAGGTGGTTTCGTGGGCGGATACCTGGCCGGGGTACTTCTCGGCTACAACGGCGGGCAGCGGGAGAGCGGTACGCACAAACTCGCCGCGACCATGACGATCCTGCTCACGCTCCTCTCCTTCGTCCTCGCCCTCTGGACCGGCTTCACGCGCTAATCTTACGTCATCTCGGGGCGCCGGGGCCCATCGGGATCTGCGGCTGGGGGGGAGCGGGATGCACCTATACCTTGTGCGACACGGCGAGGCCAAGAGCGAGGAAGAAGATCCGGCCCGACCCCTCAGCGTCCGCGGCCGCGAGCAGATCCGGCACGTGGCCCAGCATGCAGCGGCCTTGGGACTCGAACTCGCACAGATCCGCCATTCGGGCAAACTCCGCGCCCGGCAGACAGCCGAGATCTTGGCTGAACGTCTATCACCAGCCCGCGGCGTCCACGAGATGGCAGGGCTAGCCCCCATGGATGATCCGGGCAAATTCCAAGCTGAGATCGAGGCATCTCGGGAGCCAATAATGGTCGTAGGCCACTTACCGCATCTCAGCCGCCTCGCCTCCGTCTTGCTCTGCGGCGATCCCGAGCAGGAGCTTATCGAGTTCCAGACCGGCGCAATTGCCTGCCTTGCCAGGGTCGAGCGAGACTTCCGGCTGCAGTGGGTCCTGACCCCCGACCTCGCCCGGGTGCCTCCCTCAGACTGAAGAATCTAGAAGGCCAGGCGTATCAGAAAAGGGGGATGCCACTTTCCCTGTTCATGTAAATAGCAAATCGTGAGCCTGACCCCTCCTGATCCCTTCTGAGCAAGCGCGAAATCATCCGACGACTTGGGACATCGGCGACCCAGTTCTACCGTCTCCTCGACCAAACCAACTATAATAAATCGCTAGGTCAACTACTGTCGCTGCTGCACATTCTCGATTGTGATGTAGACCTGGTCGTGCGAACTCGGACGAGCGCTTGATTGCTCGTGACCCGTCTGCTTCGGCCCCCTTGCCCTTCCATCAGGGCGGCGATCTGGGTCATGTGAACGGCTGCACAGGCCCGTCGTACAGCCGACGGCAAAGAAAGGAAAGAGTCGGGTGAGAGGATGAGAACTGGTGGACGGTTCAACGCGCATGGTGGTCGATTCCGACATACGCCTCGATGAATCGGACAATCCGCCCTTCGTCGAATTCATTGAATGTGTCGATCCTCCGCCAGGCGGTCAGGGCGATCTTGTGATCCATGCCGGGATAGGGGGCAAGAATCACTTGTCTCCCGTGGTAGCGTTTCGCGATAGCCGTCAGCTTTTTCACAAGCTCCGGGCAGGTGCAGTTATACTGAACGATCACCCCTCCATGTTCGAGGTTGTGGACCTGGAGCTCCTTGGAGACCGGTTGGTCATAAACCCCCCATCTGGCCGTGCGTCTGACGTGCGGGCCTGATGTCGGCGGATCGCTATTATATGGGCCATGCGGCGTGCCTAGGTTGGGGATGTGGTTGTGACCCATATCCGGCACCGACTGGCCAGGAAGAGACGCCGTGACCGGTTCCCGAGGCTTCTTTCCGAAGCTCACAACGAGCTCCATTACTTTCTCGGGATCAGTCACCGGTAGGGAGCAGGCGGGGCCCACGCAGACATAAGCCTTGGCCTTCCGATCCTGCTGGCCGATCCTGACCGCCGCAGCCACCGCCGGGGGCAGAGACTCTATCTTGACCTCTTCCGGATCGTAGGCAGCCACGATTTTCCCTGGTCGGTAGGCCCGGAGGGCAGCTCGCCAAAGGGCCCCCGTTTCAGGGGCGGACCGCTTCCCAATGATCACCGCGTGAGCAGGTGGATCGAGGTAGAGGCCCAGTGCGAGAGCGTAGCTGGCTGCATGAATCCGGCGGCTCCCAGGTGCACCAGCAAAGGCCCGCAGCGTCTCCCGAGCCGCCGCCTGGTACTCCGGGTGATTCGTGAGGTAGTAGAGCCGGATCAGCACATCTCCGGCCACCGGGTTAGCCGCCGGAGTGGGACCATCATCAAAAGGCTTGCTTCGAATTCCCAGGACGCCCAGCGCGCGCGGGTCGAGCGGCCTATCAAAGAAGCCACCCTCCTCCTCGTCCCCGAAGGCCTCGAGAGTATAATCCATGATGTCTCTAGCCGCCGTCAGATACCGCACCTCGCCGCTGACCTCAAAAGCATCCAGCAGCGCCGCGGCCATCTGCACGTGATCTTGCAGAAAGCCAGGAACCGTTGGGGTCCCATCGACATAGGCATGAGCCATCCCTTTCCCGGGGACGGAGGCATGGCGCAAAAGGAAATCGAGGCTCTTGAGGGCGAACACCTTGAGCTCCTCCCGCCCAAGCACCTTGTAGGCCTCGAGATACGCGGAGATCATCATGGCATTCCGATCGGTCAGGATCGTCCGGTCCACAACGGGGGTATTCCGCTCCCCTCGAATTCTCAAAAGATCTCTCTTGCCCCTGGCGATTAGCGCCCTGACCTTCGCCACCGGCATCTGGAGGTCCTTGGCGATCTCCTCCGGCGTCCTGGCAATCCAGAGGACGTTCCTGGCAAGGTTTTCCCCCACCTCCCCCTCCGCGCCGATGTCGAAGTACCGAAGAATTACCTTCGCCTCTTCTTTGGGAAGGACCCGGCGGACCTCCGCCTTTGTCCAAGTGTAGTAGCCGCCATCATCCTTCCGACCCATATCGGCATCCTGGTGGGCGTAGAAGCCGCCGCGGGATTGATCGGACAGGGATCCTTGGACGTAGTGGATGATTCCCTCGGCCACCTCCCGGTAGTGGTCGTCGCGGGTGGCCTGATACGCCTCGAGATAATCCCTCAGGAGCTGGGCCTGGTCATAGAGCATCTTCTCGAAGTGGGGAAGGCGCCACTGCCGATCCATCGCGTAGCGGTGGAAGCCACCCCCGAGCTGGTCATGCACCCCGCCCTTTGCCATGGCATCAAGGGTCGTGGTGGCGACCTGAAGCAGCGCCCGGTCCCCGGTGTCAAAATATCCCTTGAGGGCCAGTTCAATGGTCCCGGCGATGAAAAACTTGGACCTGCCCCTGAAACCCCCGGACGCCTCATCGAAGCGATCAAGTAACGCCAGTTGAGTGGCTTCGATCAATCCCTGCTTCAGTTCCCCGGCCTTGGTGAGGCCCGCCTCATACTCGGCCACGGCCTGGTACAAGGCTTTGGCGGCTTCCAGGACCTCCTTTTTCCGCTCCCTATACGCAGCGGAGATTTTGGGGAGGAGGAGCGTGAATGCAGGCCGGCCGTAGCGGTTATCGGGGAAAAAGGTGCCGCCTCCGTAAAAGACCTTACCCGCTGGAGTCATGAAGACAGTCAAGGGCCACCCGCTGAAGCCTACCAGGGCCCGCACCTGCACCTGATACCTGCCGTCGATGTCCGGTCGCTCGTCCCGATCCACCTTGATTGAGACGAAGGATTCATTGATCAGCTTGGCCACCTCAGGGTTGCTATAGGTTTCCTCATCCATCACGTGACACCAGTGGCACCAGATCGCCCCGATGTCCAAAAGGATCGGGCGATCCATCTCCTTCGCCAACCGGAAGGCTTCCTCCCCCCAGGGTTGCCAGTGGATCGGTTGCCGCGCAGCCTCCCGAAGATACGGACTGGTGGCGTTGGCCAACCGGTTCTGGAGCCGAATCGTGGCCTCAACCGACTGGATGCCAAGAATGCACCAGGCGAGGACCAAGAGAGCGACAACCTTAGTGGGCCAGCGAGAACTTGACATTACGCCTTGTCCCACGGCGCGATTTGCCATCGGCTTCGGGCCACCACGAGAGAGATGCCGCGGCACCAGGTCCGGCCTGGCGATCCCCGGTCGAACTCGGTCTGAAACAGCCGTTGCCCCTCTTCCAGGGCCTGCGGGTAGCCGCCTGGTACAATCGCATCGAGGAATGCTGTTTCCAGGAAGACGATTTCGTCTCTGTCCTCCAATGGTTCAAAACCGACAAAGGCGTGTCCCGGGCTGAGGCAGATCCACGCCCGGAGACCCAGGTGTTCTAGGCAGCTCGCCATCACCAGGCTGAGGTCGAGGCAGTTTCCCTCGCCGGCCGCCAGCACGCCGGCGGAATGGCCGTGCGCGGTGTCGACCACCACGACGTCGGCCTCGGCGTCGATCAACGCCTCGGCGCGCGCCTTGCCGTCGGCGCCCACGCCGGTCGCGGAGCCGGTCGAGTGTGATGCCGTGCAGCACCATGTTGTCCGCCTTCTCGCGCGCCTTGCGGCCCACCAGGTTGAACGGGTTGTGCGCCGGTCCCAGGAACCCGGCCGTGCCCGAAAGGAACAAACGGTGCTCAGGCACATTGCGAGCATGCGATCTTCATCTTTTCCGATGACAGCACCGAAGGCATTCTCGATGCCTATGGTAAGCATGCAATTAGCGTCCTTGATGAACAGCTGTTGGCCAAAGGCGTTGTGACGGCAGTAGGAGCCGTTCACCAAGAGGCACCGGAGGTGGAACCTGGACACAACCACTTTCCGAAAACGGTCAGTCACTACTGGAGCGGCTATACGGCGGAGATATCTCGGAAGGACCCACATCCCAAGACACTTGTACAATACATCCGCGCGGCCCAGGCGSNCGGCGGCGGCGAAACGCCCGGCGATGAGCCCGATGGCGGCGGATTCGACGTAGCCCTCGACCCCGGTGATCTGGCCGGCGAAGCGCAGGCGCGGCAGGGCCTCGAGCCTGAGCGTGGCGTCGAGCAGTTTCGGCGAATTAATGAAGGTGTTGCGGTGCAGCCCGCCCAGGCGCGCGAACTCGGCGCGCKCCAGGCCGGGGATGGCGCGGAAGATGCGCGTCTGCTCGCCGTACTTCAGCTTGGTCTGGAAGCCGACCATGTTGTAGAGCGTGCCGAGCGCGTTGTCCTGGCGCAGTTGGACGACCGCRTGGGGCCGSCGGCCGSTGCGCGGATCGGTSAGRCCGACCGGCTTCATGGGCCCGTAGCGCGGCGTGTCGAGGCCGCGCTCGGCCATGACCTCGATCGGCAGGCAGCCCTCGAAATAGGGGGTCGCGGTTTCCCAGTCGTGGAACTCGGTCTTCTCGCTTTCGAGCAGCGCCGCGATCAAGGCTTCGTACTGCGCCTGGTCGAGGGGGCAGTTGATGTAGTCGGCGCCGTCCCCTCCCACACCGGCCCCGCCGGGTCCGGCCTTGTCGTAGCGCGACTGGAACCAGGCGGTCTCGAAATCGATGGACTCCTTGGTGACGATCGGCGCGATGGCGTCGAAGAAGGCGAGGTCGTCCGTGCCGGTCAGGGTGCGCACCGCCTCGGCGAGCGCCGGCGAGGTCAGCGGCCCGGTCGCGACGATGACCGAGTCCCAGTCCTCGGGCGGCAAGCCGGCGACCTCGGCGCGCTCGATCTCGACCAGCGGCTCGGCCGCGAGCTTTGCCGTCACCGCCTCCG
>LXTG01000015.1 GCA_001643535.1 candidate division NC10 bacterium SPGG6 | reverse complement strand
TAGGAAGCTGCATATCGGCACACCTGAGCTGACCCTTTATGTTGCTACAGGGGGAGAAAAGGGGTCGGGAGACATTTCCGTGGGAAGGGCGTTGGTCCCACGCAAAGGGGGCTGGCCGAAGCGAAGGCCCAGAAAATTCTAAACGGAGAATCAGTGTTGTATACTGTCCCCCATAATTCTGCAGTCCTTCCGGCATTAGGATTTCTGTCTAATGTTAGGTAGAAGGGCTGAATGGTAGAATCTTTTAAGTAGTGGAGGGAGTTAAATATGTTAGGGAAAACACTTAAGTTCATTTTTTCCTTATCTCTATTGCTTCTCATACTAGGATGTAAAGAAAACTCTGTTGGACAACACAAACTTCTAGCAGAGCAATCAGGGGAAGAACTGAATACCTCTGGAGGAGAAAGATCGAAAGACAAACAAAGCAGCCGTTCTGAAGCCGCATCTAAGAGATCCAAAAGGCCAAACAGAGAGCAACTCAGAAAAACCCTGACTCCATTACAATATTATGTTACCCAGGAGGACGGTACAGAAAGGGCATTTGATAATGAATATTTGGATAACAAGAGAGAAGGCATTTATGTGGATATAGTATCTGGAGAACCTCTTTTCGCGTCTGTCGATAAGTATGACTCTAGAACAGGGTGGCCAAGTTTTACTAAACCACTTGAACCTGAAAATATTGTAGAAAAAGAAGATCGAAGCTTTTTTATGGTAAGGACAGAACTGAGAAGTAAACATGCTGATTCTCATCTAGGGCACCTATTCCCTGACGGTCCTCCGCCAACAGGCCTTCGGTATTGCATGAATTCTGCTGCTCTTCGTTTCATTTCAAAAGAGGATTTAGAAAAAGAAGGATATGGAAAATACAAGAAGCTTTTTGAAGGCAAAAGGGAATGAGTTCAATTATTGATATGTCTAAAAATGGGGTCTGACCCTATTTTCTTCCCCTTTTTCATGCGGGGGAGCCCGACGAGGGGGCCTCCGTACATGAAGAGTGTCATGGTGAGCGTGGCGATCAGGCCTGCCTTGATGGCCGATCCAACGCGAAGGTATTTGGACATCTCCAACCTCCTTTGGTAGTCTGTTAACTATTCAACTGCTCACAGGTGCGGGGCGGTTCCCAAAGTGCCCTTTCCTGCCTTGCCGCTCTAGATGCGGGGGGTCCAGGTCGGGATTCGCACCTGCCGGTGAATCTTGTGGTGGGAGTGGGGCATCTAACATGGTGGCAAGTCCTGGGCAGGCTGGGTTCCGGGACACGGAGTTACTCGAGCAGCTCAAGGCCGGGGACGAGAAGGCCTTTGCAGCTATTATCGACCGTTACTCAGCCCAGACCTATCGCATCGCTCGAACCATCACGGGGAATCCCCAGGATGCCGAGGACGTCGTGCAGGATGTCTTCTTGACTATCTTCCGGAAGATCGGGAGCTTTGAGGGCCGCTCTGCTTTCAGTACGTGGCTTTACCGGATCACGGTCAATGCCGCCATGATGAAAGTCCGTGGGCGCGAGGTGAGGACGGAGGAAGACCTGGAAAGATGGCTGCCGGTCTTCGACGCAGAGGGGCGGCAACTACAGCCGGTGGAGGACTGGTCGTCAAATCCGGAGAAGGTCCTCCTGCAGCAGGAGAAGCGCGAGATCATTCGCCAGGCCCTGGCAACCTTGCCGGCAGAGTATCGAGTTGTGGTTGCCCTTCGGGACCTGCAGGGGCTTTCCGGTGAAGAGGTGGCCGAGATTCTAGGGCTCAGCCTCGCAGCCGTGAAGTCTCGGTTACACCGGGGTCGCCTGGCGCTCCGTGGAAGGTTGGCAGCCACCTTTGGAGGGACAGAGTGATCAGCTGTAAAGAGATCACAGATCTGCTCGCCGACTACCTCGAGGGATCGCTGGATCAGCAGACCGTCCAGGCTCTCGAGGCCCACTTCTCGGGCTGTCGGACATGCGATAATTTTCTGGAGACTTATCGAACAACCACCAATTTTTTGCGTGAACTCGGCGAGGAGGAAGTTCCGGCTGAGCTCAAAGAGCGGATAATTCGTTTCTTCCGCGAACACCGGGGACGGCAGGAGGAAGAACCCGGGGGTGAGGAAACAGGGAGCGGTTGAGAGATGGTGGCTATACGCGACGGCCCCTGGCAGGGCAGCCTCGAGGCGCATGAGCCCCTCGGGCATGTCCGTTTCTCGGTCGAAGTCAACAACCCTTGAGGCGGGCGGCCAAGAGGACGGCGATAATGGTCATGCCATCCACAATCTCCCCGGTGAGGACCATCTGCAGCACCTCGTGAAAGGGGAAGGGGCGGACCTCGATGAACTCCGTCTCATCACGGGGCGGTAGATCCAGTTTGACCAACTCCTCCCCGAGGAAGAGGTGGGCCGTCTCGTCCATGACGCTTTTGCTCGTGTTATAGGTGCTCACGGGGATCAGTCGGCCAGCGTGGTAGCCAATCTCCTCAGCGAGTTCACGTTGGGCCGCCTCCTCGATTGACTCCCCGGCGTGGATCCCTCCTGTAGGCATCTCCCATGTCACCCGCCGAGCCACGTACCGGTACTGCTGGATCAGCAGCACCGTGTCGGGATCGAGGAAGGGGAGGATACCGACACAATGGCCGCACGTGACCACACCATAGATGGTCGTGCGTCCATCAGGTAGCTCTGCGACGTCTTCTCGGAGCGAGAGCCATTTATTGCTGTAGATGGGTTTGGTAGAGAGGGTCTTCCACGGGATCTCTGACGGTTTCTTCATTCTGCGCGCTCCTTGAAGAATCCTCGGGTATGCCGTGCCGCCTCCCCCTCCGCACTCCTGAGCGACACCTTCAATCGCTCCAGATCGTCAGGGGTGTCGACGTCGAACCAGAGTGGAAGAGTAGCCACCTTCAGCCCCATGGCCTCGGCCCGCCGGATGGTCTCTGGCATGACCTGGGCGGTACTCCAGGCCATCTCCTCGAACAGTTCCCGGTGAAGTTTCCGTAACCCGATCAGGTAGTAGCCACCATCGTCGCTCGGGCCCAAAACGAGACCGATCTCTGGTGTCGCGATGAGATCGAGGGCCTGCTCCAAAAAATGTGTGGGCAGCGTGGGGGTGTCGCTGTCGATGGCGAGTACCCCCGTATATCCTCTCGCAAGGAGCTGATCGAAGTTATTGGCCAGCCTGGCCCCCAGATCGGGCCCGTGCTGGGGCACCAGGACAAAGCCGGGGGCTACCCTCTCGAAAAAACCTTTCCCCTCGGCCGGCGTGTAGGCGATGGCCGGGCTTGCCTCCTTGAGCATCCTGACCTGTTCAATCTTGTCAAGAAGAAAGCAGCGGTACAGCTCAGCCGCGTCCATGGCCGAGAGAGGAGGACAGAGTCTGGTCTTGACCTCCCCTGCCTGCGGTGCCTTCGCCATGATCGCAACGACTATTCGTCTCATATCCTTCTTTTCCCTCAGAGATCACGCACTCGGACAAGGGCCACGCGATCCTCGCTCTTTAGCGCCAGGTAGAGCAGCCCCGCGGAGGCATTCAGCGCCGCGTGGGAGACGTTCTGGGGTATCCGCCTCGTCCCGAGCACTTCCAGTGTGGCCTCATCCACGATGGAAAGGGTATTCCCTCGGTTGTTCACAACATAGGCCCGACCTGCCTTCTCATCAAGGGCAATCCCGATTGGGTAGTTCCCGACGGGGAGGGTGGTCAGATGGTGCATCCGGCGGCCATCCATGACTGTGAGACTGTTAGCCTCAGTATTCAGGACATACACGACCCCGGTCTCCGCATTGAGCCCCAAATGGGTGGGACCGCGACCGACCGGGATCTCGCCGATTCGGTGACCCTTGATCCCATCGACCACAATGACTCGATCCGCTTTCACACTCACCACGAAGACCCGCCCCGTTACAGGATCCGCGGCGACACCCCCGGGCCCCGGTCCCACCGGGACCGTAAAGAGAACCTGGCCTGTCCGGCCATCAAAGGCCGTGAGCGTTCCTTCCGCTTCGTTGGCGACATAGACCCGATGGGATGTGGGATCGACCGCGATCCCGTGGGGCTGTCTCCCCACGACGACCCGGAAGCGCTCCACCAGATCCCGAGTATCGAAGGCAGCAACGAATGCGCTGCCTTCGTTCGGGGCGTAGAGACGGCCGAGTCCGGGGTCCACCGCCAGATGTCGGGCCCTGGTCGCTAGAGAGATCATCCCTACCTTCGTCCCGTCTGATTGGAGGACGGTGATGGTTGCGCTCCCCTCATCGGCGACGAAGAGTTGATCCGAGCCCGGGTCAAACACGACATCATTGGGCCACTGACCGACCGGGACCGTCGTGACGCGGGGCACCTCGCGACTCGGCAGACATCCCACAAGCGCAACAGTCATGAGAGCGGTGGCCATTTTCCAGAGGCTGTTGGTGACGGTGTCACCAAATGTTTGAGAGGAGCGTCCGATAGGATTTTCCCTCCACTTTTTCGAGATATCCCAGCAATTCCCTTTCCAGCTCAGTTGCCAGCTCCGGTTCCTCTTGGAGCAGATTACTTCTCTCCATGGGGTCTTTGGCTGTATTGAACAGCTGCAAAAGATCGAATTCGGCAGAGTAGACCAATTTCCATTCCCAATTCCGGTAAAGGAAGTATCGGCGCTTGAAAGACGCCCTTCCAACAATATCCCTGTGGAGATACCGATCCTTTTCCTTTCCGAGCAGGAGAGGAACTAGGGAGATCCCCATATGGGGATCGTTGTATGGCGGATGGACTGCGTAGCCCGCCAGCTCAGCCAAGGTGGGCGCTATATCTGCGGCGACCACCGGAACATCCACCTGCCCCCGAATGCCATGCGCCAGAAGGATCAGGGGGATTCGGATCTCCTCTTCATACACGGTATGGCCGTGAAGGCTTGCTCCATGTTCCCAGAACTGCTCACCATGGTCAGAGGTCACCAAGATGACGGTTCGATCGTAATTGTCGTTTTGTTTCAACCAGGACACGAACCGGCCAAACGCTCGGTCCAGATACGAAAGGTTGTTGTCGTAAAGGTCCCTCAGGCTGTTGCCAAAGTCTATTCCATCTGCTTTCTTCCATAGATCATTATGCACATCCATCAGATGGAGAAAGGCGAGAAAGCGTTCCCCCTTGACAAGTTTCGTAATGGCGTCTTGGGCCCAGCCGAACACTTCGTCGGCAGGAATCGAGTGTTGATCACTGGCGGGTCGTGATCCACGCAATTCGATGACTGGATAGTCTGGCGGAAATATCGCTCGAGGTCCGAACTCCTTTACCACCATCATCTTTTGTATGCCCTCGGCTTGAGCAATCTTGAAATAAAGGTTTTCATGGTGGAGATGGGGTCCATACATGGTAAAACGGCTTCTTCCAGCAACCAAGAAAGGAAAGGCGGCGAAGGTTCCGCCTCCCTGAGTATAGGCCTGACGAAAAGAAATGGCCTCCTCGTCGGCCCACTGATCCAAAAAGGGCGTAAGATTCCGTTGATACCCTGCAGAGTGAAAGGCATCCCCACGCAGAGCATCCACCACAATCACAATGAGATTGAAATCCTCGGGAAGAAGAGAGGGACCGGTTTTTTTTAACGTCCAGGGGAGGGGCCATGGTTTTTGATGATGGTTGGGCTCTGGATTCTGACCCAGGCGCACCCAACCTTGCGCTCCCACGAGGTCAGACAACGCTCTCGCATAGGTCGCATCGACGATACTGAACTCGTTGGACTCTAACATGGAGGCCTTGATTTCCCGGTATTGCTCGAGAGAGGCAAATGGGAGAAACCCGACAAAACCTATCGCGGCGACACCGATCCATCCCCTCCGTGTCCGGGAGGGGCGCCTTGCGTCAGATGGCCGTAGCTCCTCAAAGATCACAACCAGGATTCCCGCTGCCATCACGGCCGTGGTCTTCAAAATGGCCCCCTTCAAATAGGAAAAGACCGTGAACCAGGGATTGAAAAGATCGCCGTACACGACGTAGGAGCCCAACAACAGGCTCCCCAAAAGGGAAGAGATCAGGAGAAACCGCCAGGACCACCGGCCGCAGCCTTGACGCGTCATGACCCAGGTGATCGGGAGAACAAGGACAGCCCCCATGGAGAGAGCCAGCATGCCGATGAGATTCTGTCCGCCATCTCGGGGGGCATGGGGCGCAATCCGTTGAAAGGCGGCGTAACTTAAAACACCCCAGCCCCCACACAGAAGAATGAAAAGGGGCAGCAAGGCGCTGTTGAGGCGGAGTGCAGTGAGCTCCCACTCTATCGCATAAGCCAGTGAGGTAAGACATATTGCCGCGTAGAGCCCGGACAGGGAGAGAAACGGCAACAAGAGAAACCATCTCCCCATGCGCCCTTGGCTGTCCAGCCTGATCCAGGCGCTCCTCAGGCCTGCCAAGAGAACCAAGGTTCCGATACCGAACCAAAGGCCGGTAACACCAGAAAGCACCGCAGGGAATACGTGACTCAACATGACCTCAAAACTGGAATCCAACTGCACGTATTCCTGCATGCGCTGCCAGGAAGGGTTGAGGAAAGCTGGGACTGCTGCGAAGAAGAAAAGAGACGCAAGAAAGAGAGGATCGTTTCTGTCCCCCAACTCCAGGATATGGATGGGCTCATTTGGGGCTGACGTGCCGGAGTGACATAGCGTTACAAAGACCTGAAGCAAAATGGACGCTTGAAGCAAGGCATGTCCCCAGGACAGCAGCCCATCCCACTGATGCAGAAACGCCATGGCGAGCATCCCAACCGCAACCAGTTCAGCCCCCGCCAAAGCCGATAGCCCGTGGGGATAATCCGGGCGAGCGCGTCGAATCCCCAGATACTGGAGCCCAGAGGCGAGCAAGAGATACGCGAGGCCAAACCAGAGGAGCTCGCGCATGTGGGTCCGTATCCAGTGAAAGGAAGAACTCTCTCCCGGGGAAATGTAGTTCGACAGGTCGCTTTCAGTGGCGGCAGAGAGGGAGATGAGCACGAAAGCCGACAGCGCGGCGAAGAGTTGGAGCCAGGGGGTGATGCGCAGCAACCCTGAATGTGAGAGCGTCCCTCTCGGTATGCTTGTTCTCGAGGGACGATGCGGTAATGTGGTGACGGGATCTGTTGTCATCGTGGCCCTACGCACGAATCACCCATCGCGTGCGGCCGCAAGYARAGCGTCTAAATCGTAGTCCAGCAGGTCTCCGATCCGCTCGATGCTGATGTCCGCCGGCGGATACTTCGCCAGAATCTCCGAATTGTGCGCGTAGTGGCCTTGATGCGGAAAGACGGTCGTYACACGCCTGCCCCAGATATTCTTGATGGCGGTCAAGATGCGCAGCTTGTCGTCCACGAGCACGTAGCGCTCGGCCGGGTAGCGTCGCTCGACGTCCTCGAGCTCGAGCTCTTTATGAACATAGATCAGGACGTTCCCCTCAACAGCTTCGAACAGACCCGATCGCTCGACCTTGCGCGGCTGGAAAACCACGTCCCCGTCTGAGAGGATAACCGTCGGCCCCCATGCCTTGAAGCGATCCACGACATCGAGAGAGTTGGGAAAGAGACGATTCGCAAATGGGTAGTTCACCAGGAAGGACGAGACCGTCAGAAGGTGCGGATCGTGCGGGTACTCAACCCGGTAGCGCTGCAGTGCGCCCAGATAGTCCGCGTAGCCGAGCTCAGCGCGCATATCGTTGAAGATCGCCCAGTATCGTTGCTGGCACTCGGACCCAACCGTGCGATCGAGATGGCGCATCAGATCGGCGACGACACGATCATTGTCGAGGAGAGTGTTATCGATGTCGAAGAGGAACACCACGTGATTTGAAGGCATCCCGCGTCAATCCCTTGAGCCTCCCGCTCCGGGCCGCAACCGACCTGCCAATGCTTTTTCAGAAGCAGATCAGGGAGGCGGTCGTGGATCAATCTGTCTCCGCCTGGTACTCCAAAAGCTCCGCCCAGCGCTCTGGCGGGATTGTCACGACGGCCTCCACGACCCGCGGGTCGAACTGCTTCCCTGCCTCCCGGCGCAGCTCGTCGAGCGCCTCGGAAATCGGACGGGCCCGCCGGTATGGTCGGTCGTGGGTCATGGCGTCCAGCGCGTCTACCACAGCGAAGATCCGGGCCGTAAACGGGATTTCTTCGCCGCGTAATCCCTGCGGGTAGCCGCCCCCATCGTACCGCTCGTGGTGGGCACCCACAACATCAAGGGCTGGGGTGAGCAGGGGTACCGTCTCAATGACCTCCACACCCCAAGTCGGGTGCTGCTCGACGAGCTGCCGCTCCTCGGGCGTCAGAGGACCGGTTTTTTGCAACACCGCCTCAGGGGTGCGGATCTCGCCGATATCGTGGAGCAGCGCCCCCAGCTCTAACGCTTCGCGCTGGGTTCGCGAGAGATTCAGGCGATCCGCCAGGGCCAGCGACGCACCGGCCAATTGCGGGAGCGATCCGGCCTCTTTGCCTTGTGCCTGTAACACTCGCACCAGGACATCGACCACACTCCGGTGGGAGACGCGGACGCGCTCGACCATGAGATTGAATATGTTGGCGAGGAGGCCGATTTCGTTGCGGCCCGCGATGCGCGCTCGAGGGGTGGGGTCGCCTTCAACGACCGCCCGGGCCAGCGCAGACAACTGCGCCACAGGGCGGGTGATTTGCTGGGCGAGGAGAAGCCCAGCCACCAGGGCCAGGACCGCACCGGCAAGCGAGTGGATGTAAAGCGAGAGCTTTATCGCTTTCAGCTGCTCGAGATAGACGTCAACCCGGTAGTCTACCTCGAGCATTGCTACTGTCTCACGCGCCGTATTTTGGATGGGGGCAAACGCTGTGATCCAGGTTCCGTGCACGTTCGTATAGATGTCCGTGTATGCTGGTTTCCCCTCCTTGCGAACCTGATCCAGGATGGGCTGAGTCTCCCGAGCAAGCGCATACGGCTTTCCAATCGGTTCTTCTCCCCGGCTAAAGACGGCGAACTTCGCCTTATCTCCCTGTACATCCACGAGTGTGTAGACCCGGTCCTTGAGATCATTTATCTTCTGAATCTGCAGGAGTTGAGACCGGATCTTTTCGTGGGCTGCCGTGTCCTTCCGTCCCTCCTTTACGACCCGCTGGTGCAGGTCCCCGTCCAGTAGCAGGGCAGCGGTCCCGGCGATGCTCAGCAGCCGGGATCCCAAGTCTTGGCGCAGCCGATCCTGCTCGTCCCGGTATTGAAGGAAACCGCTCAGAAAGATCCCGACGGCGGTGACCAGGAGGAAGCTGGCACCCAGGCGCACCCCGAGCCGGCGCCAGAGCGGCAAGCGAGCCCGTGCGGTGGTCGTCGCGGCGCGACCCTCCATGTCAGGCTCCTCGCTTTTGCTCCAGAGTTAGCTCCGACACGTCCCGCTCAAAGAACAGCTCGACCGTCCAGTCCAGGACAACCCGCAAGCGGGCGACCAGGCTTGGCAACTTGAGCATATAAATCGTCCTCCACAGGAACCAAGCCACGAAACCCGTTAGCTTGATCCCCCGGAGGTCCGCCACGGCGGTGCTCCTGCTGAGGGGGACCATCTCTCCCAGTACCCGGAACCGGAACGGTTTCTTTTCCTGGCCAGTGAGCTCTGCCTCCAACACGGCCGCYAGCGCCCGTGCCTGGCGAACAGCCACCTGGGCGGTTGCCACGTAGGGAGCTTGGGTATGCGGATCAATCTGGGAGGCATTATCACCGAGGGCGTACACGYCCCGCCCCCCCTCGACCTCGAAGAATTCGTTGACCTTCAGTCGGTCATCCYGTGCCTTGGGGAARGGGAGGGCCGCCACCACCGGGCTCACCTGGGTCCCGGCAGTCCAGACGATACAGTGACTTGGGATGGTTCGSCCRTCYTTYAGGRTCAGKSYKTSCGSTGWYACYGCRGMGGCSYGSGTCKYYTCAAGCTCGATCCCCCGGGCGAGGAGCTGCTCCTTCGCATAGGCGGCAAGGTTTGTTGCGGTTTGCGGGAGGACGGTGCTCCCGACCAGGATGAGGCGAACGCTATCCTGATGAATGGACGGGTAGTGTTTCAGAAGAATGGCCCGCGTCAGTTCCTCCAGAGCTGCCATCAGTTCTGTCCCCGCATGCCCGGCCCCCACGACGACGAATGTCAGCAAGCGCCGCTGGGTCCATGAATCATCGGTTAAGGCAGCTGTTTCGAAGAGGTTGATCACATGGTTGCGAATACGGAACGCGTCCGCTGCCTCTTTGAAGGGGAGGGCGTACTCTGCAGCACCTGGGGCTACGGCGACGTTCGGCGCGGCACCGAGGGCAAGTACCAGTTTGTCGTAGTGCACGCGCTGGCGGATCGGAGAGCGGCGATGGTGGGCGATCACCCGGCGGCGTTCGAGGTCGATAGTTTCTACCGACATCTCTCCGAACTCGACACCCCATTCTCCGCACAGTGAGCGAATGGGATAGACGACGTGACGGGTCTCGACAGCCCCCGTGGCGGCCTCAGCCAGCATTGGGGTGAACAGAAAGAAATTCTGATCGCTAATTAGGGTGATGTGAACCGGCAAGACTCCAGCACACCGCTTGCCCAGCTCTAGCGCGGTGGTCACCCCTGCAAAGCCCCCACCGAGGATCAGAATGCGCGGGGCCAGTGAGGTCGAGGGCCGAGCCAACACGCGGCCGCTGACGGGAAGCGCGGCTATCTCTGGTGGCATCATTGAGAGGGTTTGCGATTCCGTGGTGTTCATTATGTGGTCGCCTGCATGACGTCCGTCTGCATCCCGAACGAGGACGCTTTTCTTGGGGAGTTATGGAGCTGCGGCCACATGAGAAGAGGTCCGAAGCGTTTGCTGCGGTCAGCCTCCATTTTGATTAGACGCCGTGCTGGCAGAATGAGATGCAGGGAATTGTGAACCCAGGGGGAGCAGGGTGGGGAGGCACCTGTCACCGCCGCACGACGAATTTCCCACCGTCGATCTTCCCCCGGCAGTTCTGGCCACGATACTCCCCGCTCAGCTTGGCCCCGACGATCCTCACCGTCCCCTCGCCACTCCCGGGACATKTCTCCGACAACGACCGAARAGCGARGGTGCCCCTGTCCCYTTCCACCTTTCCTTCKAGGGAGCCTCGGSCCCCCCCCTGAAGCCTCCAAATCCCCTGAATCTCCATGCCGCTCTGCACGAGCACTATAGTGATCCGTCCTGTACTGCCGGAATCCCGGTACTCACCATACCACGTCCCTGCCAGCGGGCCCTGCGACGATTTTCCCTTTTTGGTGTCGTGAAAGGCGTACGCCTTTCCGTCCATCGATGCCGTGTAGAGAGTCCCATCCGCCCCAAGAGCGGAGGAGGAGATCATGATCCCCTTCGTGGCGAACTTCCACAGGGCGCTCGACCACTCCCCGGACTTCGGCGGCCGAACCGCATGGAGGGTCCCCTTTTCGTCGCCGAGGTAGATCGTGCCGTCGGCTGCGAGCAGGGGAGATGACTGGATGCCCGGCCCCAATTTGTAACGCCACAGGACCTGGGCACCGGTAGAGAAAAATCCCCGCCTCTCGCGGAGTGCGTAGAGCACACCGTTCTTTCCCCCAAAATAGATGGTGCGGTCCGACCCGATGGCGGCCGATGAAAAAATCGCAAAGGTCCGGTATCCAGACCGGGCAACGCCGTCGAAGGTCCACTTCACCCTTCCCGTCTTGGTATCGAGGGCATAGAGGATCCCGTTGTTTCCGCCCATGTAGAGGGTCCCCGCTTCATCAATGGCGGGGGCGTTCTCGAATCCCCCCCTGTCATCCCGGTCCCCAGAGCTGAAGGTCCAGCGGACTTTGACCGGCTGTCCCACCTGCTTGGGCGGCTCGAGGGCGAAGACCGTTCCGTCCATCGAAGCTACGAAGACCGTCCCGTCGGCGTCCACGGCCGGGGAGGTGATGAGGGTCCCCTGCGTTTGGAAGCGCCACTTCACTGTCGGCCCCGTGCCGCCTCGGGGTGGGGTGATACCGTAATAGGCCCAGTCGTCGGCACCGATGATGAGGGTCCCGTCGGGGGTGAAGGTAGGCGAGGTCTGGATCGTGGTGCCGAGGTTCAGGGACCAGACCACCTCCCCCATGACCCCATTGCGCGGGGCCCTCAGGGCATACACGTTTCCGTCCTTGGCTCCGAAATAGACGATCCCGTGCGCGTCGACGAAGGGGGTGGAATAGATCGCGAAGATATCGAAGCCGGTCGGAAAGGCCCAGCGGATATCTCCGCTCTCGGGGTCAAGGGCGTACAAGATCCCGTTGTTTGCCCCAAAGTAGACCGTGCCGTCGGGACCGATCACGGGGTCCGTCTCGATGCCCCCCTCCTTATCCCGCCTCCCGGTTGAAAAAATCCACTTCAATCGGTCCGACGCTGGTCCGGTGTGGGGGCTTCGACCGGTCTGCGTTCTATCACCGCGGTACTTGGGCCACGGCGACTCGGCAAGGATGGGGGAGGGAGCTTGCTTTGTCTGGGCGGTGACGAGGGCGTGACGGGAACCTGTCCCCGGATAGAGGAGCATCCCGAGCAGTGAGACAGCCACCGGCCAGGTGGCCCATTTCCTCACGACCCTCCACTGCATTTGCTTCATGCCATGGGAGTCCTTTCCATGGGGATGGCTGGTGCGGCGAGCTGCTGGTGATCTTCGATAGGTCTCACGATGTGGCCCTCGCCTCCCTCTCCACCTTCCCAGGTGTTTCGGATCGCTTCAGGGTTCTTCAGGGCACTGCACAGGGTCTCCCAGAGGCTCAGAAGGGCCACGCTGGCGAATCCGAAAGAGTACAGAAGGAGGAAGGGATCAACGAGGTGCGTACCCCGCTGGATAAAAAGGGAGACCCCGTAGATACAGTACAGGGCGAGGAGGGCCTCGAAGAGGCTCAGCCAGGGTACCGGGGGGCGATATCGCTTCTCCACCCATGTGTCGGAGTGTTTTTCGATACCAAATTTGGGGGTCCGAACAAAGGTCCCGCTGACGTTAAAGAGGGCCTCCAAGATGGCCTTCGTATTGTTTAAAGCGATCCCGGTCCCGAAGATTAATAGGGCCGGAAAGTACCGGAGCCGTCGCTTCCAGTCGGGATAGAGATGACGCTGGGCGTACAGGTACATGCTTGAAGGCCCAAAGGTCGCGACCGAAAAGAAGGCCGCCGCAGCCAAGAGATGCTCCCTGAGTGAGAAGAATCCCTCAAACCAGAGTAGGAGAGGCGAGCTCAGGGCGATGAGCAGCATGAGCGGATGGACCATGTAGTTGGTGAGGTGGTAGATCGCTTGATACTTTGTGAACAGCGGCATCTCAGCCCTCAGAATCTGGGGGACGAGTTTTATGGCGGTCTGGATCGACCCTTTGGCCCACCGGTGCTGTTGGCTTTTAACGGCGGTCATCTGGACGGGGACCTCGGCCGGGCAGACGACCTGGGGCAGAAACTTCATCCGCCACCCTTTGAGCTGGGCTCGGTAGCTCAGGTCCAGATCCTCCGTCAGGGTATCCGCCTGCCACCCCCCGGCATCGTCGATGGCCTTCCTCCGCCAGATCCCGGCTGTGCCATTGAAATTCATAAAGAGCCCCGACCAACACCTGGCTGCCTGCTCCACCCAGAAGTGACCGTCGATCCCGAAACTCTGAGCTAGGGTGAGCATGGAGTAGTCCCGGTTGATGTGTCCCCAACGGATCTGGACCATGGCGACGGCGGGATCCTGGAAGAAGGGGAGGGTCTTGGTGAGGAAGTCCGGGTCGGGCATGAAGTCGGCGTCGAAGATGGCAATGAACTCTCCGCGGGCTGTCTCGAGTCCATCTTTCAACGCCCCGGCCTTGTATCCGGTCCTTTGGAGGCGATGGAGAAGGGCGATGTTGAAACCGGCTCGACGGTAGCGATCGATGAGGAGAGTGGCGATGGCCGTCGTTTCATCCCTGGAGTCGTCCAAGACCTGAATCTCGAGCCGGTCTTTCGGATAGTCCAAGCGAACCACTGTCTCGATCAGCCGCTGGATGACGTATCGCTCGTTATAGATCGGCAATTGAACCGTAACCCAAGGGAGTTCTTGGTCTGTGGCCTGCCATGCCTTCCAGACCTCTTCGTCGTGCCGCAGCATCCTCACTTTTGCCCGGCGGTGGAGGAAGATCATGACGTAGCAATTGATTCCATAGAGGAAGAGAAAGAAGAGAGCCCCGAAATAGAGAAAAAGCAGCGACGCGATCAGGAAGGAGGAAGGTATCATTGGGATTTCTCCACCATAAGCGTCATGGTCTTGCCCGGACCCGCCTCTGGGTGACGATGCCGGACGGCCTGCACTCCAAGCAACACGTAGAGGGGGACGAACTCGAGGAGTCGAATCCCGAACGCGACCCCCGGGGATGCCTCGATGTATTTCAGATAGGAGAGCGTGATGGCCCCGCTGAGGTACAACCATCCCCACGAGGGGTAGAGGCAGAGAAAGGGGAGAATCCAGATCAGGTACCACGGATGGAAACTCGTGGGCAGGAGGAGCAGATAGGCACTGACCATCAAGTACCCGCGCCACAGAAATTCTTCCCCTCGCCCCTGGCGACCGATGTAGACCGCCACCGCGGCGAGAAGAGCGGTGAGAAAGACCATCGCAACGAGGCGGGGAGAGGCGGTCAGAGGGGCCAGGGCCAAGGTGAGAAAGTGTCGCAGACCGACGTTAAAGTCCTCCCAGGGGCCGAAGTAGGAAGGGAGAAATCCCAGCACCTTTCCCCCCGCGCCGTAAAGATACGGGAGGTATCCGAGCAGGATCGTTGCCCCAAAGGCGAGCGGAAAACCCCTGTCCCGCCTCTTGTACAGGGCGGGGAAGAGGAACGCCGGATACAGCTTGATCAGCGTGGCGATCCCAAGGGCTGTTCCGGCGAGGACCGATTTGTTGTCCATTCTGGCCAGGAGGGCGAGGAGGACGAAAGGAAGCATGAGCGCCTCGAGATGGCCGCTTCCGGTCAACTCAAAGATCACCAGGGGAGACCACGCGTAGAGGAGTACTCGGTCCTGGCGGACCCCAGTCTTTTTCAAGACACGGAGGATCAGGAGGATGGTCCCGATGTCGAACAATATTATGATCGCCTTCAAGGCAGTAATGTTGTCGGGGACGATGGTGGCAATCAAGGCGAACAGGGTCTGCGCGCCGGGCGGATAGATCGTCGGAGCCTCCTGTCGATTGATGTGGGGAAAAATCTCCTGATCCCGGAGCGGGATCAGCTCGTGGGCTGAGGGGGGATACAGATACGGGTTGATCCCGGCCGTCTGGACCCTGCCATCCCAAATGTAGCGGTACATATCGCTGGAGAGGACCGGGGGCGAGGAGAGGAGGGCGACCCGGAAAAGAATGGCGAATCCCAAGATCAGGCCGAGCAGGGGAGGCCCGGACGGCTTCTTGAGGACTGTGGCGAGCGCGAGCCCGTAGAAGGCGAAAAGGAGAAAAAAAAGATAGGGGTAAACGGCCACCGCTCCCTGCTTCGGATCGATGATGCCGAGATGCTCCAGGAAGGGAGCCAGCCGGAAGTTCAGGAGGTAGAGGAGCGTCGATACACTCCCCACCCCGGCAAGCAGAATGAAGGAGCGGTTCCTCCAGCCCATTCATACCTCCTCAGATGAGCCAGAGAAGCAGTTTTCTGATCCCCGTTGGCTGGGCCTCGCCCTGAGCAAGCCGATCGTAGAGCAGCCGGTCTATCCCTAAGCTGCGTCCCGCGCGGCTGTGGGCAAAGACCAAGTGCGGGCAGATGAGGAGAGGCCAGATCCAGTACCATTCGCCGGGCACCGAGTAGGCCCCCAACATGATGTTGAATTGGAACAGGGCCCCGCCAATCCCCCCGAGGACCGTAAAGAGGCCCAGGAGGAGTGAGATCCCAAAGGATATCTCGGTGAAGAAGGTCATGTAGCCGAAGGTGTTGAAGTTGGGAAGGACGACGTCGTGGAGAAAGTTCTTATAGAATTCAAAGGTCGGATTCTTAATCTCTGTCCAAATCCACCCGTAGAGCCACCCGAACCGCTGCCCATCGGTGATGACCCACGGCGCCTTTTGCAAGGCCATATCGAGCCAGAGGAGGCCGAACATCATCCGAAGGAGTCCGAGGGACAGTGAAGGACTATGCCACATCGGGCCCACCTGATCCAAAGCCCATCGTTTCCTCCTTAAATGCTCCAGAGCAGTCCACACCCCCGGCAGGGATCGGGAGGGACATCGCTTTCAAAGGTCTCTCGAAATTGTTGGTACCGTTCCCCGTTCCAGATGCTCGCAAAATCATCCGTGAAGGCGTTGCCCAAAAGGGCCCCCTGATAGTTTTTCGCCGACCAGGGGGTGATACAACAGGGGAGCACATTGCCGTTCGCCGTGACGTAGCTCAGTGTCCACGGGCGCTGGCAACCGGACCAGGGCCGCCTGCCCAGCTCCGTGCCGTGAAGACTCTCCAAGGGCGTGGTCAGGCCCGAGGCCTTGAAGGCGACCTCAAAGGTCCGGGCGAGCCCCTCGGCCTCCTTGATCAGGTTCTCTTCTCGCGCGTGCAGCGCTTGGTGAAGCGACTGATCGGCCACGGCCATCCCGTGGCCGTTATAGACGAGGCGCTGCACATAGACCTCCGRGACTCCGATCCTGGAGGCCAGGCGGACGAAGGCCGGGAGCTCTTCGAGATTGGTTTTCATGGCGGTAAACCAGAGAGAGACTCGAGGAATCTGCTGTTCGAGCTTCCGCTGCAAATCCAGCAGCTGCTCGACGTTTCCTACCACCCGGTCGAACTGATCCACGCCGCGGATCTTCTCGTACGTGTGTCGGGTTGCCCCGTCCATGGAGACCCGGAATTCATCCAGACGGCTGTCAATGAGCTGTTGGGCGCGCTTCGGGGTCAGGCTGATGGCATCGGAGTTAAAGAGGACGGTGGCCCCCTTCACCTTCAGGTACGCGATCATGTCGAAAAGCTCTCGGTTCAATAGCGGCTCACCGACCCCGTGAAGGACCACCCGCTCCAGGACCGGGAACTGATCCACGATCCTTTGGAGCTCCGCCAGGGTGAGGTCCTTGGGAGGTTCCCGGGTCAGAAAGGTTCGGACGCATGTCTGGCATTTCGAATTGCAGCGATTGGTCGTCTCAAGATAGAGAGTACGGGGTAATTCGGATACGATCGGAGGACGCTTTGGCTCGTTCATTCCGCTCCTCCAGGTAAAGGTCTACTTCGCCGAGACCACGGTGGTGCAGGCGCTTCCCACCTTGGGAAGATCTTGCCCCATCACCCGCTCCCAATCGATGGTGATTCGATCTCCCCTCACAAAGGGGCAGTACGGATCAGGTTCATTCAGGTTGCCGACCAGGGCTCGCCGCCCCGCGCAGCCTCCTTGACAGGGACACCCGTCGCACGCCGGGGGCAGCTGTCTGGCCTCGAGAAACTCCGGCGCCTGCACGATTCCCTCTCCAAGCGCTGTGAGGTCGGCGAGGGTGAGGCGACTCGTCGGCCAGTAGGTACAGGGAAGGATCCGCCCGTCAGGGGCCACCCGGACCGTGGAACGACCACACCCTGGACCGGCAAAATCCTCGAGCCCCAAGACGGCGGCGAGGACGGGTTCTGTGGTGGCCACGAGGCGGGCGGATCCCAACAGCCGCTTGAACCCTTCCCAGAATTGATCGTACGACAAGGTGAATCGATCCGTTTTCGCGGGTTGATAGATGTTAACCCGCAGGTTGGCACCAACCGAGGACGCTACCCTGGCGAGTTGCCCGAATTTGTCGTAGTTGATGCTCATCATCACCGAGGTGACTGTCACCGGCAGGCCGAGATCGACACACCGCTCGATGGCACCCATGACCGCCCGCCAGTTCCCTTCCGCTCTGAAGCCGTCATGTTCCCGCTCTGTGGGGAAGTCCAGAGAGAACTCCACGCTGTGAAAGCGTTTCACCTCTGGGTCCGTCAGCGCCTGAAGGCTCAAGCCATTGGAGGTGATTGTGGTCTTGATTCCCCGGGCCCAGAAATAGTCTAAGATGGCCTGGTATTCGGGGTGGAGTCCATTTTCCCCGACCCCGAGGTTCATGGATGTGACGGGAATGCTCTCGCAAACCTGCCGCACATCCTGGAACGTGAGACGGTCAACCACCATATCGGGGCGGTAGCAGTGGGGACACCGTAAGTTGCATTCGTTGGTGAGACCGATGCCGACAGAAAATGCCATCGCGCTACCTCCTCCAGGCATAACGCACGGTGGTGGAGAGCAGATGATACCCTGCGAGGAGACTCCCTTTCACCGTTCCTGCCACCTTTGAACGCCCGATTCTTTTGCGGCAGCTCACAGGGACATTCACGACTTGGTAGCCCTTCTTGGCCGCCTTGACGATCATCTCCACGGGCCACCCGTACGTCTTGTGTTCCATCCCGAGGTCACGGAAGGTCTCTACTCTTATAGCCCGAAATGGGCCGATGTCCGTCAGCCTGAGGCCGTAGAGCAGTCGAACCATCCACGTGACCAAACGGTTGCCGAGGCGCTGGGTAGATGTCAGGGCCCCCTCCTCGGTGAGGCCGGCGGTCCGCGATCCGATTACCAGATCGGCCTGGCCGTCCAGGACCGGTCGGAGGACGGTCAGCATTTCAGAGGGATCGTCGCTCCGGTCGCCATCGAGGAACACGAGGACGTCGGCGTCCTGAGCCGCCATCGCTCCGGTCAGACAGGCTGCCCCGTAGCCCCGTGTCGGCTCTCGGATCACCCTAGCACCGGCGGCTCGAGCTACCTCCTCCGTCCGGTCAATGCTGCCGTTATCGACGACGATGATCTCTCCCACAAGGTCCCGTGGGACCTCTCTCACCACTACGCCGATGGCATCCTCTTCATTCAGGGCTGGAATGACAACCGCAATTCGCATGGTCTTCTCTTCGGGTCACCTTGCCCGTCTTCCCCAAAGGTGGAGGTAGCGGGCGACCTCTTTGAAGGGAGAGCGCGCACCAGTCTCCAGTTCCAGGCGAAGGAGGGCTGCGGAGCAAGAAGGATCCTCCAGTGTCCCTGGCGCGAGATAATCGGCAAAGACAAAGATCCCCTCCTGAGCCCCGACGTCGATTCCGATCGCCTCCAGGTGCGCTTGAACCTCATCGATGCCGATCCCACTCCGGGGAAGGCCGAAGAGTGAATCCATCGGCACCTCGCCAGTGAGGGCCCTCCTCGCCTCATCGAATTTGCGATCCCGGATGCCTAGGCGGAGGGGTTCTTGGAATCGGTTCAAGGTGACGAGAGAGAGGAATCCCCCCACGGTTAGAAGGGAACGAAACGGGATCACGGCGCCCTCGAGGTTCGGCAGATACTCCACGACGGTGTGGCAGAGGAGGAGGTCGAAGGTCTTTTGTTCAAGGAGATCGGGTGCCTCTTCGAGGGATCCCTGAAGGAAATACGGCGGATGCACCGGAGGAGGCTCCAGGGCCTCAGCCTTTTGCTTGGCGAGGTGAAGCATCTCCTCCACCGGGTCGAGGAGTGTGACTGCGTGTCCCCGAGCGGCGAGGCGGAGGGCGAGTTCTCCAGTGCCGCAGCCGACGTCGAGGACTTGAAGGGGGGCTGCGTCGGGTCTCCCAGCCTTCGCCATGAAGGCCGACAATTGGTGCCAGACGATCTCCAGGCGAAAGCGCCCGTGGGGGCTTTCGAGGTACGTTTTATAGGCGGAGGCACCTTTGGCAAAAGCCATGGACATCGGAGTGGACACCGTTGGGTGAAGTTTTGACAGGACTGGGGCCTTCTGTGTTCCGAAAATA
The DNA here is from genome assembly GCA_001643535.1 of candidate division NC10 bacterium SPGG6. Lineage (GTDB taxonomy): Bacteria > Methylomirabilota > Methylomirabilia > Methylomirabilales > CSP1-5 > CSP1-5. Next base: position 2,313 of record LXTG01000015.1, on the reverse strand, counting down.
GACACCCGGGTCGACCCCATTGATTATTTGTACGTTCACCCCGGACTGGCGGGCATGCACGAGTCAATTTCCGGGGTGGTAGCGGGCTCCAAAGAGTGTCCTCTTCTATAGTAACCAGCACATGCATTGTCAAGATTTATTTCCGTAGAACGAAAACAGGACTATCTATTGTCAATTAGACGCTCCACAGGCCGGAAGGATGCAAATTCGCGTGGATCGCGGGATGGGGCTTGAGCTGCATCCCCTGGAGGGGGCCGTGGATGGCCTCGGTTTCATGATGTAACTGCCTCTCGAGGTGGGTTATCGCGTCCAGGCTAGCCAACGAGTGAACAGTTTCTTGACCTGCGGTGTCAGTCGGGTGCGGTTGTAAGCATCCGCCGTCTGCCGGATAGCCTCGGCCTGGGTCGGGTAGGGGTGGATGACGTTTGCGATCGTCCTCAGGCCGACCTTGCCAACCATGGCCAGGGTAATTTCACTGATCATCTCTCCCGCGTGGCGGGCGACGATGGTCGCGCCCAGGATCTGATCGGTCCCTTTCTTGACGTGGACCTTGACAAACCCCTCTTCCTCGCCGTCGGTGATGGCCCGGTCCACCTCCCTGAGCCCTCTGACGAACGTGTCAACGGGGATTCCCCTTTCCACGGCGTCCCGTTCGTACATCCCGACATGAGCGATCTCCGGATCTGTGTACGTGCACCAGGGAACGATCAAGGAACTCACCTTTTTTCGGCCGGCGAAGAGGGCGTTCTGGATCACAATGCGGGCTGTCGCGTCCGCCGTGTGGGTGAATTTGTACGGCAGGCAGATGTCGCCGGCGGCATAGATGCGGGGGTTCGTCGTCTGTAAGTAGTCGGTGGCCCGCACGCCGTGTCTCGTATATTCAACTCCTGCCACCTCCAGGTGTAATCCCTCGACGTTGGGCGCGCGTCCGGCCCCGACGAGGATCTCATCGACCGGGAGATCGCTGCAGGCACCGTTCCCTTCGAACTGGATAATTTTCTCTGTTCCGTGGGTGTCCACCTTGAGGATCTTGCAGCCCAGGACGAGGTGCACACCGTCCCGGACAAACGCCTCCTGGACGATATTGGCCGCGTCCCGATCTTCGCGGGTCAGGATTTGGGATTGGGCCTCGAGGATGGAGACCTCTGACCCGAGGCGGCGGAAGGCCTGAGACATCTCGCAGCCGATCGGGCCGGCGCCGATCACGGCCAGACGTCTGGGGAGCTCCGTGAGCGAGAACACGGTCTCGTTCGTGAGATAACCGGCCTCGGCGAGGCCTGGAATTGGCGGGGCCGCGGGGCGGGCCCCCGTCGCGATGACGGCCTTGCTGAACCGGAGCGTCTTGCCGTCCACCTCGATCGTATCCCGGCCCGTGAATCGGCCTTCACCCAGATACACGTCGATGCCCAACTGCTGGAATCGGTGGGCGGAGTCGTGATGGCTGATTCTGGCCCGCAGGCGGCGCATGCGTTCCATGACCGCGGGGAAGTCCGCCTTGGTGCCCTCTGGAACACACACACCCAGCTCAGCGGCCTCGTGAGTCTCCCCGATAACGCGAGAAGACCGGATGATACATTTCGAGGGGACGCAACCGACGTTGAGACAGTCCCCCCCCAAAAGGTGTTTTTCGATCAACGCAACTTTAGCCCCCAGACCTGCCGCACCTGCCGCAGTCACCAGCCCGGCAGTGCCGGCTCCGATCACAACAAGATTATATCGCGGCGCCGGGTCCGGGTTCTTCCAATCCGGTGGGTGAACATTGGAGACCAGCGTCGCATTGTGTTCATCGTTGGGGAGTACCTGAGGGGCCTGGCTCATGCGAAGCTCCTTTTCCGTATCTGAATCTTATCCCGCTTTCGTCTTCGTTTCCCTCTCTTGCAGGGTTCGGCGTGCGTGCCGGACCAGGAACGTCAAGATCAGCCCTGCCACGGCCAAGGCGCCCACCAGGGGCCAGGGCACCCGGCCTTGGGCCAGGCCCTTGGTGAAGGCGTCTGCCCCTACGACGTAGAGGATGGTGCCGGGGAGCATGCAGAGCCAGGACCAACCCACATAGGTCCAGAACGGAACTCGGGTGAGGCCGAAACCGTAGTTGAGCAGGTTAAAGGGGAAAAGGGGAACCAGGCGGGTTAGAGCCACGATAATGGCTCCGTGGTCTTCGGTAAGCTGATCCAGCTTTTGGAACTTCTCGTTGGTCGAAAGCCGGCGGGCGATGGCATCTCGGGCAAAGTACCGGGCAATCAGGAAGGCGAGGCTCGCCCCCAGCGTGGCCGCGTTGATCACCAGGATCACCCCGAGTACGGACCCGAAGAGGGC
>LXTG01000014.1 GCA_001643535.1 candidate division NC10 bacterium SPGG6 | reverse complement strand
TAGCGTAGCTTCTCCCGCAGCACTTCGTATGGCGTTTTTCCTTTGTGCGCCCCGTGTGGTCGGTCGTTGTGTAGAAGCGCTCCCAGATCGCGAGCTTCTTCTCGAGATCGACATCRTCTTTGTARGTGAGGAGYTGGTAGAACTCGTCYTTGTCKGTTCKGTGSGASCKCTCRACCTTCCCGTTGAGCTGWGGCGTYCKTGSCTTGATGTAGACRTGYTCCATGCCCWKRTCMGCSACRTGCCAGTGGAASARCGCCTGGAACTCGTGGCCKCGATCSGTGCGGATCGTCTGGATCCGRAACGGGAACTTCTCSACSACGTAATCGATGAAGTCGATGGCGYTKKYYTGGGTRTGKCGCTTGTAGATCTTCARYGCSCGMACKCGWGTSGCRTCGTCGATYGCCGTGTACTGRTAKCGKCGCACCGRACCMCCYCKTTTCCKCTTYRAMGTCAGGAACTTSACGTCYACCTGSACGTGATGGCCCGGGACCTGTTTCTCGTAGCGGTGCGTGTGTACCGCTCGCCGCCCCACACGATTCGGCAGTCGATTGAKGCCATGCCGCTTGCATCAAGGCTGTCCAGCCATCTCTGTCTTTCGCATGCACGTCCGCCCCGGCGGCCAGCAAGGCGTGGACGGTGTCGGGGTGGCCCTTGACTGCCGCTTGCATCAAGGCTGTCTCGCCAAACTTGTTTTGCGGATGCACGTCCGCCCCGGCGGCCAGCAAGGTTTTCACCGTCTCGGTGTCGCCCTCCTTTGCCGCCCGGATTAATGATGGCTCTGAGGTACAAGCGGCCAAACCCAACGATACGCCCAGCAACAGCATTAAAATAATTTTCAATGGTTTCCTCACTAGGACAACCCTCTTTTTCTTTGTGATGGCACCTTCGCAGGCTACGCCTGAATCTTGCTTGGCTCTAAAAAGCAAAACGCCCCCTTGGGCCGTGCTCCGCCTGAGAGGGCGTCGGAGTGGTTAGCGGCTACATTTTGTACTTGCCGAAGTCCTCGGGCTTGAGATTCTCAAGCCACTCCTTCCAGCGATCGGTCTCCTCCTTGTCCTCGGCGATGTCCATGGTCTTGGCCTTACTTACCACCTTGTCCGTGACAAAAATCGGGGCATTGACTCTCAAGGCCAAGGCGATGGCATCGGACGGTCGCGCGTCGATATTGAGCATGTTGCCGTTGTAATTCACTTCGATAACGGCGAAAAAAGTGTTCTCTTTAAGGTCATTCACCACGATCTGCTGGACCGTGGCCCCGAGGCCGTCGAGAATATTTTTAATTAGGTCGTGCGTCATGGGCCGCGGCGTGGCGATTTTTTCCAATTCAAGGGCGATGGCGTTTGCCTCAAAGATTCCGACCCAGATAGGGAGAGCCCGTTTCTCCTCCGAGTCCTTCAGAATGATAATAGGCATGTTGGTGATCGGATCAAGGGCGATGCCCCGGACTGTCATCTGGACTAACATTGCCGTTCTCCCTTTGGCTCAGGCAGCCTGATAATAGGGCAAGAGTTTGGCGTACGTCTCTTCCAGGTACTCCGGAATCACCTTGGTCTCGCCCAGGACCGGCATGAAGTTCGTATCTCCATTCCACCGGGGAACCACATGCATATGCAGGTGGTCATCAATCCCCGCCCCGGCCACTTTTCCCACATTTACGCCGATGTTGAAGCCCTCAGCGTGAAAGGCCTCCCGGAGGATCCGCTCGCTCTTGGATGCCCAGGCTATCATCTCCGCCGTTTCGTCAGGGGAGAGCTTCTCTAGGGACTTCAGGTGGCGATACGGGGCGATCATGAGGTGGCCGCTATTGTACGGATAAATGTTCATGAGGACGTAGGTAAGGGGCCCTCTGGCCAGAATCAAGTTCTTCGTGTCTTCATCCCCCTTTGCCTTCTCGCACAGGATGCATCCGTTGGACTTCGGTCCCACGATGTACTGCATCCTCCACGGTGCCCACAAGGTGACTGTCATCGTATCATCGGCTTTCGCGGATCGTCAAGGGACAACTACCCGGTAGATGGGCTGTGCTCGCTCGACCCCTCTCAACTTAGCATCCCCCACATACTCAATCAAGATCTTTTTTTGGAGCGCGGAATCGAAGCACGTATATCGAACGCCGCTGTCCCCTTCCTCGACCTCCCAAGGGATGCTGCGCCGGAGCGCCTCCACGTGTTCCGGAGTAGCCGCGATCCCCCAATTATAGAGGATCCCGTCCCGATCAATCCAAACACCCTGATCGGTATCTCCACGCCGGGTTGTAGTTTCGTCCTCTGGTTCCCAGGGGCGGGTTCCGGAGCTTGTGACGCGACTCGCGATATTGACATGGCGACCGATCACCGTGATATCCACCGATTTTTCATCGGGGAGGAAGCGACCGATTTGGGCACGACCCGTATGAAGACCGATTCCCATTCGGTAAGGCATTCTCCCCTGCCTTTGCAGGTCCTTGATCACCCCCTGGATAGAAACAGCAGTTCGAAGGGCGTTTATCTCATCCTCAGGACTGACCTGGGTACTCCCAAACGTGATCATTACCCCATCGCCGGTGAATTTATCGATCTTTCCCTTGAACCGTTTGACGATGTCGGCTATAGGGTCGAAGGCGGTATACAGGGATCGCGTCAGTTCTCCCTCGGAAATTCCCCCCTCCGAAGCAGCGGTAAAACCCCGAAGGTCTGCAAAGAGGATTGTCACCTTTCGCGCACTATTGACGACCTCTGTGGATTCGAAGAACTGGAACAGGCGTCCCTCGGCAACGTAGTCCTTGATCTGAATGTCATCCATTCCTAGAGGGATGAGGGTAATGTTGCTCCGGAACCGGTGGATGACTTCAGAACGGCGGACCGCCTGGATGAGGTCCAGGTAGTCTTGGAGGAGATAGTGCCATCCACCCCGGCGCTCCCGCCCGCCTTGAGCGCAGAGGAGGCGCTGAGTCGCCGCAGGGTTTCGTCGTAGTCGGTGAAAAGATAGGTTACAATACTTGGATGAAACACCATCTTCAGTTGGGAACCCTCCTGACCATACGTGGAAGGATTCAGGCTGGGGAGATGGGCCTTGATCAAATCGGTCAGCGTGTGCTCGTGTTTGGCTAAGCCATGGCGAATCCGGTCTCCAAGGATATTCCGTAGTTCTCTGTATTCTTCCCTGCTAAGACGAAATCTCCGGTTTTGAGGGACCAACACCGCCTCTAGGTGTAAGCGGGACAGGTCCACCTCCGTGAACGGCAGTTGATCTTCGAACAGACTCTCGATCAGGCGGTGGTTAAATGGAAGCCCAAGATTGTACTCCAGTGTCTGCGGGGCACTGCTGGAAAAATGTTGCCAGGTCGATCGATGCAGGAGCCGATAAAAACCGCGGACCAGCGGGTGTATCTGGTACTTGACATGAGTCGGGACGCCTTCTCGATTGAAGTACTCCTGCACCGCAGTTGCAACCTCTTTGGAATGGGCCAACCAAAAGAGATTGAGCAGTCCAGACCGCCGCTCATTCTTGATAATATTCGTGGTGATCTGCAACAACAGTTGGAAATAGTTCTGCTCCGTCTGTTGAAACTCGCGCGCCTCCCCCACTCTCTCCGTGAGGGAACGCGAAGTCGCTACGAGAAAGTTCAGAAAGGCGGGTTGCAAACCGGGGTGAAGTTGGACGAGGAAAACCGGCTGGTCTCCAGCAGACTCGGGATCTTCCGGAAAGGTGGGCAGCGGAACCCCGAAGAGCTCTTGGAGCTCTGCGGTGCTCCCCTCGATGAAACGAAGGGATTGAACCTCCTTGGTCCGAGGGCGCGTAAAGGTCCCCATGAACTGATGGCCGATCGGACAGGTCTGAGCCGGGATGGGGTTCTCGCGAGACAAGGGGGCTACCTGTCGATGAGGGCCTTCAGCTCCTTTCCCGGCTTAAAGTAGGGAACTTTCTTGGCCGGGACGCTCACCGTCGCGCCGGTCTGGGGGTTCCGACCCTGGCGGGCCCCGCGCTGGCGAATCCGGAAGCTCCCGAAGCCTCGAAGTTCAACCTTGCCGTCATGGCTGGCTGCCAATGCCTTGGCGATACCGTCGAAGATGGTATCGATGACGACCTCGGTCTCCTTTTTTGTCAGATTGACCGTCGCAGCGATCTTCTCCACGAGATCTGCTTTGGTCATTGTCCCCCTCCTTTAAAGACCGGGTTTTACCAGTGCCACAGGTAATCGACGGAGAATTGAGTCCCCTCCCTTCCCAGTAGTTTCTGTTGCCACGCCGTGGCAGCATTGCCCAGCAAATACCGGAGAAGGGAAAACTCGCGTTCCTTTACCTGTACGATCTGTGGCTTCCCCGGGATGCCACCCATTTTGGCTGCGGTCTCAATGGCATCCTGGAGGTTTCCCAGCTGATCCACCAATCCCAACTCCAGGGCCTGGCGGCCGCTCAGGATCCGACCGTCCGCTACCCTCTCGACCTGGTCCCGGGAAAGGCCACGCCCTTCCACCACCGCCTGGATGAACTGGTCGTGAATGTCATCGATCAGCTGTTGCAGCAACTGTCGCTCCTGAGGCGTTAAGTCCCGGGTCGCTGAGGCCATGTCCTTGTACGGCCCGCTTTTGATGACCACCGATCGAATTCCCACCTTTCGCAGTAAATCCGAGAGGTTGGGAATTTGCAGGATCACCCCAATACTCCCGGTAATGCTTCCGGGATTGGCCACGATTTTGTTCGCAGCCGCGGCGATATAGTAGCCCCCCGAGGCACCGACCGTAGAGAGGGAGGCCACCACTGGCTTGTCATGGATCTGGCGGATCTTTCTAATCTCCTCATAGATCTCCTGAGAGGCCGCGACCCCTCCTCCTGGGCTGTTAATGCGGATGACGAAGGCCTGGACAGTGGGATTCTCGATATGATGTTGGATTTGCTTGATAATCCCATCCGACTCGCTGATCAATCCGTTCACCTCAAGCAGGGCCACCTTCGGACCCCCGAACTGGTCCCGGTTGCCAAGCCAGAAGGCCATTCCGAAGATCAGGAGAAAGAAGAAGAGTCCAATCGCGCCTACGACGATGACGGCACGCAAGAAAGAGCGTTTACCCTCCGCACGCATGGGTTACCCCCCTTCTCCCTGCTCCCCGGCGGCTTCCTTATACGCCCTAAGACTTAGGCCCAATTTGCGATCATCCGTATCCAGTTTAATAATCTTGAGCGTCAATTCCTCTCCCACTTTAATGACGTCCTCCGGCTTGTTCACCCGCCCCTCGGACAGTTCAGAAACGTGGAGCAATCCCTCAACGTCGTCAGGAAGCTCCACGAAGGCTCCGAAGTCGGTGATCCGGACTACCCTCCCCGTGACATCCATCCCGACCCGGTATCTCTCTGGCACGATGGTCTTCCAGGGATCGGGCTGCGTCTGCTTCAGTCCCAGAGAGATCCGGCGGGCTGATCTGTCCACATGGAGCACGATGGTCTCCACATGATCCCCCTTTTTCAAGATCTCTGAAGGATGCTTGACCCGTTTGGTCCAGGACATGTCGGAGATGTGGATGAGTCCGTCGATCCCATCTTCCAGTTCCACGAAGGCACCGAAGTCCACGAGGTTTCGGATCGTGCCTTCGACACGGGTTCCCGCGGGGTATCGCTGCTCCAAGGCCTCCCACGGATTGGGTTCCACTTGCTTCATCCCGAGCGAGATCCGCCGGGCCGACTGGTCAATGTCTAGGACCACGACTTCCACCACATCTCCGACGGTCACTACCTTGGAGGGATGCTTGATCCGTTGGGTCCAGGACATCTCCGAGATGTGGACGAGACCTTCGGCCCCAGGCTCGAGCTCGACGAAGGCCCCGTAATCGGTGATCGAGACCACCTTTCCTTTCACCTTGTCCCCCGGCTCGAACTTCTCCGTCACGGTTTTCCACGGGTCCGAGAGACGCTGTTTGTAACCGAGAGAAACCCGCTCCGTCTGTCGGTCGAACTTGAGGACTACCACCTCAACCTCGTCTCCCACTGTAAAAAGTTCCGAGGGATGTCCGATCCGCCCCCAGGACATGTCGGTGATGTGCAGCAAGCCGTCGAGGCCACCGAGATCGATGAAGGCCCCGTATTCGGTGAGGTTCTTGATCTTCCCTTTCAGGACCTTCCCTTCTTCTAGGGTGGCGAGAGTCTTTTCTTTGAGCCCCTTCCGCTCATCCTCAAGGAGCTCCCTCCGAGAGAGGACGATGTTGCCCCGTCGCTGGTTCAGTTTAATAATCTTCATGGGAAACGTCTTGCCGATCACTCTGTCGAGATCTCGTACAGGGCGGAGGTCTACTTGGGAACCAGGGAGGAATGCCCGGACCCCGATGTCCACGATCAGTCCCCCCTTTGTCTTCCCAACAATGGTCCCGTGGACCATGCCACCCTTCTCATAGACTTTGCTGATCTCGTCCCAGACCTTGATCTTCTCCGCTTTTTCTCGGCTCAGGACGATGATCCCCTCGCTGTCTTCTTTGGATTCAAGGTAGACCTCCACGACATCGCCTACCTGGATCGGCAGCTGCCCTTGGGCGTTCAGAAACTCCCTGACGGGGATGGTTCCTTCCGACTTGTAGCCAATGTCAATCATAATGGAATCGGTTCCGATATCTAGGACCTTCCCCTTTACGATCTCTCCCTCTAGAATATCCTTGAAGGTTTGGTCATAGATTTCCTGCATAGTGAGAGTCGATTCCTGCTGCTCTAGTCCGCCCGGCAAATTCCGATCCCCTTCTGTCTCTGGACTGCCACCCGGCCTCCCCGTCATGTCCATTCCTGGGTATACCTCCTGGTAAAGAATTTGTGTACGAACAAGCGCTTACGACCGCGGAGAATGCGTCTTGGCCTCCAAGTCCGCAATTCCTTTCATGATTTCTTCACTCAGGCGTCGGTAGCCACGCCGGGTTTCCCTGTGGGGGGTCTCGCCCCCCAACCGCAACGGGTGACCGAAATAGATCGTGACAGGGTGAACCCGAGGGATCCGTTTACCTCGTGGTAACACCTTGCCGGTCCCTTCGACGTATACAGGCACGACCGGACAACCGGACCGTGCTGCCAGAAGTCCGATCCCCTCCTCTGCCTTCTGCAGGGTCACTCCATCCCCCCGCGTCCCTTCGGGGAATAGCACGAGGATCTCTCCCTTCTTAAGGAGGCGCAGAGACTGCCTAATCGCCGCATAATCCCCCTGGCCCTTACGGACAGGGACAACATGGAGCCATCGCAATAGGGCCCCAAAAAGGGGGAACCGGAAGAGATCGGCCTTCGCTATGAAGTGAAGTTGGCGTTCCACTATGGCCGCGCCAATAAACAGGGGGTCGACATAACTCACATGATTGGCCGCCAGGATCACGCCCTCCGTGGTAGGAATCTCCTCTCGCCCCACTACCCGGAACCGAAAAATCGGCATGATGAGCGGGAGGACAATTTGGAGGAACCGATACCCCATGCAAGAAGACCTCTCGGCGTCCCTCAAAGTCTCTGATATTAGCTGGTTTCCAGGGCTTACGCAAGAGAAAAATCATGTCGGTCCTTAAATTTCCGATGGATATGTTCCTCCATCTGTCTGACGACTCCTTCCGGGTCCAAATGGGTGGTGTCGATGAAGATGGCGTCGGGAGCCGGCTTCAATGGGGAGGCTGCCCGCTCCATGTCCCGACGATCCCGGCTCTCCACCTCCTCCAAGGTCCGCTCGAGGGTCCCCAGCTCTTGCGGAGATTCCCGGTAGCGCCGACCTCCCCGCTCGTCCAAGGAGGCAGTTAGGTAAAATTTCACCGCTGCGCGGGGGAAGACCACTGTTCCGATATCACGACCATCCATCACCACGCCTCCCTGAGCCCCCAGTTCCCGTTGCCTCTGTACCAGTTCCTTTCGGACGTCCGGATGGACAGAGAGGATAGAGGCAGCAGCCTGGGTCTTGGGCGAACGGAGCACATCGGTGACATCTTCGCCATCCACGACGACGCGGAATCCTTCGGATGTGGATCGTAGCTTCAGCTCGGTCTGAGCAAGCAGACTTACCAGGGTTGACGGATTCGAGAGATCCACCTTATGCTTCAGCGCCTTCCAGGCAAGTGCGCGGTACATCGCCCCACTTTCGATGTGGCAATAGCCTAGTCGTTGGGCCAGCAGCCGGGCGGCGGTGGTCTTCCCTGCGGCGACTGGACCGTCGATGGCAATAATGAGGTCATTCGGCAGACAACTCATGCCATTCGTTCCAAGCAGTTGGGGAGTCGGTGCTGGAGGGTATCCACAAAGCCGGGGAAGGAGGTAGAGATACACCCCGTGTCTAATATTGTGGTTTCCCCGTCGGCCCGGAGGCCCGCCACGGTGATTGCCATAGCAAGCCGGTGATCTCCGTGGCTTTCGCAACAGGCTCCATGAAGGTCGTGCCCCCCATGGATAATGAGCCCGTCTTGGAGCTCTTCCGTACGCACTCCCATGCGGCTCAGCTCCACGGCAATGGTCCGGAGCCGATCCGACTCCTTGACCCGCAACTCGGCGGCGTCCCGGATGACGGTCTTCCCTGCCGCACAGGCGGCGGCCACGGCCAGGACGGGGATTTCGTCAATCAGGCGTGGGATCAAGTCGCCTCCGATGCTGACCCCCTTGAGTCGGCTCGAGCGGACTCGCAGACTGGCCCGCGGTTCTCCGAGACTCTCGTCCAGCGAGAGAACCTCCACGCTACCCCCCATCGCCTGGAGAACCTCTAAGAGACCTGTTCGGCTCGGATTCACCCCTACCCCATCGAGGGTGAGGTCGGAATCTGGAAGGATGAGGCCGGCCACCAGTAAAAAGGCGGCCGAGGAGAAGTCTCCGGGAACGGAGATACTGCTCCCCTGGAGGGTTCCTGAGGGCACCATCCTTATTTCCCCTCCCCCCCTTTCCACTTGCTGGCCGCAAGCCGCGAGCATACGTTCGGTATGATCCCGAGAGGCGACTGGTTCGATGATGGTGGTCTGACCCTCGGCGAACAAGCCGGCCATGAGGATCGCGGATTTCACCTGCGCCGAGGCAATCGGACTCCGGTAGGTTATCCCTCGAAGGGTCCCACCGTGCACCGCCAAGGGGGGGAGTGTATCCTGAGCCCGGCCCCGGATCTCTGCCCCCATCTGTCTCAGGGGAAGAATGATCCGATCCATGGGCCGGCGCCTGAGGGAAGCGTCCCCCGTCAGGACGGAGAGAAACGGCTGCCCTGCCAACACACCGGCAAGGAGGCGGATCGTGGTTCCGGAGTTACCGCAGTCCAAAACGTCTACCGCCTCCCGGAGTCCGCGAAGTCCCTTTCCGTAGATTCGGAGAGATTCTTCCTCCCACCCTTCGATTTCTACTCCAAGAGATCGGACAGCTTCGAAGGTCCGCTGGCAATCCTCAGACTTGGAACAGCCCGAGATCTCTGTGAGCCCTTCAGCCAGGGCCCCAAGGATGATGGCGCGATGCGAGATAGACTTGTCTCCCGGGACCGCGAGCGTCCCCTGAAGCCCCCGTGCTCCTCCCCGGATCCTAAGCCGTTCCATAACGCCCTCGAAGCCTTTGGATTCGCTCGATCAACGTCTCAGTGGTTCTTCGGGACTCTGCGTCAGTTAGGTCGAACCAGGTGATCTCCTTTTCCCGGCGGAACCATGTCATTTGACGCTTCGCGTAATGACGGGTCTCCTGCTTAGTCCGCTGCACCGCGTCCTCTAGGTCCTCTTGGCCCAGCAGCAACGCGGCAATGTGGCGATAGTTGTGACTGCGGAAGGGCTTCAGATCTGAGGGGTAGCCTTCCTCCAAGAGCTGTTTGACCTCCTCCACAAGGCCGGACGCGAACATTCGGTCCACTCGGTCGTTGATGCGTCGGTATAGCTCTGTCCGTTCCCGTCGAAGGCCCAGGAAGAGGACGGAGGATTGCGCCAGCTCCTTGCGGTGGGCCTCCCAGAGCTCTGATACCCGCTTGCCGGTGATCTCGATGATTTCGAGAGCTCGAATGAGGCGGAAAGAATCCCGCGAATGGATTCTGGCTGCGGTCGGGGGATCGAGACGGTTGAGGCGCGCGTGCAGCACCTCGGGGCCTCCTTTTTCCACCTCTTCTCCCAGACGGGCGCGAATGCTCGTGACCTCCCGCGGGCCAGGGAAGATCTCTCCACGTAGGGCCCGAAGATAAAGACCCGAGCCTCCCACAACGAGGGGGAGGCCGCCCCGGGAATGGATCTCTTTCAGGACCTGACGGGCCAACCGGGCGTAATCGGCAGCCGTGAAGGGGTCCGCCGGGTCCACTATATCGATGAGGTGATGCGGAATCCCTTTCTGTTCTACGGGAGTTGGTTTGGCGGTGCCGATGTCTAGCCGGCGGTAGACCTGCATCGAATCGAGCGCGATGATCTCCCCTCCTACTGCTCTTGCCAGGTGCACAGCGATAGCGCTCTTCCCGACTCCTGTCGGACCGACCAGGGCGACAAAAAAGGGAAGGAGGTCGGCGGAGGGCGTTGAGACAAGGGCCGTCGAGGCAGATGAAATGTCCACGGGAGATATCATCCTGTAACTCAACGCAGAGATCTTGAGTCCTCGATCTCTAACGAGAGGGGTTTCGTAAATCCGAAGAGACCGATCGGCTGCTGCCACTTAACCCTGACCACGATCCTATCCGGGTCCACGGTCAAAATCACCTGCATCTTCGAAGCAGGGAGTTGCAGCTCCTGGGCCTTTGCCAGGATTCGTTCCTTTCCCTGTTCCACGCGCTCCGGCGTCATGTGGACGTCGCGGACCACGAGGCGGACCGTCTCAGACAGCGACAAATAATCGACATACGCAGAGATTACCTGGACGCCTAAGTAGACCCCGACAGCCAGGAGAAGCAGGAGGAGCAGGTTACCGATCCTGACTCTCCCCTTCTCTCCAGGGCTGGAGAGGTGCACAAAGATAGCTGGGAAGCGTCCCGGGTCTTCCTCAACGGTCATGAGCGGCCGAACGACTTGTACCATAGGCGAAAAATCCGTGTCAAGCGAGTGTCCCGCGTCTTCTCGGAAGGACGGTGCAAACGAAAATGCCTCCGGTGCTCCGGAGGCATTCCTGAGCCAAGGGGAAACATCCGAGGAGCGGAGGACTACTTGGGCCCTTCCTTGATCCAGCTCATCATAGAACGGAGTTCTTTCCCCACGATCTCGATGGGATGCTCGGCATCCTTCTTCCGGAGCGCCAGGAAGCTGGGGCGGCCTGCTTGATTTTCCAAGATCCATTCTCGAGCGAAGGTTCCATCTTGGACCTCTTGCAGGATCTTCTTCATCTCCGCCCGGACCGCCTCGTTAATGACCCGGGGGCCTCGGCTGTAATCTCCGTACTCGGCGGTGTCACTCACAGAGTACCGCATGTAGGCCAGACCCCCCTGGTAGAAGAGATCCACGATCAGTTTGACTTCATGGAGGCACTCGAAATAGGCGACCTCCGGCTGGTACCCTGCCTCCACCAGCGTCTCATAAGCGGCTTTGATCAGGGCTGTGAGTCCGCCGCACAGGACCGTCTGTTCCCCGAACAGGTCGGTCTCAGTCTCCTCTTTGAAAGTGGTCTCCAAGACCCCGGCCCGCGTGCATCCAATCCCTCTAGCGTAGGCCAAGGCCGTCTCCTTTGCCTTCCCCGATATATTTTGATAGATGGCCAAAAGGGCTGGGACCCCGGATCCCTCCGTATAGATCTGGCGCATCATGTGACCCGGCGCCTTGGGGGCCACCATCGAGACATCCACGTCTTTTGGGGGCATCACCTGATGGAAATGAATGTTGAAGCCGTGAGCGAACATCAAGGTCTTGCCAGGCGTCAGCCCCTGTTCGATCGACTCGAGATAGACCCGGCGCTGGTGCTGGTCTGGGAGAAGCACCATGATGATGTGCGCAGCCGACGCCGCCTCGTCCACCGTCATCACCTTGAGCCCGTTCGCCTTGGCCTTGTCCCAGGATTTCGAGCCCTGGTAAAGCCCCACCGCCACATCGAAGCCGGCGTCTTTCAGATTCAGGGCATGGGCGTGCCCTTGGCTGCCGTAACCAATCACGGCAATGGTTTTTCCCTTTAAAAGGGAGAGATCCGCATCCTTATCGTAATAGAGCTTCGCCATCTCCGTTCCCTCGCTTTCCGTTACTTCACAACCGCGCTTGACTTCTTCTCGACATCCTCGCCATTCTCCGCCACTCGTTCCGGCTTCCGAGGTAGACTCTTGTTCGCCCTGCCGATGGCTATCCGCCCGGTCCGGACGAGCTCCTTGATCCCGAACGGGCGGAGGAGTTCGAGCAGAGCCTGGATTTTATCCTCGGCTCCGGTCACCTCCAAGGTATAGGTCCGGTGCGTGAGATCCACGACCTTCGCCCGAAAGATATCGGCAATTCGGAGGATCTCGGCCCGGTCGGGGGAATCGGCGTTCACCCGAACTAGGATCATTTCGCGTTCGATAAAGTCCTCCTCCGTGAGATCCACAACCTTGATCACATCGACCACCCGATTAAGCTGCTTGACCATTTGTTCCATGACCCAGTCATCCCCGTGCACCACGAGGGTAACCCGGGAAACCGAATTATCCATTGTCTCCCCGACAGAGACACTATCCATATTATAGCCCTTGGCCGCAATTAGCCCGGCAATCTTGGCCAGAACGCCGATGCGGTTCTCCACTAAGAGGGTGAGAATGTGTCGCTGCGAAGGGGTCTGTCCCTTCATCTTATCCTCACCAAAGCCCGTGCCCGCCCCTTGATCATCCTGTTCGGGGAAAGTATCCCTCTCTGGAGCTAGAACGACGGATAGCGGACGGTAGCGTCCTCAACGCCAGCCCTGAATCAGCTTATCGGGAATTGGCTCTCCTGAATCGATGATGTCCTTGATGGCGGTCCCTGCGGAGATTATAGGATAGCAGTGCTCTTCTTGCTCCACCACGACATCCACCACGACGGGGCCCGGAGTCTTGATCGCCTTTTCGATTCCCGCTTTTACCTCCTCTGGCCGTTCAATCCGCATTCCGGCAACGCCGCACGCGTCCGCGAGTTTCACAAAGTCGGGTTGATGGCGAAGGTCTGACTGCGAGGAAGGGTGGGCGGAATGGCGCTGGTACCACTGGCGCACCATCCCCAGGCCCTTGTTGTTGATCACGAAGGTCTTGACTGGAAGATTGTGCTCCACCAGGGTGCAGAGATCTGACATGCTCATCTGGAAGCCACCATCACCCTCGATGTTCAGGACCAAACTGTTCGGGAAGGCCGCCTGGCCCCCCAGGGCGGCCGGCAAGCCGTATCCCATCGTCCCGAGGCCGCCCGACGTAAGCCACCGGCGGGGCTTGCGGCCCCGATAGACCTGGGCCGTCCATATCTGATGCTGTCCCACCCCGGTGCAGATGATCGGATCGTAGTCCTCCGTCAGGCGGAGGATCATATCGATGGCGAACTGCGGCTTGATCACCCCCTCCCTCTGCTCGTACCGGAGGGGATGCTGTTTCTTACAGGCTTCGATCTCCCCGTACCACTCCTCAAATTCCATTGCCCAGTTCCGCTCTACGTTGCGGAGTTCCTTGTTGAGTGCGCGAAGGACGTACTTCACATCACCGACGATGGGGATGTCCACCTTGATATTCTTCTGGATCGACGTCGGGTCGATATCCACATGGATCACCTTGCACTGCTTCCCGAACTCAGAAAGCTTACCCGTAATCCGATCATCGAAGCGGGACCCCATGGCGATCATCACGTCGCAGTTGAACATGCACATGTTGGCCCAGGGGATCCCATACATCCCAAGCATGCCCAGCCAGAGTGGGTGGTTCGTGGGGAGAGCGCCAAGCCCCATGAGGGTCAGGGTGGTCGGGATCTGGGTTATTTCTACTAGCTCGCAAAATTCTTCAGACGCGTCTGAGTGGATAATGCCTCCGCCCCCATAGATCACCGGCCGCTTGGCCTGAGCAATCAGCTCGGCCGCCTTTTTGATCTGGCCGGGGTGTCCATAGAGTTGGGGATTGTAGCCTCGGATAGACACATCTTTGGGATACCCCCGAAACTCGCCACGCCCCATAATGGCGTCCTTGGGCAGGTCCACGAGGACCGGGCCCGGCCGACCAGAGCGGGCGATATAATACGCCTCTTTTATGATGCGAGGAATGTGATCGGCTTTCAGGGCCAATAAACTATGTTTGGTACAGGCCCTAGTGGTTCCCACGACATCCGCCTCCTGGGAGGTATCGCAGCCCATAACCGCTGCAGGGTCGTGGCCGCTGAGCACCACAATGGCCATCGAATCTATCAAGGCATCGGTGATCGCGGTCACACAATTGGCGGCCCCTGAACCCGAGCTGACCACGACTGTCCCCGTCCTCCCCGTAGCCTTGTAGTATCCCTCGGCCGCATGGGTAGCCACCTGTGGGTGGCGGCAGCGGACGTGTTTGAATGGAAGGTCTGTGAGCATGTCAGGACCGTGGAGGAACACATCACCCGGATGTCCGAAGACCGTGGTCACCCCTTCCTCTACCAGAGACTTCACCAGGATCTCCGAACCGGTAAACCTCACAACCCTCCCCTTCCCCTACCAGGCAAACTCCCGTCCCTCGGCCCTGACCTACCCGGTTAAGCAGCGAGAGTTACAGATAGGCTTGTGTCGTTAAGTTCAACAGCCGGGCGTTCAAGCCGACCACTTGTTCGGTATCCACCGGGACATCAACCAGAATGGACTTCCCCGCCGGAGTGTAGCAGGCGTCCATGATCTCTTTCAAATTACTGAGGTCCGGCTTCAGGTAAAAGCCATCCCAGCCGTGGGCCTTCGCCGCTGCCACAAAATCGATGCTGGGGAGCTTTGAGTGGTAGCGGGGTTTTTCGACGGTCGGGATGATGACCTCCAGCCCCTTATCGACAATCCCGTATGTCCCGTTGTTGATGATAAACAAGCGGAGGTCCAGGTTAGCCGCGTCGGCCAAGCACCCACCAAAGAGTCGCCAGCATCCGTCCCCGGAGAACATGAAGGTGTGGAGAGTCGGATCGGCCAGCTTGGCACCAACGCCCAATCCGAACGCACAGCCCATGGCCGAGCCATGGTGCGTCGTCCAGAATTTGATATTCGGGTCGGGCCGCTGGGTGACATACTGCCGATCCTTATATGAGAGGCAGACGTCATCGAATCCGATACTGTGGGGTTGCCAGTGCTTCGGCAACTCCTCGTAAAAGCTCATGAAATCCACACAGTCCTTGCGGACGTCCCGCCAGACCTCCCGGAAGTTTAGATTCTCCAGCCGCTCAATGTTCGGTCTGTCCTTCCCCACGCCCATGGCCTTCAGTCCCGGGAGGACTGCCTCGAGCGCCAGCCCGATGTCTCCACGGACCTGCTTGTAGTCTCCCACACACCGGTGTCGAAAATCACCGCTCACCTGGCCGTAGCCGTATGGGTAGGCGCCAAAGTGCCAGGTACACTTCGCGCGAATGTTCTCCAGATTGATTGAGTACTCGCCGGGGCAAAATCCGAGGGTGATGACAATGTCGTCTTGGTTGATGCTCCGCCAGATCTCCATTGCCTTGTCGTTCCCCCCAAACAAAATGTACCCGTAACTATATGGGTTCGTGGGAGAGACGGCGTTGGCCCCGTTGATAGACCAGATAGTGGGGGCCTGGAGAAGTTCGGACAGTTCTGTCGAAAGCTTCTCAATGTCGGGACAGAAAGCTGCCTCCTCGCCGACGTAAATAATCACCCGGCGTCCCTTCGCCATCCCCGGGAACTGCGCGAGAAAGGCCTCCACGTCTTGGTTGTTGAGGGTACGCGGCCTTTCCCTCTTGGGAATATGCATCTCAATTTCCTTCGACAGGATGTCCGGATGAAACGCAAAGACCACGGGTCGCGAATCGTGAAGTATGCGTTGGGCCTTGTCGAGGTCCTGTTCGAGTCGATTGATATCGTCGATCACGATGCAGCCATCCCCCAACTCGGCTTGCAGTTGTGGGACAATATTCATGCCGTAATGCGACACATCTTGTAAGGGGGCATTCCCGATCGAGCCGATGGAATTCAGGGCGATGATATACACGGCGGGGATGTTGTGCAGTTTGGCGTCGGTGATCCCGCTGGAGCCGAGCTTTGTCGCCGCACCCGTCGTGGTGATCGAGCAGGCGATCCGGCCCGAGGCGAGGTAATACCCCAACGGCATAAACCCCGAGGCATATTCCGCCATGGTGAGAAACCGGGGGATGCCGTCGGTAATCTGTGACGGATGGGTGAGCGGCTCCAAATACTTCGTCACGTGGACGACCCCTCCCCCATTCACCCCGCTATAATGCTGGATCCCCCATTGATGCAGGGTGTCGATCAGGGCAAAGTTTCCGACGCCTTTCTCAAGGCCAGGACTTCCTGCTGCGACACTCATCGTTCTCCCCTCGCTCAGAAAATGGGTTTTCCGTTACGTTCGGTGCTTTCAAACAAAGGATTCAACATCGGTCCTTTTAGGGGCCAAGAGGCAGCCCCTCACCAGACGAAAAGTACCGGATAAATTAGCTCTCTTCCCCCCCCTGTGTCAATAAAAATCTGTTTTATGCTAACCATCTTTGAAAAAGCCCTCGAAGGAATCGGACCTCTTCACAGCCCAGGAAGGCTGCCACCCCGAAAAAGACTGCCGTCCCCGACCCCAATTCCCCTAAGAATCCCGCGAGCTGCACGAGCAACCCGCGATCCTCCAGAGACGGCAGCAAGCCTTGGAGGGCGAAAAGGGTCCCGGCCATACACAGTCCTGCGAGACCCGTCTTTTGGAGGGATCTCCCCAGGACCTCCCCGCGAAACGGGCCAAGGTGTTTCCTCAGAAAGACCATCAAGAGGGAGAAATTGACTAGCGAAGCGAGGGAGGTTGCGACGGCGAGTCCTGCCGCCCCCAACGGTTGCATGAGCAGGAGGCTGAAGAGAATGTTGGCCGCGACGGCAATGGCGCCGGTCTTGACCGGGGTGACCGTGTCCTGAAAAGCATAAAACGCCGGGATCAGGACCCGATTGGCGACAAAAAAGCAGAGCCCGAGGCAATAACCCAGCAAGACCTGGGCGGTAGCGGTCGTCATGGCCTGCGTAAACTCACCCCGCTCAAAGAGGAGATGGATAATGGTATTGCGAAAGATCACAAGCCCAACCAGGGCAGGAACGGTCAAAAAGAGGGTGAAACGCAGGGCGAAAACCAGGGTATTCCTCAGCTCCTCTGGTGAATGCCGGGAGGCGGCGGCCGCCATAGCGGGAAAGGCAACCGTTGCCGCGGCCACCCCGATCACGCCGATAGGCAGATGGACGAGCCGGAAGGCATAGTAAAGGTGGGAGACCGATCCCTCCACGAGGAGAGAAGCCAGGAGGGTCGTGATGAACACATTGAGCTGGGTAATGGCAAGCCCGCCGACGCCCGGGACCATTAACCTGCCAATCCGTGCGAGGGCCGGGTCCCTCCACTTCCCCGGTTGGGTAAACGTAACCCCGCGGCGCACGGTAGGTGGAAACTGGGAGAGGAGCTGTAGACACCCTCCCCCCAAAACTCCATAGGCTAAAGCATAGATGGGCTCCTCAAGGTACGGCCCTAAGAAGAGAAGGCTCGCGATAATGGCGATGTTGAGGAGGGCCGGAGAGAAGGCTGGGGCAGCAAAGTGGCCTAGGGAGTTCAAAACCCCCATCATGAGAGCGGTGAGCCCTATGAAGAACAGGTACGGAAACATCGTCCGGGTGAGTGCGATGGTGAGGGCCAGCTTTTCCGGGTCCTCCCAGAACCCGGGTGCGAGGAGGCGGACCAGCCCCGGCGCACTCCAAATGCCGATGGTACACACGACGACAAGAATGAGGGCCATCGTCCAAAAGGCACTCGCAGCCAGCCGAAAGGCTGACGGCCGTCCCTGTTCGGTGAGCGTCTCGGTGAAAACCGGGATGAAGGCGGCCGAGAGAGCCCCCTCTCCCAAGAGCTCTCGGGCCATGTTGGGGATGCGAAAGGCGACAAAGAACGCGTCGGCAGCCAATCCCGCCCCGAAGCCGTGGGCAATGAGCATATCCCGGATATATCCGAGGATCCGGCTGATGAGGGTTGCCCCGCTGACCACGGAGGCGGAAGCTGCTAGGTGGTACGGCGGGGCTTTTGGGTCAAAAGTGCTTGACATTGGAGTCGAATTCCCCTATAAGATCTTCTGCCTTCATTTTCGTTCGTTAAGGGGGGATCGTTGCCAAACACGAAATCAGCAACAAAGCGCCTGCGCCAGGCGGACCGGCGCACCATACGTAACCGAGCAGCCAAGGGCCGGATGCGGACCAGCATCAAGAAGGTCCGTCAGGCGGTCGATACGGGGAATCGGGAGGCAACCCAGGCTGCCTTCCGGGCGGCGATCGCCATTATCGACAAGACCGCTTCCAGAGGGATCATCCATTCCCGGACGGCGGCCCGGTACAAATCCCGGCTTGCCCATCGGTTGCAAGCCCGGGGGAGCGCTGCCTAGCACCCCTTCAACCAATAAGTCCGGCCGAACATCACTAGTCCTTCGATTCATAAGTTCGATGACGAACGTATTCAGGCTTCACTTCGTGTTGAGCGAGCAACGGCGTTCATCACACTTGGAGGAAAACGTCACAGTATTTGCGAATCGAAGCAGTGGCTTCCGCCAGGGGCACTGAGGGGTTGCAGAGAAGAGCCTCCCATCCGCCTCGGAGGTACTCCGCAAGCCCACGGCAGGGCGTCAAAGGGGCCTGCCCCCTTCGTACTCACTGTGGACCGAGCACCGATGCCGGTTCATGGTTCAGAGTTCATGGTTTAGGGAAAAGCCTTCATTCCCATTCTTCAACCATGAACCACTCCCAACGGCCATCGCTCAGGAGTTGGTACGGCACTCGCTCGGCCCTCATGCGCAGAGATCGATGATGGCCAGTTCGAGATAGAGGCGTTGGCCCCTCCCCCAAGATTTCAGCTGTTGATCCAACTTGAGAAGTCGAACTAACCCTTGCTCGAGCCGCGGTAGGGACGAGTTTTTCGCCCCCTCTAGGATCTCGGGAAGAAAAGGACGCGGGATCCCCAGCAGCCGGCTCATCTCGCCAAGAGGGCGGGATTGCGTGAGGAGTTCCTTGGCCCGAAGGAGCAGACGAACTTGACGCGCCAGCATCCCGAGAATCCGCAGCGGCTCCTCTCCCTTTTCCAATAGCTGCCGGACACAGAAGAGAGCCCCTTCCAGGTCCCGCTGGCTCACCGCTCGAGTGAGCTCAAAGATCCCGTGTGCTCTCCCGTGGCCAACCAGGGCCTCCACTGCCTCAAGGTCGATTTGCTGGCGATCCCCCACAAAGAGACAAAGTTTATCCACCTCCTGGCCGAGGCGGAGAAGGTCCGGGCCTTGAAGGCTGAAGAGGAGCATTTCCGCTTCGGGGCTCAGGGATTTCCCCTGCTGCCTCGTCCGTTCCCGGATCCATCGCTGACACCATCGTTGGCGATCTTCCTCGTGTCTTGGGGGGGCAAACCGAAGGACCTTCCCTATCTGGTCTATACGCTGGAGCCCGCGGTTCCCGTGGTCTAGTTTGTCAGCGATACAGATTAGGCACGTGGTCGGCGACGGGGCTTCGAGATAGACCAGGATCGCTTTCCACTCCTCCGTGCGGAGATGATCCACTTCTTTCAGGACGATGACCCGCCGCGGGGCGAAGGCCGGGACCGTGCGGCAGCGCGTAGCAAGATCCGGCCCGGCTACTTCACTCCCTGAGAGAACATCGAGATTAAGGGACTCCATCCCGGGAGGCAGGAGGGCGCTGAGCAGACGAGAGAGGAACTCTTCGCGAAGCAGGACCTCCTCACCCAGGAGGAGATACGCTGGGGCCACTTGGCCCTGGTTCACAGCTTGGAGGACTGGCTCAAACAGCGTTGTCCCTCAGAAGGATTCCAGCATGCGCGTTACGACCCGATCGGCGAGGTCGCGAAGGGCGCGGCCAATGGCTTCATCCTCCGCCACCTGCGTTCCCGTGATCCCACGCGGGGCCGAATAGTACGCCTCTCCCCGGACCTGTTCTCTGGCCAGTTCCACCTTGCCTTTCTGCTGGATTACTTCCAGGTCAATGACGACCACCAGACGGAACCGTCGGGCGAGATCCCTAGAATCGAAAGCCACCGGATTCCTCTCAAGGGCGGTAATTGTGGCCTTCATCGTTGCATCTGCCTGATTCCGTCCTTTCACGACTTGCCCCCCGCCACTCAGGATGCGTTGCGTCAGGGCCTGAGTGAAATGGGTCTGCAACCCAGGGCGAGAAACACCGGTACTGCTAATGGCCAGATGGATCCGTTTTAGATCATCGGGGATACTGACCTGGCCGTGATACCCACAGCTCATCACAAACGCGGCAAGAAGAAACAGGCCAATCGATACCAGACCTTTCTTCACAAGGCCCCTTTCAGGTTGTCAGCTCTCCACGGTCAGCCGACAGTAGCGATAGAAAGCGAGGATGCTGGGATGCTAGTATGCTCTAAAGCAAGAAAGCGAATGCCTCAAAAATCCTTTCGACGCACACACCGCTTTGCTCGCTGGCCTCCTGCCTTCTAGCATCCCAGCGTCTACCTGCTGCTATCAATCGGTGACGATGTTGACCAGTTTCTTAGGGACCACCACCACCCGTTTCACCTGCCTGCCCTGAAGCCATGTCTGGACCCGGCTGTCATGGAGTGCCGCTCTGCGGAGTTCTTCCTCTCCGGCGTGGGGGGGGAGGGAAATCCGGCTGCGCAGTTTGCCATTGACCTGCACAACGACCACGAGCACCTCTCGCTGAACCACCTCGACGTCGTGCATAGGCCACGGCTCCTCAAAAACGCTCCGGGGATTTCCGAGGCGTTGCCAGAGCTCCTCCGCCAGGTGAGGGGCGAAGGGGCCGAGAAGGATGATGAGTGTCTCAACAGCAAAGCGCGCGACAGCGCGTCGTTCCCCATGCCCCCCTGGTTCATCGTGCAGGTCAAATTGCCCTAGGACGTTTACCAACTCCATGAGGGCGGCAATGGCCGTGTTGAAGTGAAAGTCCCGGTCCAGATCCTCGGTCACTTTCATGATCGTGAGGTGAGCCTTTTGGTAGACCGCCCGGCCGACCGTGAGATCGGCAAAGGAAATGGCTGGCACCGGATGGGAGAACTCTTCCGTCCATCCATCCACCAGACGGTAGACCCGGTTCAGGAACCGGAAGGCTCCCTCAACCCCTTTGTCGGACCATTCCAGGTCCTTCTCCGGGGGTGCAGCAAAGAGGGAGAAGAGGCGGGCTGTGTCCGCCCCATATCGATTCAGGAGATCGTCAGGATCCACCACATTCCGCCGCGATTTGGACATCTTCTCGGTCCGGCCGACCTCGACCGGACGATCACACTCGGTACAGCGACCTTGGGCGTTGACCTCTTGCGGGAAGCGGTACCCATGGGTGGGACACCGGGAGGTTTCCTTACAGACCATTCCCTGGGTCAGCAAGTTTACAAAGGGTTCATCATGGACGATGAGGCCTAGGTCCCGGATCACCTTGGTGAAGAACCGCGCGTAGAGGAGGTGGAGGACCGCGTGTTCGATCCCGCCGATATACTGGTCGACCGGCATCCAGTAGGCCACCTTCGATTTCTCCACGGCCCGGTCCTGCGCCTCCGGATTGCAGAAGCGAAGGAAATACCAGGAGGAATCGACAAAGGTGTCCATGGTATCGGTCTCCCGCCGGGCCGCCCCCTGGCAGGTCGGACAGGACACATTTACGAAGCGTTCGACCCTGGCGAGGGGAGATCTCCCCTTCATGGTGATCTCCACATCCTGCGGCAGGAGGACAGGGAGGTCTGTGTAAGGGACTGGGACCGTGCCGCATCGGTCACAGGAAATAATGGGAATCGGGGTCCCCCAGTACCGTTGTCGGGAGATCCCCCAGTCCCGGAGCCGATAGTTCACCGCCCGTTTGCCGATCCCCCGCTCCTCCAGATACTGGACTACTGTCTCGCGTCCTTGCAAAGATGGCAACCCGGTAAAGGGGCCCGAATTCACCATTACCCCTTCATCCTCGTAAGCCTTTTCCAAGTCCTCTGTGGTGAGCGCTCCCTCCTCCGGTTGAATGACCACCTGGATGGGGAGGTCGTATTTTTTAGCGAACTCGAAGTCGCGCTGGTCATGGGCGGGGACCGCCATGATGGCCCCTGTCCCGTACTCCAGCAGGACGAAATTGGCCAGCCAGATGGGGATCTTCTCCTCGGTCAAGGGGTTGACGGCGTACGCGCCCGTAAAGATTCCCTCTTTTTCGGTTTCGGCAGCCGTGCGGACCAGGTGGTCTTGTGTCCGCATCCGCTCGATGAAGATCTGAACTTCTGGCCTGCCCTGCGCAAGCTGCGGAACCAGGGGATGCTCCGGCGCCAACACCATGAAGGTGGCCCCGTAGAGGGTATCCTGGCGGGTGGTGAAGATGGTGATGGGGCTCAAGCCGCTCGCCAGGGGGAAATTCACCTCTGCGCCGACGCTCCTGCCGATCCAGTTCCGCTGCATTGTTTTGACCCGCTCGGGCCAGCCCGGGAGCCGATCCAGTCCCTCGAGGAGTTCTTCGGCGTACGCGGTGATCTTGAAGAACCATTGATCGAGTTCCTTCTGGATGACCTCCGACTCGTCACGCCAGCACCGCCCCCCTTCCACCTGTTCGTTGGCGAGGACCGTCTGGCATACCTCGCACCAGTTGACGAAGGCGGGTTTCTTGTAGGCGAGCCCTTTTTCATACATCTTGAGGAAGAACCACTGATTCCAGCGGTAGTAGTCTGGGTCACTGCTGGTAATCTCCCTCTCCCAGTCGTAGGAGAGACCCATCTGTTTCAGTTGCTTTCGCATGTACCCGATGTTGTCGTAAGTCCAGGCGGCAGGATGGACACCATGTTCGATAGCCGCATTTTCCGCTGGCAATCCGAAGGAGTCCCATCCCATGGGGTGAAGCACGTTACAGCCTCGCATCCGGAAGTACCGGGCGACGACGTCTCCGATGGAGTAGTTTCGGACGTGCCCCATGTGGATCTTGCCGGAAGGATACGGGTACATCTCGAGGCAGTAATACTTCGGCTTCGCGGGGTCCTCCATCACCCGAAAGGCCTCCCGTTCTTCCCAGATCCGCTGCCACTTGGCCTCAAAGGCCTTGAAATCATAAAATCTAGTCATACCGATTCTTTCAACCCCCCTAGATTTCCGCTTATAGATAGCACAGGCGCCAAGGCGTTGCAACTCCTCGCCCGCCCTCGTCCCATCGATCGTCAGGGCACCCTGGCCTGCCTGTGCGATATTTCGCCACTGGCGCCAACGTACCGGCGGGGTCTTCGCCCAGCAGCCCCCATCATCTCTTGAACTCGCTGTCTCTCACCGGTATCTTAAAGGTGCCTACTGAGACAAGAAAGACACACGCCTGGACGGAATTGCAGTGAGACAGGCGAAAATGGAGCTTTGGCACATCCCATCAGAGACACTCAGTCGCTACGAGAAGGCCGCTATGGAAGGGGCCCGCTTTGACCGGCTCAAGGACGGGTCCTGGTACGCCGAAATCCCCGGCTTCAATGGCGTCTGGGCCAATGGCGATACCGAGGACGCTTGCCGAGAGAAACTGCGGGAGGTGTTGAAGGAATGGCTGGCCCTGAAGCTTCGGGACGGGGATGACGATATCCCTGTCATGGCCGGGAATGACCTCCGCTCTCTCGTCCCCTGATGCCCCTCCCCCGGCAAACCCCCCGCCGCGAACTGATCAGGAAATTCCGCGCGCTCGGCTTCGAAGGTCCCTACGAAGGCGGCAAGCATCCCTTCATGAAAAAGGGGAAACTCAAGGTCCGTGTGCCCAACCCCCACGGGGAAGATATCGGTGTGGATCTTTTGACGCGGGTCTTGAGGCAAG
>LXTG01000033.1 GCA_001643535.1 candidate division NC10 bacterium SPGG6 | reverse complement strand
AACAGGTGACCCTCTCGCTCCTCGGTCGGGGGGCGACCTTCGTGGTCAATGTCTCGAGCCTGAGGGATCGGGAAGGACAATACCTCGGCATGGTCGTGGTCTTTGATGATATCAGCCAGCTCATCCGAGCCCAGCAGGCCATGGCGTGGGAAGAGGTGGCCCGGCGGATGGCTCATGAGATCAAGAACCCCTTGACCCCCATCAAGCTCAGCACCCAGCGCCTTCGCAAGAAGTTCGCCGAACGGTCCGCCGAATTCTCCGGGATTTTTGATCAGTGCACCCAGACCATCATTCATGAGGTGGATGCGCTGAAGGCCTTGGTGGATGAATTCTCTCGGTATGCCCGGATGCCAACCTCCTCTCCTCGACCGGGAGATCTCCACGCGTTGATCGAGCAAGTCCTCAATCTCTACTCCGGAGTCTCCCGACGCATTCGACCGACTGCCGAGCTCGATCCGCAGGTCCCTCCGGTCAACCTCGATGCGGATCACATGAAACGAGCACTGGTCAATCTGGTCGACAACGCGGTGGCGGCCGTGGGAGAAGAGGGGGAAATCTGCGTGAGGACTCAGTATCTCGCGGAGGAGGGGAAGGTCCGTCTGGAGGTGATCGACACCGGCCCCGGCATTCCCGCGGAGGACCGGGATCGTCTCTTTCTCCCCTACTTTTCCACTAAAAAGTCCGGGACCGGCCTGGGCCTCGCCATTGTCTACCGGATCGTCACGGAACATAGTGGGACCATTCGGGTGGAGGAAAATCACCCCCGGGGGACCCGGATGATCATGGAATTTCCCGCCCTGCCGGTGGTGGCTGAGGTGGTGTGAGGCAGGCCGTGTCGGGCGCAGATATCCTCGTCGTGGATGACGAACCCAATATCCTCAGGGTGGTCGGGGATATTTTGACTGATGAGGGGTATCGGGTGCGGACCGCGTCCAGTGGGGAAGAAGCCCTCGCGGAGGTTCAGCGCTCGTCTCCCGACCTCGTGATCTTAGATATCTGGCTTCCCGGGATGGATGGGTTACAGGCCCTTGACGTCATGAAGGGGATGATCCCCGAGACCCCGGTGATCATGATCTCCGGGCACGGGACTATCGAGACAGCGGTCCGGGCCATCAAGCTTGGGGCGTACGACTTCATCGAGAAACCTCCGACCATCGAGCGGACCCTCTTGGCGGTCCAGCACGGCCTGGAGCAGCAACGCCTCCTGCAAGAGAACCGGGCGTTGCGACAGCACCTGGAGCGGCAGTATGAGATCGTCGGCGAAAGCCCAGCGATCCAGAGGATCCTGAAGCAAGTCGAGTCGGTGGCGCCAAGCCACGGTCGGGTCATGATCCGGGGGGAGAGCGGAACCGGCAAGGAGCTTATCGCCAGGGCCATTCATCGGGCAAGCCTGCGGCGGGAGGAGCCCTTTGTGGTGGTGAACTGCGCCGCCATCCCTGACGAACTGATCGAAAGTGAACTGTTCGGCCACGAGAAGGGGGCGTTTACGGGGGCCCTGACCACTCGCCGGGGAAAATTTGAGCTCGCCGATGGGGGGACCATTTTTCTTGATGAGGTTGGCGACATGAGTCTCAAGACTCAGGCCAAAGTTCTCCGCGTTCTTCAGGAACAGGCCTTTGAGCGCGTAGGGGGGAATGAGATCATCCAAGTGGACGTACGGGTGATCGCCGCCTCTAATAAGCCTCTTGAGGAGGAGACCCGTGCGGGTCGATTCCGGCAGGATCTCTACTACCGGCTCAACGTTATCCCTGTTACAGTCCCGCCGCTGCGGGAGCGCCGGGAGGATATTCCGCTCCTGGCCAGGCACTTCCTGAAGGCGTTCTGCACGGAGTACGGGAAGAGGCAAAAGAGCCTGTCGGCGGACGCCATGGAACTATTCTTGCACCACCCCTGGCCCGGGAACATTCGTGAGCTGAAGAACGTTATCGAACGGTTGGTAATCATGGTTCCCGAAGACATGATCGAGCACTTTAACGTGGAGCCTGCACTGCAGGGCCACCCGGGCCGGGAGGCGGAGACCTCGTTCGTCCCCGAGGTCTGGCGGACCGCCTCGCTCCGCCAAGCGCGAAACCGGTTCGAGCGGGAGTACATCCTGAGGCACCTCCAGGAAAGTCAGTGGAACGTCACGCGGACGGCGGAGCGGCTAAAAATCGAGCGGTCAAACCTCCATCGGAAGCTGAAGGCGTATGGCATTGGGGGCCCTCCCGATCGGGAGGGCCACTCATGATGGTGAAGTCTCATCCGTTTCCGGGATCGTGGTGATGCCGGTCAGCGGCTTGCGCAGACCCTCGCGCGAGAACCCCTTCCGCATCCGTTGGTCCTGGCCATCCCGCGGGGTGGGGTTCCTATCGCCGCCATCATCGCGGAAGAATTGCGCTGCCCTTGGGATGTGGTGGCTGACGGATGAGGAGGTTCTGAGGACCTTAAAGGCCGGTCAGGCCCGTATCTTGCATGCCCGACAGTGACGATTCGGGGGAAGCGCCGGGAACAGGACGGGCCGGAGGCGCAACGACAGGACGCAGAGAAGTTGGCGGATTGGGGAGATCCGCGAGGGGAGGGATGAAATGGATCGTCAACCGGTGCGACGGCGCCGATTCTACGTCCACGGGATCCAGCGGAAGTATATTTTCCTCTCGCTCGTCCCCCTGATCATCTCTGCTTTCCTGATCGTAGTTTTCCTCTTCATCCCTCTGGATGTCCTCCTCTATTCCTCGGCCGCTCCCGCTGCCAAGACGGCAATCGTTCAGGACCTCCGGGCCCTGGGGTTCCGGATCTGGCCGGCCATATTTCTTGGGATGATCATTTCGGCTTTCATGAGCGTTTTTGTCACCCACCGCTTTGCCGGTCCCCTCTACCGCTTCCATCAGGTGGTGGATCAGATGGCGGCAGGCGACCTCTCAGGTCAGTTTAAGCTGCGCAAGGGGGATGATCTCGTAGAGCTGGAGATGGCCATGAATCGGGCCATCGAAAGCCTGGCCGGAACCATCCAGCAGGCCAAGCGCCCTCTGGGAGATCTGACGCATCGGCTGGAGACGCTCCTTGAGGAGATCAGGGAGGGATCGGGACACTCCCTCGAGAAGGACCTCGCAGAACTCTCGCAGATAGCGCAGGAGGCGCAAACGGCTCTGGCGCGTCTGAAGGTCGCGCGGGAATAGGGGGCCTGAAGGGAAGAAGAGAGGGAGATGTCCTTTGTCATCGGGAAGGGGTTGGTTATACAGGGTGAACTCTCCGGTGAGGGGAATGTCCAGCTGGGCGCCGAGTTAGAGGGGAAGGTTAACCTGAATGGGACGTTGGTGATCTTAGAGGGGGCGCGCATCCAGGCGGATATCTTCGCCACGGAGATTATTGTGGCCGGAACGGTCCGCGGAAATCTGATAGCTTTAGGCAAGGTCGAGCTTGCGGCGACGGGCCGGGTCGTAGGGAGTGTCCGGGGCAAGGTTCTGGTCGTTCGCGAAGGCGGGAGGGTCAACGGGAGGACCATCATCGGGGTCCCGTCGAGTCCGACCGGGGAGTTGGCTGAGCTCGTGGATCGGGTTCGAGAGGAGGAGGCACGCGATCTCTGGCGAAGTCACTAGGTCGTGGAGCCGCCGATCCATCCGACGACCGACGACCGTATAAACCGATGACCGACGACCGCTGACCGACTTTGGACGTTGGACTTCGGACTTCAGACCGTGGACCCTGAACCACCAACCATGAACCATGAACCGTACTGAGTCCTCTTCTTCCCACCTTCCCCTCGGCCTAATTTAGTTGCCGGGTTCTCCCTGATGCTGATAAAATGTTTGCATAGGAAGGTATCATCCGGTCTTTACCCCTCTCTCTGAGAGGTGACCCAACGGCTGTAGGGTCCGGGAAGGTTGGGTGAGGGGGCTGATATTGTGATCCGTCCATGCCCCGGGAGGCATCCGGGGGTTGGGGGGTTGCCCATCGGCAGCCCGAGTGGACCGGGAGGACCAAGAGACGCACCCGAGGTGAGGCGAGGCAGATGCCGGTAGCGAGAGGGGAGAAAAAAGAGCGAATGTCTGACTGCCTCTGTTGTGAAGGGGTGAATCGCCGAAACTTCCTCAGAGGCCTGCTCCTTCTCGGGGGGGGGATCGCTTGGATACTGTTCCGAGGTGGGTACCCCGCCCACGCCATTTCGGTAATTTCAGAGGCCAAGGAGCAGGCCATCGGGAGGCGGGCCCACCAGGAGATCCTGAATAAGCTTGGCTACTATAATGATGCGACCCTGCAGGCCTATTTTACTCAAGTGGGTCAGCGAGTTTTGGAAAAGGCAGAGTCCTCCCCCTTCAAGTTTCAATTTACCATCGTCGACCATCCGATGGTTAATGCGTTTGCCTTGCCGGGGGGTTTTGTGTACGTGACCCGGGGGATGTTGGCCGAGATGAACAGCGAGGCGGAGCTGGCGGCGATCCTGGGGCACGAGATCGCCCACGTCACCTCGCATCATGCCGCCGAGCAGATCACCCGTGCCCTCGGGGTACAGATCTTGTCGTTGGGCCTTGCTGTCCTGAGTCCGGGAGGCCCGCAGAACAGGGCCGGTTGGGCGGCGATCTCTGGTGAGCTATCTACCCAAATCCTGCTGGGGTACGGTCGAGAGGCGGAGTTGGAATCGGATCAGAAGGGGCTCCGGTGGGCCGTGAAGGCGGGCTACAATCCGAGGGGGATGATGAGCTTGTTTCGGACGTTGCAGATACGGAATCGCCTGAGCGGTGTCGGCTATCACGCCCTCCGAACGACACACCCAGAGTTGTTAGAGCGGATTGACCGGGCCCGGGTCATGATCGAGAGCCTGACCGCCGAAAAGACGCGTTCCCTCGAGGTCAAAGCAGATTCGTTCAAGGCCCGTCTGGATGGGCTGGTGTATGGCGAGCGGAACGATCGGAAACGCGTCAGGGTCATTACAGCCCAAGGGGGGGAAAACTTGAAGGAGATGGCCCGAATCCTCTGGGGGATGGAGAATCGGGCTTGGGACCTGGCCCTCCTCAACGGGATCCGGAATGAAGACAGCCCGTTACGGGCCGGTCAGAAGCTGAAGGTGATCTACGACCCCTTCGACGAGCCCCCGGTGCGACTCCCCAAAGGTCTCTCCCGAAGGATCCCGTAGCAAGTCATTCCTGCGAGTCGGGGAGTCCTGCCTACCGCCGGCTCAGGCCGTCTCTCCCCCGGGCTTTGTGCCGCCCGGTACTATCGTGGGAACGCACGCCACTTTTTTGCCCACATTGATCGGGGCCCACTGTTGAGCAATCCGCTTTCAGCCATTGTGAAACTGTCAACGATCGGCTTTCAGCGACTAGAAAGCTGGACGGCTGGCTTGCGAGCAAGCTGGACCGCCGGACGGCCAGCAGGCTAGGAACCTGGAAGACCTACGCACCGAGAATCATGCCAGGCTATAAACCTCCAAGCATTCCAGCAAACTAGCTTGCCAGCATTCTATCTGCTGACAGCCAACAATTTGCTGATTGCTGGCCGTGGGGGCCAGAGCAGGTGGCCGCCTTTCCCTTGACAGATCCTCCATCGCCTCCTACGGTAGGAACAACGGGGCGGTACAAGGGATGAGACGTCCACGCTGTACTGAAATACATCGCGCCGTGTCGGGCGGTCCTTCCGACCGAGGCGAGGTGGTGTGTCTCAGATGAGTTTCCTCAATTGTAGGTAGACGGGCGGGACGAGGTGTGAGGGGGGGGAGCGATGCTCAAAGGGTATGTCTTGGTCCTGTTGGTCCCAGGGTTCGAGTCAGCCGCGATCTCCCAGATCAGTGTGATTCCAGGTGTGAAGGACATCATCCTGGTCTTTGGGCGATGGGATGCGATCATTCAGGTGGAAGCTAAGACCCTCACGACGCTCTCCCGCCTGGTGATCAGCCAGATTCGAGGTATCCAGGGCGTTCAGGCCACGGAGACGTTAGTGGCAGCAGAGATGTGAGTACGTTTTCCTGACCTACCGGGTGATCCCTTCTCTCGGGGGCCAGGCTTAGGTCTACAAAGTCACTCGAGGTCCTTCAACATCTCCTCATATTCCTCCGCCATACCCGGATGCCCAAATTTCTGCGCGGCCCGGATCCCCGCCTCGTAGGCCTGGCGAGCCTCTGGGATCCTGCCGAGCTTCACGAGGGCCTGGGCAAACGTCCGGTAAGCCGCTCCCTCATCCTCCGTCAGCGTGAGATACTTCTCCATGGCCGCAACACACTCCGGAACCTGTCCTGCGCTGAAGTGCTCGTTGGCAAGCATGTAGTGAAGCAGGGCGTCACGGGGATCTTTCTTGAGCATCTCTTGCAGGACCTCGAGTCGGTTCATCCTGACTCCTATCTCCAATACCGCTTCCGCTCGCCCTGCCTGGCTCCTTCCCGTCGCGTTGACGTGAGTTGCCTCTTTGCCTGTGCTATAGTACCTAAGATCGGCAGCATGGGGAAGGCCAAAGACGATCGTGAGGCTCCGGCTTTTGCACCCTCCGGGGGGCCTCGGAAGGATGGTGTGAAATATCCCAGGCAGTGACGGGAAGCGAGGAGGGTCCATGTGGCAGCCAAGGTCTTTGGGGAAGTGGGCTTTCCGCCTCTGTATGGGGGGCCTTTTCCTGCTGATGCTCGCCGGTTTCGCCCAGGGGTCCGAGGGCGCACCACCGGCGAACGATCCAACGCGGGTCACGATGGATTTGAAGGGTGTCGAGATCGGCCGAGTGGTTCAGATTATCGAGCAGGCGAGCGGGTTGAACTTCGTGGTCAGCCGGGACGTCCGCGGTCCGGTGACGGTCCGCCTCACGGATGTTCCATGGCGGCAGGCCCTCGACTCCATCCTGCGGGCGAATGGGTATGACTACGTCCGGCAAGGGAACATTATCCGGGTCGACAAGGCGGAGACCTTACGGAGGGAACGCGAGATCCGGTTGCGGCGCCGAGACTGCTGATCCCCCTTGAATTTCACACACGTTTCGGCGAGTATGGGAAAGGAGTCGTGAGAGGGCCGACCGGTGAATAGAAGAACGGGTCCTGGTAGGAGGCTATGGGGCAAGAGAAGGATATCCGATTCTGCCCTTACTGTTCCATGGTGGAGTTCGACATGGCGACAGTGGGGGCCAGCGTCCACTGCGGGGTATGTGGTATCGACGTGCCGGTGGAGGAGCTGGTGAGGGCCGTTTAGTAGATCCGGTAGGCGGTATTTTCGTGGGCGGTCCCCTCAAGCGTGATCGGTTCCTCGTGTAGATGCTCGGGCTGTCCTCCTGATCTGCCGAGCCCTTGACACTCTTTCTTGGGCCACGGGAGAGAAGCAGAGGCACCCTGCCGGTTGGTGGGGGACCTTTTCCCGGAAGGAACGCCCCCGGGGGCAGGGTGCCCTACCGGAAATGTGTGGCCTCTTGCAGAAAGAAAGACTCCGGAGGACCGGGGCCTTTCCTCAGCAAAAGGGGAAACTACAGCCTGCTCACATTGGCGGCCTGCTTGCCCTTGGAGTCGTCGACGATTTCGAATTCTACTTCCTGGCCTTCCGTGAGGGACCGAAAGCCGGTCCCTGCGATGGCGGTATAGTGGACAAAGACGTCTTCACCATCAGGCCGCTCGATGAAGCCGAATCCCTTGGCGTCATTGAACCACATCACCTTGCCCGTTACCCGCACCTCCATCCCTCCTTTCCCTCCAAGATTCCAGGTGTGCAAACCCTGGCCCTATGGAGTGCCCTGGGGCAGAAAAAAACCGCGAAGGTCCTGGATCTTCCCCCGCGGTCAGACGAAACAACGCGATCAAATCTCACTCGGTAAACCACGGACATTGCGCAACGTTCCAGGTCCCTGTCCTGAAAGAGGTACGCGCGGATTTATGGAATTTCCCGAATGTTGTCAAGTCTTTTTCCGGTGGGCCGATATTGACTTTCGCAGACGGCTCCTATAACCTCTCAGATTATACTGGTGAGGGGCGTGCGATGGCGGAGGAAAAGAGGTAATGCCATGAAGGTCCGGAAGGCCGTCTTTCCGGTCGCAGGCTTCGGGACCCGATTTCTGCCGGCTACGAAGGCCCAGCCGAAAGAGATGTTCCCTATTGTGGACAAGCCGGCGATCCAGTACGCGGTCGAAGAGGTGGTCGCGGCCGGGATTGAAGCCGTCATCATGGTGACCGGTCGGGGGAAAGATGCCATCGAGAATCACTTTGACCGCTCTGTGGAGCTGGAGCAGGTCTTGATCGCCCAAGGAAAGGAGGATCTCCTCGAAGAGGTGCGCAGGATCTCAGAACTCGCCGCCTTCTGTTACGTTCGCCAGAAGGCCCCGCTCGGTCTCGGCCATGCCGTGCTGGTGGCGAGGGACCTGGTCGGCGAGGAACCCTTTGCCATCCTGTTAGTGGATGATCTGATCGATGCCCCGGTCCCGGCCATTCAGCAGGTCTTAGAGGTCTTCAATCGGTATCATGCTTCAGTGCTTGCGGTGTGTCCGGTTTCTCGGGAAGAGATGGGCAGCTACGGGATCATTGAAGGGCGTCCGGTCGCAGAGGGGGTCTATCGGGTGACCGATCTTGTGGAGAAGCCGTCTCCTGAGGAGGCCCCTTCCAACTTAGGCATCGTGGGGCGCTACGTCCTCACCCCACAGGTCTTTGAGGAGCTCGAGCAGACGCCATCCGATGCGAAAGGAGAAATCCAGCTGACCAACGGTCTGAAAAGCCTCTTGCGGCGTCAGGCGGTTTACGCGTGTGAGATTAAAGGTCGGCGGTACGATACGGGGAGCAAGCTGGGGTTTCTGCAGGCAACGGTGGAGTTGGCGTTAAAACGATCGGACATTGGGAAGGCGTTTCGGGAGTATCTGAAAGAATTGGACCTCGATGCGGGGGCCTCGGAAACCGGTGGTCGGGGCGACTAACCGGCAACAAACCATCGAGCGGGAGCGGGCCTCGCGGCGTGAGCGAAGTCGCCAACTGCGGAAAAGGCGGCGGTCGCCAAACCGAGAGGTGCCTTCGGTGAAGCGGAACATCAAAGAGGAGAAAACCGTGGCGGAGGTCATAACCGGGGAGCAGGGGCTCCTGGCCCCGGAGCGGAAGATGCCGGACGCGGTGCCCGTCCTTCCCGTGCGGGACGTGGTTGTTTATCCGTTTATGATCCTCCCCCTCTTCGTAGGGAGGGAGAAGTCGATTCGAGCGGTGGAGGAGGCATTGAGCCGGGATCGGCTCATCCTCCTGGTGGCCCAGAGGGATGCCGAGGTGGAGGATCCGGGTCCCCAGGAGATCTACCCGGTCGGCACGGTGGTTATGGTCATGCGGGTCCTCAAGATGCCCGATGGCCGCGTGAAGATCATGGTCCAGGGGCTTTCCCGGAACCGGATCATGGAGTTCATCCGGAAGGAACCGTACTTCGAGGCCCGGATCGTTGAGATCCGCGATGATGAGGTGCCGTCGATAGGAGTCGAACTCGAGGCACTGATTCGGACCGTCAAAGAGCAGGTCTCGAAGAGTGCCTCCCTTGGCAAGCAGGTCCCCCCCGATATCCTGGTGATTATCAACAACCTGGATCACCCCGGGCGTCTGGCCGATATGGCGGCCTCTCATCTGGACCTCAAGGTGGAACAGGCGGTAGAGATCCTGGAGATCACCAGTCCGGAGGAGCGGCTACGGCGGATCAGCGATTTCCTCCAGAAGGAGTTGGAGGTCTTGGAGGTTCAACAGCGCATCAAGGTCCAGGCCAAGGAGGAGATGGACAAGACGCAACGGGAGTACTACCTCCGGGAGCAACTCCGGGCCATTCAGAAGGAGTTAGGGGAAACCGATGAACGGCAGCAAGAGATCGAAGAGTATTCGGTGAAGATTGAGAAGGCCAAGATGCCGTCTCAGGTGGCGACAGAGGCCAAGACGCAATTGAATCGCCTCGCGCGGATGCACCCGGATGCCGCTGAGGCTTCGGTGGTTCGGACGTACCTTGATTGGCTCGTTGAGCTGCCCTGGAGCAAGCAGACCAAGGATAAGATCGATATCGGGCGGGCCCAGGAGATCCTCGACGAGGACCACTACAACCTGGAGAAGGTCAAGGAGCGCATCCTGGAGTATCTGGCGGTTCGAAAGCTCAAGAAAAAGATGAAAGGCCCCATCCTCTGCTTTGTCGGCCCGCCGGGGGTCGGCAAGACCTCCCTGGGACGCTCCATCGCTCGTGCGCTCGGTCGGAAATTCGTCCGGATCTCACTCGGCGGGGTTCGGGACGAGGCGGAAATCCGGGGCCACCGGCGGACATACATTGGCGCCCTCCCCGGCAAGATCATTCAGGGGATCAAGACCACCGGGACGAACAACCCCGTCTTCATGATGGACGAGGTCGATAAGGTCGGGGCTGACTTCCGGGGAGATCCTTCGGCAGCCCTCCTGGAGGTTCTGGATCCGGAACAGAACGCGAACTTCACCGATCATTATCTGGGGGTGCCCTTCAGTCTCTCGAATGTCATGTTTATCACGACGGCAAACATGGCTGATCCCATCATTGCCGCGCTGAGGGATCGGATGGAGATTATCGAGATTTCGGGGTACACCGAGGAGGAAAAGCTCCAGATCGCCCGACGGTATCTGATCCAGAGGCAGCTCAGGGAGCACGGGATCACCAACGTTCACCTGCGGCTCACTGACGAAGCCGTGCTCAAGATCGTCCGCGGTTACACCCGGGAGGCGGGACTCAGGAATCTGGAGCGGGAGATCGCCACCATCTGCCGGAAGGTCGCTAAGGAGGTGGTGGGAGGCAGGACGGAGGTCTCCAGGGTCACCGGCCAGAATCTTCACCGTTTTCTGAAGGCGCCCAGGTATCTCCCCGAACCTGAGCAGGACCGGGATGAGGTGGGCGTTGCCCCAGGGCTCGCCTGGACCCAGGCGGGCGGGGATATCATGTACGTCGAGGCGACGGTGATGAAAGGGAAGGGACACCTCTCCCTGACAGGGCATCTGGGTGAGGTGATGAAGGAATCGGCCCAAGCGGCCCTGAGCTATGCCAGGGCGAGGGCCCCGGAGTTCGGGATCAAAGAGGAGCTTTTCGGCAAGGTGGATATCCATATCCATGTGCCCGCGGGGGCCATCCCGAAGGACGGACCCTCGGCCGGGGTCACAATGGCCACAGCGCTGATATCTGCCCTCACCAAGGTTCCGGTGAGGAGGAGCGTGGCCATGAGCGGCGAGCTGACGTTACGCGGAAAGGTTCTCCCCGTCGGTGGGATAAAGGAGAAGGTCTTGGCCGCTCGGCGGGGGGGAATCACGACGGTCCTCCTCCCTCACAAGAACGACAAGGATGTGAAGGAGCTGCCAAAGACAATCCGGCGCGGGATGAACCTTGTCCTGGTTGAGCGCGTGGATCAGGTGCTGGAGGCAGCCCTAGTCTTGCCGGTCGGGGAGAAGGGCCAGCTGAAGGTGGCCGCTCCGAAAAGCGCAACGCAGCCAATGACCGTTCACTAGGACGTAGCAGTCAGCACCTAGAACGCTGCAAGGCTAGCACGCAAGGACGCTGGAACGCTAAAAACTAGGACGTTCAAATGCAGAAAGTGGTGGAATAAACGTTTCCGTTCCAAAAGCCTCCAAGCATTCCAGCCTGCTACCCTTCCAGCACTCTAGCTGCCGATTGCTGACTGCCGTTCCCGACAATCGGAAGGAGTCATCGTTGCCGGAAAATGAGTGGGTTCGAATCATCCCCCTCGGTGGCCTCGGCGAAATCGGGATGAACATGTTCGTCATTGAGACGGCGAATGACATAGTCGTCATCGATGCCGGGTTGATGTTCCCCGAAGAGGAGATGCTGGGGATTGATCTGGTGATCCCAGATTTCAGCCACCTGCTCCAACACCGCGAGAAGGTTCGCGGGCTCATTCTCACCCACGGCCACGAGGACCACACCGGCTCGCTCCCTTTCCTGCTCAAGGAACTCCCCATCCCCGTATACGGGACCCCCCTCTCCCTTTGCCTGGCGGCTGAGAAGATTCGGGAACAGAATCTCGACGCTGACCTACGACAGATCGCGCCCCGGGACCGCTTCGCCCTCGGCGGCCTGCAGGTTGAGTGTATGCGGGTCTGCCACAGCATCCCAGACGGGGTGGGGGTTGCCTTGGAGACGCCTGCAGGGCTGGTGGTCCACGCAGGGGATTTCAAGTTTGATCCCACCCCGGTGGATGGGGAGCTTACCGACTACCACAAGTTCGCCGAACTAGGAGACCGCGGGGTGTTGGTTCTCCTCTCCGATTCGACGAATGCCCTGCGCCCGGGATTTACGCCATCGGAGCGGACAGTTGGTCGGGCCTTGGAGGAGATCTTTCGAACGGCCAGGCGCCGGATCATCGTGGCCTGCTTTGCCAGCCACATCCATCGGATCCAACAGGTCCTGGAGGTGGCAGCCATGTTGGGAAGGAAAGTCGCCATCCACGGCAAGAGCATGGTCGCCAACACCCGGATCGCTGGTGATCTTGGGTACCTGAGGGTCCCGCCCGGCGTCCTGGTTCGCCTGGACGAGCTCAGGCACTTGTCCCCGGCCGAGACGGTCATCATTGCGACCGGCTCACAAGGCGAGCCCCTGTCCGCGATCGCTCGGATGGCAGCGGGAGAGCACAAACAGATCGAAATCACCCCCGGAGACACGGTTATCTTCTCGGCCAGGGTCATCCCGGGAAACGAGATGTCCATCGCACGGACGATCAACCATCTCCTCAGACGGGGTGCGGAAGTGATCACCGAGGAGCACGCCCCTGTTCATGTTTCAGGCCATCCTTGCCAAGAGGAACTCAAGTTGATGCTGAATCTCACCCGCCCAAAGTTCTTTGTTCCAATCCACGGAGAGTACCGACATCGCCATCACCATGCGAAGCTGGCGGCGGCGGTCGGGATTGACTCAGAGCACATCTGCCTGGCGGAGAACGGGGATATCCTCGAGTTTACCCCCGACACGGGAGGAATCGTCGGCAAGGTGGCAGTGGGGCGGATCTTTGTGGATGGGAAGGGTGTGGGGGATGTGGGTGACGCCGTTCTGCGAGAGCGACAGCATCTGGCGAGGGATGGGATGGTCGTGGTGGTGGTCGGCCTCGATCCTCGGACGAGAGCCGTTGTGGCCGGCCCTGAGATCATATCTCGTGGGTTCGTCGATCTGCAGGATCAGGAGGCCCTCTTTGACGCGGCGAAACGGTTAGTGATTGAGGTCCTGGCGGGCTGTCTGGAGGAGGAACGGGGGGATGCTGCAGTCCTGAAGGAGAATATCAGGGTAGCCCTGCGGAAATTCATTCAGAAGAACTTTGATCGCCGGCCCATGGTCCTGCCGGTCGTGATCGAGGTGTAAGGGGGTCACGGTTGACAGTTCAGAGTTCATGGTTCATAGTGAATAATAGTTGAGGGTCAATGAACCATGAACCATCCACGATGAACCGATAACGGTGAACTGTGAACCGCGCAAGACGATCGATGAAATTCGCTCCGGACTTATCCACGTTGTTTCGCCATCCTAAGGCAAGGGAGGTCGTGGGCCTTCTCTTGATGGCCTTCGCCCTCCTTGTACTGGTAAGCCTGGTTTCCTTCAATCCCCACGACCCCTCCTTTTTCCACTACGTCTCCCGCGAGGAAGCGGCGCGCAACTTCGTGGGACTGGTGGGGGCTCACCTGGCCGGGGATCTGCTCGGGATCATGGGGGTCGGCGCGTTTTTATTGGGCCCGGCCCTCTTCTGGGTCGGCTTCACTCTTGTGGGCGGGCGGAGCCAACCCCGAATCGTCCAGGTTGTCGGATTCTTGCTGCTCCTCATCTCAACCTGCCTCTTACTGAGCCTCCTTGAGCACGAGGGCTTCGACCCCTCGTTCCGGGGAGGGCAGCCTGGGGGGGGATTCGTGGGAGCACTGCTTTTCCACGCCCTTCGGCCCGCCCTGGGTCTGTTCGGTTTGTCCCTGGCGACACTCACCGGGATACTCCTTTTTCTGGTCCTGGTCTCCCAGGGATCTTTCGTCGGGCTGATCCGATCCTTCCGGGAGATCTTTGGGTGGCTGGGTCTTCGCCTCGCACGGCTTTTACAGTCTGTCCGGGCATGGATCCCCACGGAGGCCGCACGGAACGTGCTGGTCCGCGGGGAGGAAACACCGCCCCGAGAGAGGCCCACCCGGGCCGCCCGTCTCGAAAAGGTCCAGGATCGTGTCGTAGAGGCATCGATGACAATTCGTAGGGTCTCCAAGGAGACGGAAGAGCATGAGATGCCGCCGCTTTCCCTGCTCGATGACTCAGGCCCGCTGTCCCCCCGACCCTTGGATCACGAGCGTGAGGAAAACAAGAAAACCCTTGAGAAAACCCTTCGGGATTTTGGTATTGACGGGCGGGTCATAGAGACCCAATCTGGACCGGTGATTACCCGGTATGAGATCGAACCCGCGCCCGGGATAAAGATCAATCGGATCGTCGGTTTGGCAGATGACCTGGCGTTGTCCCTTAAGGCCTTGAGTGTTCGAATCGTTGCGCCCGTCCCTGGAAAGGCTGCGGTCGGGGTGGAGATTCCTAACAAGAGCCGTGCGGTCGTCCAGCTCAGGGATGTCCTGGCGTCTGCGGCATTCGAAACATGTCGGTCCCCTCTTCCGATCACCCTGGGGAAAGACACGTCAGGGGATCCCTATGTGGCAGACCTCTTGCAAATGCCGCATATCCTGATTGCGGGAGCCACCGGCAGCGGGAAGAGCGTATGTATTCATAGCACCATTCTCGGTTTCCTCTATCGTTCCACGCCCGAAGCAGTAAGACTGCTCTTAATCGATCCCAAACGGGTTGAACTCTCCGTCTACAACAACATTCCCCACCTGGTGGACAACCCTCTCGTCGGCGAGACGAACGGAAAGGAAAAGGCCTGGCAAGTGGTGACGGACGCCAGGCAAGCCGCAAAATGTTTACAACTGGTCGTGAAACATATGGAGGCTCGGTATAGGCTCTTTGCAGAGGTAGGTGCTCGCTCGATTGGGGCCTATAACCAGGGCAGGTCTGAGGAAATGCCCAAGCTCGCGGCTCTCGTGGTAATCATCGATGAGCTCGCGGATTTAATGCTTTTGGAATCGTCCGTGGTGGAAAATGCCATCGCACGGTTGGCGCAGATGGCGCGGGCGGTCGGGATTCATCTTGTGCTGGCCACACAAAGACCCTCTGTGGATGTAATCACGGGGGTGATCAAGGCCAATTTCCCCGCCAGAATTTCCTTTCAGGTGTCTTCGAAGGTCGACTCGCGAACGATTCTGGACACGAACGGGGCAGAGCAATTGCTGGGGGGGGGCGACATGTTGTTTCTCCCTCCGGTGAGTTCGAAGCCCACACGGATTCACGGATGCTATGTATCGGATCAGGAGATTTGCCGCGTGGTCGAATTCTTGAAGACAAAAGGCGCCTTGGAACCCTTTCCGTGGTCCCTGCAATTGGCTGAGGACACGGTGAGCGGCGACATCGACATCCCGGATGAAGAGGAGGCCCTGTATCGCGAAGCAGAACGGATTGTCCGCCAGACCGGACAACCCTCAATTTCTCTTCTCCAGAGGCGACTCAGGATCGGCTTCAATAGGGCGGGTCGCATGATTGACCGCATGGAACGTGAAGGCATCGTGAGTCACACCGATTCGAGGGGGCACCGGGTGGTCCTGAGGCCATGGTCTCCTGGGGGTTGACGACGACCTCCCTCTCGATGGCCAGCCCACGAGAGGCGGTGGCCGCGGGGAGACGTCGGAAGGGGCGGTCGGCGTGAAGACCGGCAGGCGTTTTCTCACCCTCAGTTTCCTTGGCGTCCTGCTTACTGCTCAGACGCACGGGGTGGTCGAGCGGATTCAGATCTTTTACGAGGGGACCCGGGATCTCCAGGGCCACTTTTTCCAGCGGGTCGAGTTGGCGATGGGGCAAGTGGAGGAGGCCCGAGGGACTTTTTACCTGAAACGTCCGGGGATGATGCGTTGGGAGTATGAGCGTCCAGAGCGGCGCCTTTTCGTTACCAACGGCTCCACCTTGTGGGCCTACACGCCCACGGATCGGCAGGTGATTGTCCAGGATCTGAAGGCGGCAGCGACCTCCATCCCCTTCGATTTTCTGATGGGGGCGGGAAAGTTGACTGACCAGTTTGTCGTGCAGGAGATCGTGGTTTGCGGAGATTGCTACCACCTGGTCCTGACGCCGCGACGGCCCGATCCTCACCTTCGCAAGGTGGAGATGGAGGTAGAGGCGGCGACCCTGTATATCAAGTCCCTGTCCTTCCATGATCCGTATGATAATCGGACGGTCATGCACTTTTCTGATCTCCGAATCAATAGCGACCTCCCTGCCGATCTCTTCTCCTTTGTCCCGCCACCCGGGGTAAAGACTCTCCGGGCAGAGGAGCTTTTTCCACGCTGAGGCTTTGCCAAAGGTGTGGGGTGCTCTCCTGGCCCAGTTCGGCTGGCGAAAGGGCAGGAAAAGAAGCCAAAACGGGGTCATCTCTAGGCATGCAGTTTGCAAGAGTCAAGAAAAGCCCTCGCCGCGCTTTCCCCGTTTTCGGTCTGAGTCGTTGATGGCATGGCGAAGTGGTGGCCTGTATCACGAAGCCGTTTGAGCCGAGGGCATCCGTCGGCAGATTTGGCAAGTCCTCCAGGAGGCGGGGCCACAAACCGGTTTGCGGAGTCCTCGAGGCTATGGAGCAGGAAGCGAGGGTGGTTAAGAGACCCCTGGACGACTCCAATGACCAGGGGGTCCAAGGCCACGAGGAGTCAGGAGCTTCGTTGATGCCTTTCCCGGCGAGAGATCAGGTCTTGTGGGACATCTTTAAGCGGTTCCTGGAGACAATGCACGTGGACCGGTGCGCCATCGCCCTTTGCGCCCCAGGAGAGGCGTCAGCCCAGATTATTGTTGGGTTTGACCGATCGAAGGAGGATCCCTGGATTGAAGGGGTAAATCTGTCCTTGGACCGGTACCCGGAATTCCGTCGGGTGCTCGAGACCCAGCAACCCCTCGTTGTCCCGGACGTGGCCGAGGAACCGGTGCTTTCCGGTATCCGAGAATTCCTCCTCTCTCTCCCGATCCGTTCGATGTTGGTGGTCCCACTCCTCAGGCAGGATCAAAGCATCGGGGTCGTGAGCTTGAGCACTCGGGGCACGGTTCGAAATTTTACGCCGGACGAGATCGTAGTCTGCCAGACCTTGGCGAGTCAGGCGGCCCTCACCCTTGAGAAAACCGCCCTCTTTCACGAAGTCCAAGAGCGGGCCAATAAACTCCAATCCCTCATCCATCTGACAAAGCTGATGACCGCCTCCTTGAATCTCCAGGAGGTTTACGACTTTGCAGTGAAAGCGGCGGCGGAGTTCCTAGACGTCCCATGCGCGTGGCTCGTGGTGGCAGACGAGGAGATGCGCGAGCTGCGGGTACAGGCCAGTTACGGCATGGAGGAGTTTGTGGGGTTGATGGTCGAACGGATCCCGTACGGTGTGGGGGTCATCGGAGAGATCATGGAGCGGGGAGAGCCGCAGTACATCGCTGACGTGAGACAAGAACCGCGTTTGCTGAACCGACGGTTCGTGGAACAGGGGGGCGTCGTCTCATTCGCG
The DNA here is from genome assembly GCA_001643535.1 of candidate division NC10 bacterium SPGG6. Taxonomy (GTDB): domain Bacteria; phylum Methylomirabilota; class Methylomirabilia; order Methylomirabilales; family CSP1-5; genus CSP1-5. The sequence goes on along the minus strand of LXTG01000033.1, from coordinate 7,184 downwards.
GGCATTCCCCTCATCAGCGATGGTCGCGTCCTAGGGGCCCTGGCATTCTTCACGCTGCATCGCCGTTTTTTCACCCCCGATGAGCGAACCTTGATAAGTGCCTTTGCCAGCCAGGCGGCTGTTGCCATTGTGAATGCCAGGGCATACCAGCAGATCCAGCGGTATGCTTCCACCGTAGCGGAGTTATACGAGGCTGCCACACAGGTGAGTGGGTCCCTCGACTTGGACGAGACCCTCCAGAAGATCGCTCGGGGCGCAGCGGCCTCGACTGACGCCGCCTCTAGCACCATCATCCTCTTTGATGATTTCGGCGAGGTGACCCATATCGTCGAATGGGAGGTGGGGGGAATTGAGGTGCGGAAGGATGGCATCTCTCGGCAGGTCTGGGAAACCAGCCGGCCTGTGGTCCTTCCCGATTTCGCGTCAATCCCGTCAGGGAGAATCAATCCCCGGCTGCTGGCACTCGGGCGACGGGCCGCGGTCTGTCTACCCCTGCAGGTGCGGGAGCGGATCCGCGGGGTGATGTGGGTTCACTACAATGAACCCCGCCGTGTCGCCGAGGAGGATCTCCACCTCCTCGCCTCCTTTGGCAGCCAGGCGGCCATTGCCATTGAGAACGCTCGCTTGTTTGCGGAGACGAGGCGGCTCGCCAACACAGATGCATTGACCGGACTCTACAATCACCGGTACTTCTATCGTCTCCTCGATACAGAGGTGAAACGGGCTCGTCGCTATGGCCGCTCCCTTTCCCTGATTATGCTCGATATCGATCACTTCAAGCAGTTCAATGACCGATACGGGCATCTGGCTGGGGATGAGGCGTTGCGCTCCTTGGCCCAGATCCTCCGGAAGAATTCCCGGCGGGTGGATACGGTAGCCCGATACGGTGGGGAGGAGTTTGCGATCATCCTACCGGAGACCGATCTTGCCCAGGCCGCGGTCCAAGCGGAGCGCCTTCGTGCGGCGGCCTCGGAATTTGAATGGCCTGAAGGTTGCCTCACCATTAGTCTCGGGGCGGCTGTCCTCACACCGGAGATGGGCAGGGTGGAGGACTTGGTCCGGGAAGCGGATCGACCCCTCTACGAGGCCAAGGTGGCTGGACGTAACCAGGTTTGCCTCGGCTCCTCCCAATCCCACTAACCCCGTTGACAGTTCGCGGCTCAGCATCTACTCTCGCGAGATGAAGCGTCCCTTTTCCCATCGGCTCGTCGTGGTGATCGCGACCGGGGGCTATCTGGGCTATATAGGTCCAGCCCCCGGAACGCTCGGAAGCCTCCTCGGGCTCTTCCTCCTTTGGCCCCTGAGCCCTGGGACGACACAGGTCCTGGTGACGCTGGTCCTGATCGGGGTGGGCCTGGTGGTTGCCGGCCGGGCGGCGAAGGTCATGGGGGCGCAGGATCCCTCAGCCATCATCATCGATGAGATTGCCGGCATCGCGGTGGCTACCGCCCTCTTGCCACCGCGGGTCCTGGAGCGGGCGGTGGCCTTTGTACTCTTTCGCCTCTTTGACATCACCAAGCCCTTTCCCGCTCGACAGCTTGAGCGTCTTTCAGGAGGCCTCGGGATCGTTGGGGACGACCTGATCGCCGGCCTGTACGCCAACCTGTTAGTCCAGGTGTGGCTCTTCATCTCATGAACGCCAAGAATGCAGAGATCGTCAGTATCGGGACCGAGCTCCTTCAGGGGGTGCTGGTAGATACCAACGGTCTATTTCTCGCGGAGGTCCTACACGGGATCGGGATTGAGGTCTCGTACCGCACGGCCGTCGGAGATGACCGCCAGCGGATCCATCAGGTGCTCCGACAGGCCCTGGATCGGGCTGCCGTGGTGGTCGTGATCGGCGGGCTAGGTCCGACCGAGGATGATCGCACCCGGGACGCTCTGGGGGATGTCAGCGGAAGGCCGCTGATCCTCCACGGCGAGACACTGGAGCGGATTGAGGAGCGGTTCGCCCGCCGGGGCGTCCCTATACCAGAATTAGTCAAGCGTCAGGCCTGGATCCCGGAGGGCTTTGTCGTCCTCCCAAACCGCCACGGGACGGCCCCGGGCCTTCTTTGGGAGGACGGCCAGCGTCTCCTCGTCGCCCTGCCAGGCCCGCCGCGAGAGATGCGTCCGCTCTTCACCGAGCAGGTCCTGCCGGTCCTGCTGGAAAGGGTCGGGAGCGGGCAGCAGATCCAAACCCGGACCCTCAAGGTCTGTGGGTTATTCGAAGCGCAGGTGGAGGAGCGGATCAGCGATCTGCTCCATACCGATCATCCCCCCATCGGCCTCCTGGCCCACCCGGGGGAGGTCCATGTCCGGATGACGGTTTCTGGAACGCAGGAGGAGGTGCAGATCCAGCTCGAGGAATGGGAGAAAAAACTTCGGGACCGCTTGGGAGATGCGGTCTTTGGGGTCGATGAAGAGCGTCTTGAGGAAGCGGTGGGGCACCTTCTCCGCCTTCAGGGAAAGACCGTGGCTGTGGCTGAATCCTGCACTGGCGGTCTCATCGTCCATCGGATCACTAACGTCCCCGGCAGTTCCGATTATTTCGAGCGGGGGATCGTCTCGTATAGCAATCACGCCAAGGAGGATCTTTTGCAGGTTCCCTCCCCCCTGATCGAGCGGCATGGGGCAGTGAGTCCGGAAGTGGCAGTGGCGATGGCAGCGGGAGTTCGAAGCCTCGCCCGGACCGATCTGGGCGTGGGGGTGACCGGGATCGCCGGTCCCGGGGGGGGTACCGAGGCAAAACCGGTAGGGCTCACCTACATTGCCCTTGCCGACGCGCAGGGGGAAGAGTGGTGTGAACACCGATTCCAGTATGACCGGGAAGGGAACAAGCTTTGGGGCTCGCAGATGACCCTGGAGATGCTCCGTCGCTACTTGCTCAAGATCAGAGTTGTGGCATAGAGAGGGTCGGGGCGCGCCGCTTCACACGTAACGCGCATGAGACTGTTTATCGCCATCAATGTGGATCCCTCCCTGAAGCCCCTCTTGGCAGAGATCCAAGGAAAGCTCAAGCCGACTAGGTCGCCGGTGAGCTGGGTCAGGCCGGAGAACCTCCACTTTACTCTTAAGTTCCTCGGGGAAATCACTGAGGCTCGTCTGCCGGGGCTCCGGGAGGCCTTCCGGTGCTCCCTGGCCGGCATCAGGCCTATTCCGCTGTCGTTCGCCGGTCTCGGGACCTTCCCGCCGAAGGGGAGGCCGCGGGTGATCTGGGTTGGGGTAGAAGAGGGGAGCGAGGAGATGGAAAAGCTCCGGGGTCGGATCGACGAGGCCCTCCTTCCGCTCGGTTTCCCCCGGGAGGACCGACCCTTTCGGGCCCATCTCACCCTGGGTCGCGTAAAAAGTGTTGGACGGCTCGATCCGCTGCTGGAGTTCCTCCGGAGAGGAGAGGTTGGTCAGGTGGGACGGATGGAGGTCAGATGTGTTGACCTCATGCAGAGCCAGCTTCACCCTGCAGGGGCCATCTACACCTTGGTGGAGACGGTCCAATTGACGGAGGGGGTGTGATTTCCGGAAGGAGGGGGACCGCACAGTTGCGGAAGGCGGCCGGGGAGATCTTCCAGGCAGCATTGGATGCCGCCGACCCTCGGGTGGCGATTCAGCGCCATCTGCGGCGTGATGGTGAAAAACTGCTGATGGATGGAAAGGTGTATGATTTGAACCGGGGCAGGGTCTATGTCGTGGGCGCAGGGAAGGCGTGCGCGGCGATGGCGGCTGCGGTGGAGGACGTCTTGGGGGATCGGGTGGCCGAAGGGGTTGTCGTGGTGAAAGATGGCCACTCCGTCCCCTTGCAGCGTATCCAGATCCATGAGGCGAGCCATCCGGTCCCTGATGCGCGGGGGGTCCAAGGGACGGCGGCAATCCTCGCCCTCCTTGCGCAGACCGGCCCGGAGGACCTGGTGGTCGTCCTCATCTCCGGCGGCGGTTCAGCCCTGCTCCCCGCTCCCGTCGAGGGGACGCACCTGGCCGAGAAACAGGCCATCACCCGGGAGCTTCTCGCTTGCGGTGCTACGATTGAAGAGATCAACACCGTCAGGAAACACTGCTCTCAACTCAAGGGGGGTCAGTTGGCACGAGCGGTCCAGCCGGCACACTGCCTCACCCTGGTCCTCTCCGACGTATGCGGCGATCCCTTGGATGCCATCGCCTCCGGCCCAACTGTCCCGGATCCGACCACGTACCAGGATGCCCTGGGAATCCTCGATCGGTACGGGCTGCAGGATCGAGTGCCCGCAAGCATTCGCCGGCATCTGGAGAGGGGGGCGAAGGGGGAGAAGCCGGAAACCCCGAAGGTGAACGATGCCTGTTTTGAAAAGGCACACCATCTCATCGTCGGGAATAATCTCCAATCCCTCTTGGCGGCCCAAGGTCGGGCGGCAGGGCTGGGGTTTCATACCCTCCTCCTGACCGCAGCCCTGCAAGGGGAGAGTCGAGAGGTAGCCAGGGCGCTCGCCGCCTTCCTCCTGGAGGTACGCCGGTCCGGCCACCCCCTTCCGTCGCCGGCCTGCCTATTGCTGGGGGGAGAGACCACCGTGACACTCCGCGGGAAAGGAAAAGGGGGCCGAAGCCAAGAGCTCGCGCTGGCCGGGGCGATCGCCATCGCCGGTGCAGAGGATCTGGTCATCTTCAGTGCCGGAACCGATGGGACCGATGGGCCCACCGACGCGGCGGGGGCGATGGCAGATGGTCAGACCTGGGCTCGGGCCAAGAAGGTCGGGCTCGACCCACGCCGGGCCTTGGAGGATAATGATTCCTACCACTTCTTCGAACGCCTGGGAGATCTGATCAAGACCGGGCCCACCCTCACCAACGTGATGGATGTCACCCTCCTTCTCGCTGGTTAACTCCTTAATTCAAAGAAATTGCTTGTTGACAGAGGGATATAACAGCGCATAATATAAACGTTTATTTCCTGGAGGATTATGTTCCACCGGTTATCCGATCGGCTTCAGGGAATTTTTGCGAAGCTTCGGGCTTACGGGAAGCTCACCGAAGAGCAGATCGCCACGGCCCTCCGGGAGATCCGTCTGGCGCTCCTCGAGGCGGATGTCCACTACGGGGTGGTGAGGGACTTTCTGGACCGGGTCCGGGAGCGGGCCATTGGCCGCGACGTTCTCCAGTCACTCACCCCGGGGCAGCAAGTCGTGAAGATCGTCTTCGAAGAGCTCACCCTGCTCCTGGGTGGGAAGGGGAGCAACTTGGCCTCGGCGGCCCGCCCCCCGTCGGTGGTGATGCTCGTCGGACTTCAGGGATCCGGGAAGACAACGACGGCGGCGAAGCTCGCGGCCCACCTCAAGCGACAGGGTCGGATGCCTCTTCTGGTGGCGGCGGATACGCGTCGCCCTGCAGCGGCAGAACAGCTTAGGGTTCTCGGGGAGAAGATCGGGGTGGAGACCTTCATCGATCCCCGGGCTTCCGCACTGGGCATCTCTCAGGAGGCGGTGGAGTACGCCAGGGCAAGGGGCCTGGAACCCGTTCTCGTGGACACCGGGGGAAGGCTCCATATCGATGATGATCTCATGGCAGAGCTTAGGGCCGTCAAGGAGGGAGTCTGTCCGGTGGAGACCCTCCTGGTGCTCGATGCCATGACTGGTCAGGACGCGCTGAATGCTGCGACGACCTTTCACAATGCTTTGGATCTGAGCGGCTTCATCCTCACGAAGCTGGATGGGGATGCCCGGGGGGGGGCGGCCCTCTCTGTTCGGGCCGTGACCGGACGCCCCATCAAGTTCATCGGCGTGGGAGAGCGGCTGGAGGCGCTAGAGCCATTTCATCCGGAGCGGATGGCCTCGCGGATCCTCGGGATGGGCGATATCCTCTCGCTGGTGGAGCGGGCGGAGACCGCGGTGGATCGGGCGCGGGCGGAGGAGCTGGCGCGGAAGATCCAACGGGATACGTACACGCTGGAGGACTTTCGAGAACAACTTACCCAGGTCCGACGGATGGGGTCGTTCGAGGAACTCATGGAAATGCTTCCGGGCCTCCCCGCGGGGCTCGGCGGCCCGGGCGTCGACGGCAAGGCGCTCAGCCGGATGGAGGCCATTTTGAATTCCATGACCAGAAAGGAGCGGCGGGAGCCGGGGATCCTTACCGGGAGCCGGCGTCAACGGATCGCCAAGGGATCCGGGACGTCGGTCACAGAGGTGAACAAGCTTTTGCGGCAGTTTCAGCAGACCCAGCGATTGATGCGACAGGTGCTCCACGCGGGGAAAAAAGGGGGAACACGAGGCATCTTTCCCGTGGGGTAGGGTTCGGATCGTCGAGTGGACGGGAGGTGGTTCGATGGCCGTACGGCTAAGGTTAAAACGGATTGGAGCAAAGAAGCGGCCGGTGTACCGGATTGTCGTGATGGATACGCGAGCACCCCGGGATGGCCGCGTCATCGAGAGCATCGGGGTCTACAATCCCCTCCAGAAGTCGGCCGCATTGACCCTTGATCAGGAGAAGGCCCTCTCCTGGCTTCAAAAAGGTGCGCAGCCGACGGCAACGGTACGGGAGCTCCTCTCGACCGCTGGGGTCTTGAAGCAATTTGCCGGCCTCAGGAGGGCCCGGAAAACCGCTTGATGGTCAACGGCTCCTGGATCGGAATCCCTGAGGGTTTCCAGCCGAGAGCTGCACCGGCACTGGGGAGGCGGACGTGTTGAAAGAACTGGTTGAATATATCGCAAAGGCCTTGGTGGATAACCCCGATGCGGTGATTGTGGAGTCGTCCGAGGACGAAAAGACAACGATGCTGAGGCTCAAGGTGGCCCAAACGGATTTGGGCCGGGTGATCGGGAAGCAGGGGAGGACCGCCCGGGCGATGCGGACCCTGCTCCACGCGACAGCGGCCAAGTCTCGGCGACGGGCGGTGTTGGAGATCGTCGAGTAGGATCCGGTGGCGTCTCAGAAATTATTGGTTCTGGGACGAGTGTTGGGGGCCTGGGGTCTTGAAGCAATTTGCCGGCCTCAGGAGGGCCCGGAAAACCGCTTGATGGTCAACGGCTCCTGGATCGGAATCCCTGAGGGTTTCCAGCCGAGAGCTGCACCGGCACTGGGGAGGCGGACGTGTTGAAAGAACTGGTTGAATATATCGCAAAGGCCTTGGTGGATAACCCCGATGCGGTGATTGTGGAGTCGTCCGAGGACGAAAAGACAACGATGCTGAGGCTCAAGGTGGCCCAAACGGATTTGGGCCGGGTGATCGGGAAGCAGGGGAG
>LXTG01000077.1 GCA_001643535.1 candidate division NC10 bacterium SPGG6 | reverse complement strand
CCGCCCCACCACTCCCACGGTCCCCCCGCCAACATCGAACCCCAAGTGCGTAATGGTCAGATCCTGCTCCCCCAGGGCCACCGATGCCTCGAGATTCCCCCAGGTGAGCGATCCTTGGGAAAGATGCAGGTCCCCCTCGGCGACCCGGAGTTCGCCACGGACCTCCGCCTTCTCGTGCCAGAGATCGGCGTCGAGGCCCTGGACATTCCACACCTGCCCTTCCCTCCGGTAGGTCAATTTTCCCTCGCGAATCTGAAGACGGTCCACCTGGAAGCCGAGGACATTTTGAACATTCGATGGAACGAGAAGGAGACGGAGAATCCACCCCCTCGGCCTTCCTCGCGGGACTCCAACCCCCTCAGAGAAATTGATGACCGGACGCAGGAAGACCACATTCCTGAAGGCCGGCACCCCTCGGAGGAGCCGACCGAGATTCGGGTAAAACCGAACACTACCAATTTGCGGAAAAAGGGGGGCCCGCTCGGGGTCGCTGACACTGACCCGACGGAGCTCAAGAAAGGTGAGGAAAGGGCTCAACCTCACCTGCCCGACCTGGACCTCCTGCTGAAGCCGCCGACTGAGCATGGCCTCAAGGCGGGTCCGGAGGTACTCTTGAACCCCCTTGGCTGATAGCGCGAGGTGAAGCCCGACGACAACCAGGGTCAGGAGGAGGAGGAGCCCCAGGAAGATCCGTGTGACGATCCGGAATCCCCTTCTCACGAAATGCCCTCCACCAACCGCATACGATCGTCCTGACCTTCTCCGGCCTTCACTCGGCCGAGCACTGAACCCTTACGCGCAGCACTCCTGCGCCCCCCCCAGCGTGAGCCATCGGCCCACGGCAGTGATGCGCAATGCATCGATTGTGCTATGACCGAGGAGCGGCAGGGTGCGATGGCTACCCGCTTCTAGCGAGGGAAAGTAGGGTGGTCTTCCGCTTCTGGTGATCCACACGGTGGGAATAACCTGACCCTTTGTAGCAAGGAGGGCCRMSSTGAMCTAGTGCCGCACCAACTATYWCTYGCTAACAKTCCACTCTGGTGCGGCACTTCCGCTAGGGGGGCAGGCCCCCCTTYGGCGCTCGGCTGTGSCCTCGCTGAGCACYCCCCAGGCGTGGGGGAGCTTCTGCCCCACCCCCCTCAGCGCCCCTGGCTGTATCTTGTGAATCTTAGGAGAAGTGAGTTGGAGGGGCGCTAGAACGGTGATCGGTCATCGAACTGCGGGCAATCCAGAGACGGAGTATCGGGAGCATCAGTAAGAGAAAGGTCCATCCCATGGCCCCAGCCAGAACCCCCTGCTGGCCATACAGCCACTTGATCCCCGTCCGTTCCAAAAGCAGGAAACCGTCGATCTTGCCCAGAAAGACCCACCCCGCGTGCAGGCCGATGGCGAAGGGGAGCGAATTGGTCCAGAGATAGGCGTACGCGAGGGCCACACCGACCAGCAGGAGGCCGATGAAAGGAAACAGGACCGCGGGCTGAGAAAGGGGGCGGAAGTGGGCGCGGAGGGCCTGAAAGCCGACGTCAAGGTCAGGCCCGGAGGTGACCGGGACCTTCGCGCGAAGGAAGTGAACGATAGAGAAGAGGCTGCTGCTAAGCAGGACCGCTGTGAGTCGCGATCGACCATGGAGGAGCCCGCCCAGGAGGAATCCCCGGAAGATCGTCTCTTCGATCGCTCCGACGAGGAAGCCACTCGCGAGGGCAAGGCCGATGCGGGTGGGCCAGTTCGCGGGCACATCTGGGGCGAGGGACCGTTCCCCCAGCAGGATGAGGATGGCGAGGAAGAAGGCGAAGGAGAGGGACCCAAGCAGTAGGCCGCTTCCGAGCTGGCGTCCCGGATGGCTCTCGGCCCCGATTCCCCTGAGGGAAATCGGCCCCAGCCACCTCCTTCCGAAATAGCAAAGAACGAGGGTGAGCAACAGGAGGATGCGGCGATAGATCCGACCAAAGTCGTAAGAGGCATCCGCAGGGTCAAACCCGACCAGCACGGAGGTCTGCGGGAGGGCATACAGAATCCAATCCACCGCCACCTTGATTAGGGGGGCGATCACCACACTGAGCCCGAAGATGCCAATCACCAGACACGTGAGCCGACCGCTAAATCGCACGAGGCCCCCTCTCTGCCTTGGTGGGGGCGAATTATATCAGAGCGGTCGCGGCGGTCAACGCCTTTACAGGCCTGGCATGGTTCGTGCAAACCTGCAAAAACACGCGAAAGCAGACATTCATATCAAGCTACCCAGCGGTGGTGAAACAGGTGAGGGATCTCAGGAGAGTCGGTCTGCTCCTCTTGCTGCTCGTGGCGATGCCGGGCCGAGGGGAGACGGCAGGTTTCGGCGAGGTGCGAGAGGCGATAGCCCTCTGGGATCGCGTCTTTGGAAGCGTTCCGGCCCTCGAGCAATTCATTCGGGAGCGGCGGCGGCCCCGGGGCGAGACCTTCGAGGCGCTGGAGGCGGCCGTGGAAGCGGTCAGCCAGCAGGAGGCCTCCAATCCCTTTGCCCCCTTGGCCAGGGGGGCTCTTCTCGCCCTTACCAAGAAGGGATCGTTACAGGCGGCGGCGGCCAAGGCCTCTCAACGGGCGGGGGACCGCGTGGCGGTTCGATGGCTGCTATACCGAGCCTTCCTTCGCCTGGGCGAGAAGGAGGCAGCGGATCACGAGCTCCGACAGATGCGAGAGATTCGGGACCGGTTGGGCCTCGACCGCATCTCCTATCTGGGGTGGCACCAGGCGCATACGGCCACAGTGCTCGCCGCGCGCCGCGATGTTCAGGGGGCGGAGGCGGCGTTATCCTTGGCGGCGGAGTTTGACCCGGTCGCCCCTGAAGTCCTCTTTGCCCAGGCCCGCATTCGGTTAGGCCGGGGCTCCCCGCAGGGGTTGTTCCCTCTGGTGAAGGGCTGGTGGACTRGCTTAACCTCGCCATTTTACGGGCCGAGTCATTGGGTCAATATCCTTGCTTCCTGCTTGCTCGCCATCCCTTTGGGTCTTCTGCTGGTGGGACTCCTCCTCATCCTGCGGGTCACCCCCCTGTTTCGGCATGACCTCGCAGAATGGAGGCGACGAAGGCTTTCCCCCGCCACTCAAGGCTTCCTCCCCATTGCCCTCTACTTGCTTCCCCTCATCCTCGGGTTGGGCCTCCTGCCGGCCGTCTTGCTTTCTCTCTTGCCCCTTGGGGTCTACTTGAAGACTCGGGAGCGTCTGCTCTGGGTTGGTTTGATTCTTTCTCTCCTGCTCCTTCCAAGAGGATATCGGTTCCTCGCCACCTTGATGACCACCACCGCTTCCCCTCGGTATGTCACTCTACTTCAGGTGGAGGAAGGAGATCGGGGAAGAGACACACAGGCTGCGCTCCGTCGCTGGGCGAAAGAGGCGCCTCATGACCTGCTGCCCCGGTTTTATCTGGGGCGAGTGCATCGTTCTCGCGGCGAGCTGAGGCAGGGGATCGAGAGGTACTCCCAAGTCCCAGCGGATGCGCTCCCGGAACTGGAGGCGGCGATCTGGACCAACCGAGGTAACCTGGCGTTCCTCCAGGGGGACTTGGCCCAAGCGAAGACGGCCTATGAAAAGGCCCTTGCCGTGAGTCCTGACTTGTCGTATGCGCGCTTCAACCTGAGCCAGCTGTTGACGGAGCGCCTCCTCTTGGAGGAGGCGCAACAGGAGTATGCTCGGGCGATTCACGAGACGCCGATCCTGGAGTATCGGATGCGACAGGCTGCAGCGGAGGGGAGAAAACGGGTCCTCGTAGACGCACCGCTGCCGGCCACAGAGCTCTGGCGCCAGATCCTCCTTCTCGATGCTCCATCCCCGGAGATGGCGGAGACCCTGTGGGCCGGAAGGTTTTTGGGGGTGTCTCTGGGCAGCCTTCGTTGGATGGTCGGGGGATATCTCTTAGCTTTTGGGGCGATCTTCTGGTTTCGGAAGCGCCGCAGGTTTGCCCGGGCGTGTCAGGATTGCGGAAAGGTGTTCTGCCCTCGTTGTCAGCGGCTGCTGGGTGAGGTTCGCCTTTGTTCACGTTGTGCGATCCTTGAGAGGGCACAAATGGGGGAGGTGTCTCCTACGATCAAGAACATCCCTGTCGAAGAGGTCCACCGGGAGCCGAGGTGGCTCGGGCTGGTCCTTGCACTCGTTCCAGGGATTGAGGGGCTCTACCGGGGGAGGACACTTCGGGGTTTTCTGCTGCTGAGCGCCACCCTCTTCGTCGTTTCGCCATTCCTTGGAACACTCCTCGCACCGGCGATATATCTCCCCGGAGCGTCTCTGCCGTACACCGTCCCTGCCAGCATCCTGCTGCTCCTCTCCCTCTACCTCGTAGCCACTTTGACTTCCACCGGGAGCCGTCGCGTCCGTCTCAAGGAGAGGCAATGGCGCTAGAAGGAACACTCCAAGACTTTGCCCTGGTCGATATCCTCCAGCTGATTGGGATGCAGCGAAAGACCGGGACACTCACCCTGATCCAGGGGGAGGAGGTGATAGATGTCTTGGTGCAAGATGGGATGGTGGTCTGGGCGGCCCCTGCCGACGAGATCTTCGAGACAAAATTGGGTCGGATTCTGGTTTCTCGAGACCTGATCACCCGGGCGCGGTGGGACGAGGGGCGGCAAATCCGTGCACGCAAAGGACAACGCCTCATCCCCTTCCTTTTGGAGGGGCAGTGGATTTCCCCTCGCGATCTCGAACGAGTGGTGAAGCGGCTGGTGCTCGAGACCCTCTACCGAGCTCTCCGGTGGCGAGAGGGAAGATATACGTTTGCCGCCCAGGGGCAGGTAGACCTGAGTCGAGGTCAGATCTCGCCCGTGGGGACGGAAAATATCCTCTTGGAGGCCGTCCGTCAGATGGACGAATGGCCGCTCGTCGAGAAACGAATTCCCTCGCTGGATCTGGTCGTTCGACGAAGCAGCCGGCCGGTCTATCACGAACAGGTTCCTTCTGAGAGGCTCGCCGTCCTTGAGCTGGTGGATGGCCGGCGGACTGTTCGCGACATCGCGGAACTTTGCGACTTTGGAGAATTCGACGCCTATAAGGGCATCGCCGATCTGCTGGCGGCAGGGGTTTTGAAGCTCGATAGGCAGGGCGAGGCCGCGGAGGCGGCGGTCCGGCCGGTCCGAATTCCCAGGAGGGTCCCCGCGTGGCTGTTCGCGGTCACGGTAATGGCCGTCACCCTGGCCTCGCTTTACTTTCAGTTTTCGCGGGGGCACGACCCCCTCTACCTCCTTCCCTCCCATGAGCTGGCTGCATCGCCCGTCATCCAGGCCCGGAGGCTCAACGTCGCCGCACGGGTGCTTCCCCGAGCCCTGGACCGGTATCTCCTGCTCCGTGGGGGATACCCTGACGATCTCGCAAAGCTCCGGGCCGAGGGCCTATTTATCGGCGAGCTGCGAGACCCTTGGGGACAGCCCTGGAACTATGAGCGTCGGGAATCGAGCTACCGGCTCACGAGCCCGGGGCCGGACGGGCGGATGGGGACCGCTGACGACCAACACATCTCTCCTTCCTGGCGCCTTGATTGACAGTCCCAGTCCCCTGTGCTAGCGTGGAACAGCTTCAGCAGAGTAACAGGAAAGGCAGAGCGCATGCGGCATAGGGGCATAAAGGTTTTTCCGGGGGGACCGCGGGAGATCATCGTGGTCTCCCTTGTTTTTTTTGTGGTGCTCCTCCTCTCCCGTCCGGTCGGTGCCGACCGGCGGGATCGGGGCCTGGTGGAGCGCATGCAAGGGGTGTTTGTAGAGGTGGCAGAGCGGCTAAAGCCCTCGGTGGTAAACATTAATACCACGCAGAAGGTCCAAACCAGCCGCCGTCAAATCGAACCCTTTTTCCGCGGTCCGTTTCGAGAGTTCTTCGGAGAGGAATTCTTCGAGCGTTTCTTCAAGCGCCCCCGGAATTTTGAACGTCGGAGTTTGGGATCCGGCGTCATCGTTGACGCCAAGGGATATATCCTGACCAATAATCATGTGGTGGAGCAGGCGGACGAGATCCAGGTAACTCTGGTGGATGAACGAAGCTTCCGAGCCAAGGTGATTGGGACCGACCCGAAAACCGATCTCGCCGTGATCCAGATCGAGGAGGCCACCGACCTTCACCCGGCGGCCCTGGGAGACTCGAGTAAGATGCGGACAGGTGACTTTGTCATCGCCATCGGCAATCCCTTTGGACTGAGTCACACAGTCACGGTTGGCGTGGTCAGCGCCACACGCCGCGCCGGCGTGGGGATCACAGCCTATGAGGATTTCATCCAGACCGATGCCTCCATCAATCCGGGCAATAGCGGTGGTCCCCTGTTGAACATTGATGGGGAGGTCATCGGGATTAACACGGCGATATTGGCCAGCGGTCAAGGGATCGGCTTTGCCATCCCGATCAACCTGGCAAAGGAGATCATGGAGCAACTGATCAAGGAGGGCCAGGTCGTTCGAGGGTGGCTCGGGGTCGTGATTCAACCGCTGACCCCGGAGCTGGCCCCGCAGTTCGGGGTCAAGCCAAGAGGGGGTGTCTTGATCGCCGATCTGGTCGAAGGGGGGCCCGCAGAGACGGCGGGGCTCAAGACCGGAGATGTGCTTCTGACGTTTGCGGGAAAGCCAGTCACCGATATCCGCCAGCTTCAGCAACTAGTCGCTACGGTGAGACCGGGCAAGCGAGTTGCGGTCAAGATCAAGCGGAAGGAGCAAACCCTGACCCTCGACGTGACCGTGGGGCGGATGCCGACCGAAGAGACCGTGGCCGTTGCTCCCAAGACCCTGGAGCAGCATGGTTTTGCGGTCCAGGATCTGACCCCTGAGCTTCGGGAAAGATTTCAGGTGAAGGAGGGCGGAGTGTTGGTTTCCTCGGTCGAGCCGGGGAGCCCTGCGTTCCGCCGCGGGCTTCGGTCCGGGGACGTGATCCTGGAGGCCAACCGTCATCCGGTCCAGAGCCGTCAGGGCCTGTTGGAAATTCTACGAACGTCCAAGCCGGACACGGACCTGCTGTTGCTCGTTCGGCGGGGGAAGAACACGCACTTTCTCGTCGTGCCTTCGGTGAAGGGTTAAGCCCTCCATGACAGGTGCAGAGATCCATGGCACGCAGGACACCCGGATTTTACGAGGAGATCAGCGACGAGGCCTTCTCTTCCTATCTCCAGCGGATCGTCAAAATTCCACTCCTCCACAAGTCTGAAGAACTTCGCCTCGCCAGGCAGATCCAAAAGCGGGATGAAAAGGCCGTCAAAAAGCTGGTAGAGGCCAACCTCCGATTCGTGGTCAAGGTGGCGTTGCAGTACCAAGGGTATGGGCTCTCCCTGTTGGATCTGATCAACGAGGGGAACCTGGGACTGTTGGAGGCCGCCCGCCGCTTTTCCCCCGAGTACAAGGTCAAATTCATCACCTACGGCGTCTGGTGGATTCGTCAATCGATTATTCAGGCCCTGGCCCGGGCGAGTGGGGCCTTGCGTTTTCCGGTTCGGAAAGTGCGCTTAGCCAGCAAACTACGGACCCTCCGGGCAGAGAAACTGCAACAGCAAGGTGAGGAGCCGACGGAGGAGGAACTAGCCCGGGAACTGAACCTGACTCACGCCGAGGTTGAAGAGTTGCTTCAAACTAACATACCTCAAACTTCTTTGGAGGAGATCCAGGGGCGGGAGGACGAGCGAGACCTCATCTCCCCCGGAAGAGAGGGGGTCCCGCCCGCCGATTATGAACTGGTCCGCAAATCCTTTGAGGAAGAGGTCAATCGCCTACTTCAAGAGTTGACTCCGCGGGAGCGGGCCATCATCGAATTGCGGTATGGCCTCCGGGGAGGAGAACCCATGACGCTCGAGGCGGTGGGTAAGCGATTTAGGCTTTCGCGTGAGCGGATCCGCCAGGTGGAGGAGAAGGCGAAAAAGAGGCTCCTCGCTATGGCAAGGACCCGGCATCTGCAGGACTATCTGAACTGAGGAGAACGAGGTGCCCACCTGGACCGTGGTTGTCTTCATCGTGCTCGCCATGGCCGTGGCCCTCATGGCATGGGCACTGGCGCGGTCGGCCGGTCGCCTGAAGGAGTTGGAGGCCACCAAGGGGCAGGCCGAGCCAGCGCTGCTTCTGCTCCAGGGCGAGATCCAAGCATCCCGAGGCGAGGCGCGGCAGATTCAAGCCGAGACCCTGGCGTCGGTTCGGCAGGAGCTTCACCAGTTCAGGACGGAGATGACTGGCCAGATGGGCGTCATGGGGACGGGGGTGCAAGAACACCTTCGCCATGTGACCCAAACGGTGGGTACGGTGCAGAGCAGCCTGGGGAAGCTTGGCGAGGCGACCCAGCGGGTGTTTGACATCGCGAAGGACATCGCCGGACTCGAGCAGATCCTCAAATCCCCCAAAATCCGGGGGGGGCTCGGGGAGACTCTTCTCGAGAATATCCTGGCTCAGATGCTGCCGCGCGAACACTATGTGCTTCAGCACGAGTTCTCGACCGGCGACCGCGTGGATGCGGTCGTCAGGATTGGGGACCGGTTGGTGCCGGTGGATGCGAAGTTCCCCCTAGAGAACTTCCGCCGGATGCTCGAGGAGTCTGATGAGGAGAAGCGCCGGCAGATGCGACGAGCCTTTGCACGTGACGTGAAGGCTAGGGTGGATGAGATCGCCAAGAAGTACATCCTGCCCGACGAGGGGACCTTCGACTTTGCCCTGATGTACATCCCCGCCGAAAACGTCTATTACGAGATCATCGTGAAGGACGAGGCCACTGAGGAGGAGTCGGCGGCGACTTATGCCACCGGTCGTCGCGTCATTCCGGTCTCTCCCAACAGCTTCTATGCTTACCTGCGAGTGATCGTGCTGGGGCTTCGCGGCCTCCAAATCGAGCGTGACGCCCGGGAGATCCAGGCGCGTCTGATTGGACTTGGCGGATACCTCGAAAAGTTCCGCGAGGGCTTTGAGGTTCTCGGCAAGCACCTGACCAACGCCCGGGGCAAGTACGAGGAGGCCGCCGCCGCGCTGAACCGGTTCGAGGTGAAGCTGGAGGGGATTGAGGGAAAAAGCCAGCAGCCATCCCTTCCAGGGACCCAATAGCTCACAGTGCCGTTTCTCGATCGCCACCCGGACGAATCGTACCATTCTTCCACTTGAAAAACGACGCTGTTTGACTTCCAATCGGGGCTCTGATAGCATCCCGAAGAGTTTCACTCCCGAGGTGACCAACGTGACCCTTCTCCACCTCCTCCAACGATCCGCAGAGAAATTTGGCGTTAAAACCGCCCTGCTCGCCGGCAATCGATCGGTGACCTACGGCGAGCTTTGGGAATCTGTCGTACGGTTCGGCGCCGCGCTACGCCAACTGGGAGTCGAACCGGGAGAAAGGGTCGGTGTGATGCTGCCGAACGTCCCAGCGTTCGTTCAGGCGTACTTCGGTATCCTGGCAGCTGGTGGGACGGTGGTGCCGTTTAATACGCTGTATAAACCCGAGGAGGTCCGTTCCCTCCTCGAGGATGCGGCGATTCAACGAATCCTCACCAGTCAGATATTCCTGCCGGGGCTTCAGGAGGCTGCGGAGCATCTTCCCTTTTCCGTGCATGTGATCCCCCTGGATACAGAATCTGGACCGCTGGGATCTGTGATCTGTGGTGCGACGCCCCGCCGCGGAGCGGTACCCGAGCCAGGGGGCATGAACCCTGAAGAGGTAGCCGTCTGCCTGTACACCTCGGGGACCACGGGGCGACCGAAGGGGGCCCTCCTCACCCACAGAAATCTGGTCAGTAACGTCGAGTCATTTCAGCAGATGGCTCCGTGTGACGAGCGAGATTGCTTTCTCTGTGTTCTCCCCCTGTTTCATTCCTTCGCCGCCACGGTCCTCATGCTCTTTCCCTTAAGTATCGGGGCGGGAATCGTGTTAGAGCCCCGATTCATTCCCGAACAAGGCCTGCGTTGCATGGCAGAGAAACGGGTCACCATCTTCGGGGCCGTCCCCTCCATGTACGCCGTCTGGAACCAGCTTCCGCCTCTTGAGGTCGACCTCTCCTCGGTCCGGTTTGCGATCTCGGGGGGCGCCCCCCTCCCCGTGGAGGTCCTTCATCGGTTTGAATCGCGGTACGGGATCCAGATCTATGAAGGGTACGGCCTTACCGAGGCTTCCCCGGTTCTCACCGAGAATCCCCTCTTGGGCCCGAGGAAAGTGGGTTCCGTGGGGAAACCCCTCCCGGGAGTGGAACTCCGGGTGGTGGATGCGGCGGGGAACGACGTGCCGACAGGGGAGGTGGGGGAGATCGTGGCGAGAGGTCCCAATATTATGCAGGGATACCTGAATCAGCCTGAGGCCACTGCGGAAGTCTTGAGGGATGGCTGGCTCTACTCTGGTGATCTCGGGCGACAGGACGTGGACGGATATTTCTATATCGTCGATCGCAAAAAAGACCTGATCATCGTCGGGGGCTTGAATGTGTATCCTCGGGAGGTTGAGGAGGTGTTGGCGGCTCATCCCGCGATAGCAGAAGTCGCCGTCGTGGGTGTGCCGGACTCGACGCGGGGCGAGGTCCCGAAGGCCTATGTGGTCCTCAGGCCGGGGCTGCCCGCGGCAAAGCGGGAGCTGCTGCGCTTTGTGCGTGAACACCTGGCCCCCTTTAAGGTCCCTCGGGAGGTGGAGTTTTGTCAGAGCCTGCCCATGACTATCTCTGGGAAGGTCCTGAGGCACCAGCTGGGGTCCCGCGGTGAAAGGTGATGGGCATCGGGGAGGGAATCAAGATGGCGGCGGAGCGGGTAGCCGTCAAGGACTTGAAGCTCAATGACACCGTGACTTCTTTCTTTCTGGTGCGAAATCCCCAACACCGCATCCGGAAGAGTGGCGAGGCCTTTCTGACCCTTCTCTTGACAGATCGGACCGGTGAGATGCCCGCGGTGATGTGGGAGGACCTTGATGGGATCGGGGAACGGGTCCGGGAGGGGGATCTGGTAAAAGTGCAAGGCGTGGTGGGGAATTATCAGGGAGAGACACAACTCACTATCCAGCGGTTGCGCCTGGCGCGGGAGGGTGAGGCGGCCCCGGAAGATTTTCTTCCCGCCACTGAGGCCGATGTGGCCTCCATGCTGACCTTTCTCCAGGAGACGATCCGCGCTTTCACGAGCGAGCCGCTCAATCGTCTCCTCTCTCGCATCTTTGAGGGGGAAGGCTTTCGTGAGGCTTTTGCTGCTGCCCCGGCGGCCAAAGAGCTTCACCACGCGTACGTCGGAGGCCTGTTGGAACATACCGTTTCAGTAGTGCAGTTGTGCGAGGCCATCGCTTCGCATTACAAGGGAGCGGTCGATCGCGACCTCCTCCTCGCCAGCGCCATCCTCCATGATGTAGGGAAGATCTTTGAGCTCGATTGGGAACGCGGGTTCGACTACTCCGACGAGGGGCGGTTGCTCGGTCACATTACTCAGGGAGTGCTATTTGTTGAGGCGCAGATCGAACAGATGCCCGATTTCCCCCCCCGACTGCGGATGGAGCTGCTTCACAACATCTTGAGCCATCACGGACAGTATGAGTGGGGGTCACCGCGGCGTCCGAAGACGATTGAGGCCCTGGTTCTGCATGCGGTAGAGAACCTGGACGGGAAGGTCAACCTCTTCCTAAAGCTGGTCAAGCAGCACGCTGATCCTCACCGGGAGGGGTGGACTGTCTTTCACCGGAGCTTCGAGCGCCCCCTCTTCTTTGGGGAACCGGAATCCCCGGAGGAAACGCTCAGGGCGGTGTGAGAGGAGGGGCGAGGGGTTTCTGGGTCCCGTGTGGGAGCCCTTGCCGTGATGGTTCTGGGCTTCTGGATCGTGGTGTAATTCGTCAACAATCGATGGGAATTTACCTCTCGAGGAGGGGCCACCTAGGTGGCCCGCATAGGGCTTTGCAGCCGCAACAAGCCTCATTCCGTTAGTTAGGTTTCGGAATACCCTTTATCTTTCGCTGCGAGTAGTGGCGCGGAACCGACCCAGCCCCCGGATCAATCCCTTTCCAGCCGCGAGGATCTCCCACCCCCATTGAAGAGATGTGTCAAGCGAAGAGGGGTATCCTTCGATCCTTTCAACCTTTTTTGAGTGCCATCAAAAAAACTGTTGACAAAAAAGTATCCTTTGATGTAATCAGCTCATCAAAGGGAAGATCCATATGCTGGGCAGGCTCTTTTCGTCTGAAACCCGGGTAGAAATGCTGGAGCTTTTTTTGAGCCGTCCAGACGAGCGGTTCTACGTGAGGGAAATTGTCCGGGAGCTCAAGCGGGACATCTCGGGTATCAAGCGGGAGCTGGATAATTTGGAAAAGGCAGGCCTCCTGACGAGCACGAAGGTTGGCAATCTTCGGTATTACACCGTCGATAAAACTTTCCCCCTCTATCCAGAACTGAAGGCAATCATCGATAAGACCCGGGGGGTTCCTCAGGCGATTGGCGAGGCGCTTGGGAGTATTCTTGGAATTCGAGTGGCCATCATCTTTGGCGATCCCGACGTTCCGGAGCGCGGGCCGATTGATCTGTTAGTGGTGGGGCGACCTCGTATGGCTCATTTGAATCGGGGCATAGCGGACCTGGAGATCCGCATCGGACGGAGCATCAACTACCTGGTTTTTGATGAACGGGAATATCAACGGCGGAAAGTGGAGGGAGATCCTTTCCTGCGCGAGGTCTTGCAGGGGCACACGATTCCCTTGATCGGGTCGGTCCATGATCTTTGAGCAACTAAAAGCGAAGGGCTTGGTGGAGGTGGTGGCAGCCGACTTGCACCGCGCGAATCCTCTTATGGCGAGGGCTCAGAAAGATCTTAAGACCGCGCAGGCCATTGTCGGGTCGGATGCAGAGTGGGCGTACGTGGTTGCCGCCCACGCGATCTCCCGAGCAGCCCGGGCGCTCGCGCTGGCGGAAGGCGTCCGTCCGAGGGGACGGGATCAGGCACGGACGCTGCTGCAGATGGCGTGCTGCCTCGTCGGTGAGGAAGACGCCTCGATGGTGGAGGACCTTTACCAGGTTCGAAAGAAGGGACAACAGTTCTTGGAGTCGGCAGACCGCCCAATTTCCCTCTATGAGCTGGAATCGACGCTCAACGTTGCGGAGCAACTGGTGGGCGCTGCGGCGAAACGCGTCTATGCCAAGGATGCCCAGACGCGCCTGTTATAGCGTATGACGGATCTCCCGGACAGAGTCGCGGGGGATGACCCACGAGGAAAGGGGGTGAGACTGGATGGCAGCCAAGAGGAAGAAGGCGAAAAAGGCGACGAAGAAGGCAGCTCCTAAGGCCAAGAAAAAGAAGTAGGGGCGGTACCTTGCTAGGTCGCGAAGAATGACGTGCGAGGAAAGGAGGTGAGACTGGATGGCAAAGAAGAAAAAGGCAGCTACTAAGAAGAAGGCCGCAAAGAAGAAAGGAAAGAAGAAATAAAAGCAGTGCCTGCTGGGGGGCCTTCCCCCCGGCTGTAATTATGATCGGGATCATCTGAGGTGAAGGAGGGTGCGTCATCGAGAATCCTGAATACCGCAAGCAACTCGGGATGAGGGCGGTAGAGTTGCCGGCGCCCTGACGATCAGCCCCAAGGTTTTCTCTCTTCCCTCAGGGAAGGAGTCGATGCTTGTCTTCCCTGGGCGGCCATGGTATTTTCCTCTCACCAGACGCCTTTCCCTTCGGACTACAGAGATCGATATGGATCCATTTACTGGCCTTGATTATTACCGGCTAGATGAACTGTATACGGATGAAGAACGTTTGGTCCGGGAGACGGTCCGAGCCTTCGTCGATGGCGAAGTCCTTCCGATCATCGAAGCACATCACCGACAGGGGACCTTCCCGGTGGGACTCATCCCGCGCCTGGGAGAGATGGGAGTTCTAGGGGCCAATCTTCACGGCTACGGTTGTCCTGGGGTCACCGAAATGGTCTATGGGCTTATCATGCAGGAGCTCGAGCGAGGTGATAGCGGACTCAGGAGCTTTGCTTCGGTCCAAGGGGCATTAGTCATGTATCCGATCTACACCTTTGGGACGGAGGCGCAGAAGGAAGAGTGGCTTCCTCAGCTCGCCAAAGGAGAAAAGGTGGGGTGCTTCGGGCTCACCGAGGCGGACCACGGATCCGATCTGGCAGGCATGGTGACCAAGGCCGTTCGACGGGGCGACCACTATATTCTCAATGGGAGTAAGGTGTGGATTACCAATGGCACGATCGCGGATGTCGCGATCGTCTGGGCCCGCGCCGATGAAGGGATCCGCGGATTCTTGGTGGAGAAGGGGAGGCCGGGCTTCACCAGCAGGGAAATCCATGGGAAATTTTCCCTCCGCGCCTCCGTGACCTCCGAGCTCATCTTCCAAGATTGCCGTATCCCCCGGGGGAATCTCCTCCCGGGGACCGAGCAGGGGGTCAAGGCGGCTTTGATGTGTCTGAACCAGGCGAGGTATGGCATCGCTTGGGGAGCCGTAGGCGCGGCCATGACCTGCTACGACGTTGCTCTGAAGTATGCCAAGGCGAGAGTCCAATTTGGCCGGCCCATCGCCGGGTACCAGCTGGTGCAGCGAAAGCTCGTCTATATGCTCACCGAAATCACGAAGGCCCAACTTCTCTGTCTTCGGCTGGGCCAGTTAAAGCAAGCGGGACAAGTCCGGCATACGCAGATTTCTTTGGCCAAGATGAACAACGTGGAGAAGGCCCGGGAGATTGCGCGGATGGCCCGGGAGATTCTGGGAGCCGCTGGTATCGTGGACGAGTATCCGGTCATTCGCCACATGCTGAATTTGGAAACGCTGTACACCTATGAAGGGACGCACGAGATTCACACCCTCATCTTAGGTCGGGACATCACCGGCCTGAGTGCCTTCGCCTGATTCGTCCTCTCCCACCCTCTCGCCCCTCGGCCCATAAACCCTGGCGCAATGCCTTTCCCCTCGGGGTTTCCCCTTTACTTCACCCCACGGCTATGGTATGCAAAAACCATTATGCGAGCGTTGTCCTGTGTCATGACGATGATGGTCACTCTCGCGGGGATGAGTCTCCTCGGCCCGCGCATTTCGGACGCGGCAGAAGGAAAGGGTAGCCCCGATATCCCCTCTTCATCCATGCCGGGGCCCGATACATCTATTGAGCGGGTTCGAATGACAGAGATGCAGATGGGAAAGCGACTGTGGGAAGTGGAGGCAGACAAGGCGGATGTGTTTGAGGATCGAGGAATAGCCATCCTTACCCGGGTCGTCCACCCGGTGCGGATCGTCATTTACAATGGTGAGGAAACATTAATTTCTTTAGCCGAAAAGGCCGTTGTCAACCTCAGGACGAAGGACCTCCAGCTCTTCGGTCACGTCCGGTCGGAGTCCAGCCAGGGGACAAAGGTTTTCTCCGAGGTCCTCAACTGGTCTGCGGGGAACCATCAAATCAGCACCGATGCCCCGGTCGTGGTCGAGAAAGAAGGGTATCAAATCCGGGGGAAGGGGATGGTGGCCGACACAATCCTGGAGCGGATGACCATCCGCGGACGGATTGCCTCCCAGATCACCCTGTCCGGCAAACGGGAGCAACCGTAATGGTCCGCTTGGCAGGATGGGTGGGATGTACGCTGCTGGTTCTGTGCGGAACGGTCGGCCTGGCGGCCCAGCCTCCCTCCTCACAGGGGCCGGAGTCGGGGGAGCCGACAACCGTCACCGCCGATCATTTGGAGGTGAGTAGAAAGGAACGCCGGGCGATCTACACTGGGAATGTCGTGGCCAAGACGGCAGACCTGACCGTTACCGCCGATCGGATGGAGTTCTACTTCGATGAGGGGATGGAAGTGGTCGAACGCATGAGGGCGATTGGCCATGTCCGTCTTTCCCGGAGTGACGGGACCAAGTCGGTCTCTGACCGGGCAATCTATTATGTCCTGCAAGAGAAGGTGGTCCTCGAGGGGAACGCCAAGGCCTGGCGGCAGGAAAACGTGGTAAGCGGGGCGCGGATAACTTTGTTTCTCAAAGAAGACCGTCAGGTGGTAGAGGGAGATGGAAGCGAAAGGGTGACAGCCGTCATCTATCCCAAACGGCGGCCGGGACAGGCGAGGTGAATCTGGGCGGGTGAATCAAGAACATATCATCAGGTCGGAAGTGGAGAATTCGAAGGATGGTCTTCGGGCCGAAGAGTTGGTAAAGGTCTTCAAGGAGAGGAAGGTCGTTTCCGGGGTAAGTGTGGCCATCCATCCGGGGGAGGTGGTGGGGCTTCTGGGACCCAACGGCGCAGGGAAGACGACCACCTTCTACATGATCCTCGGCCTCGTTCGACCAGACGGCGGCCGCGTTTTCCTGAACGGCGAAGAAATTACCACCTTGCCCGTCTACCAGCGAGCCCGCCGGGGAATCGGATTTCTTCCCCAAGAGGTATCGGTCTTTCGCCGACTGACGGTGAGGGAGAATTTGATGGCCGTTCTCGAGACTCTTCCCCTGAGTGAGGCGGAGCAGATGAAACGGGTGGATGATCTACTCCACGAACTGAATATCGCCTACCTCGCTGGGACACCGGCCTATAGCCTCTCTGGGGGGGAGCGGCGGCGGACCGAGATCGCACGCTCTCTGGCGATGTCTCCTGCATTTATCCTCTTAGATGAGCCGTTTTCGGGGATCGATCCCATCGCCGTGTACGACATTCAGGCGATGCTGATGCAGCTCAAGAGCAAGGGGATCGGTCTCCTCATCACCGATCACAATGTGCGGGAGACCTTGCAAATTGTCGATCGGGCCTATATCTTGCATAAGGGGGAGGTGTTGCTCTCAGGAACGGCATCTGAGCTGGCCACAGACCAAAAGGCCCGGGAAATTTATCTCGGGGAGCGTTTTTCCTTGTAGGGCGGCGACTCAGAACCAGAACAGGAAACCGCTGCGGCAGGGGCTCGTGGTGGTATCCTTGCGTGATCAGTCGTGCTTGAGCCCCCAACCGTGACGTGAGCTGAGCAGCCATGGCCATGGAAATGCGGCTTGCCCTCCGCCAGACCCAGCGGATGATCATGACCCAATCGTTGCAGCAGGCCATCGGCCTGCTGCAGCTCTCCCGGTTGGAGCTCATCCAGGCGGTCCGGCAGGAATTGGAAGAAAATCCGATCCTGGATGAAGAGGTTCTGGAGGAGGAGCAAGTTTCGGAGGAGGCATCCGGAGAAGAAGAAAAGGAGGGCCAGGACGACGACCCCCTGGCGGATTTTGACTGGGAGAGCTATCTGGAAGATGCCTCAGACTACCGTCGGGAATTCCCGCGGGAGGAAGTTGAACACTGGTCCCCCGAGGAACGCCTGACCCGACCTCGCTCCCTGTCGGACCATCTTCTCTTTCAGCTTCACCTCTCTACCTCAGATTCCGTTCTCATCCATTGGGCCAACGAGATCATTGGGAATCTCAATGAAAACGGGTATCTGCCTGAATCCCTGGAAGAAGTGAGGGGAAAGACATCAACGAATCTGGCCGTGCTTGAGGAGGCTCTCCGGTTGGTGCAGAGCTTCGACCCTGTCGGGGTGGCGGCGCGAGACCTCCGGGAGTGTCTCCTTCTCCAGATAGATAACTTGAAGGATGGAGGGGAAGTCGCCCTGGCGCGCACCCTGATCGCCGAGCACCTGGTGGACCTAGAAGGGCGCTATTTCACAAGGATCGCAGAGAAGCTCAAGGTCCCTATCAAGGCAATTCAAGATGCCGTCGTCCTCATCTGTTCCCTCGAGCCGAAGCCGGGGCGCACCTTCAGTTCCGAGGAACCGCGCTACATTACCCCCGACGTCTATATCCTCAAGGTGGATGATCGGTTTGTGGTGGTCCTGAACGAGGACGGTCTTCCGCGCCTCCGGATCAGCTCCTACTACCGGGGGCTATTGCGGAAGGGGCGAGGAAGTTCCAAGGAGACCCGGGAGTACGTCGAGGGGAAAATGCGGTCTGCCCTGTGGCTGATCCGCTCCATTGAGCAGCGCCAGCGGACCCTGTTCAAGGTGAGCGAGTCGATTGTGAAGTTTCAGAGAGATTTCCTGGAGAACGGGATCACCCGCATGCGGCCGCTGACCCTCAAGGAGGTGGCTGAGGATATTAGTATGCATGAATCGACCGTGAGCCGGGTCACCACCAATAAGTACGTGCACACCCCCGAGGGTCTCTTTGAGCTCAAGTACTTTTTCCATCGAGGGGTTCACGCGGTAAATGGCGAGGCGGTTTCCTCCCTCACGGTCAAAGAGTTAGTCCGGAGGCTGCTCACTACGGAGGATACAGGTAAACCTCTCTCAGACCAGAAGATCGTAGAAGTCCTGAGGCATAAAGGGATCGAGATCGCCCGCCGGACCGTGGCGAAGTATCGGGGACAGCTCAAAATCCCCTCCTCTAGCCGGCGTCGGAGATACTAATCTCCTTCCGGTTTCCTCCCCCCCGTCGCCTTTCCTGAGGAGATTCGATATGCAGATCTTTCTCACGGGGCGCAATCTGGAGGTCACCGAGGCCCTCCGGCGTTATGCAGAAGAGAAGGTGGGGAAGCTCCAGAAGTACCTGGACAAGATTACATCGGCGCACATCGTCCTCTCCTTGCAGAAATACCGTCAGATTGCAGAGGTGACCCTCCGGGTCAGGGACCTCACGATCCGTGGGGAAGAGAGCACCGCGGATTTGTACTCCTCTATCGACTTGGTGGTCGAGAAGCTCGAGCGCCAATTGCAAAAATACAAAGGAAAGATCCTAAACTATGCTAGTCGGAGTGGAAAGTTTCAGGGACCGATGGCGTCTCCGGAGGAGGACGAGGGGCCGCGGGTTGAAAAAACCAAGCGCTTTGCCATCAAACCGATGTCCCTTGATGAGGCGATCTTGCAGATGGACTTGTTGGGTCACACCTTTTATGTCTTCCGCAACGCCCAGACCGATGAGGTGAATGTGGTGTACCGACGCCGCGAGGACACCTATGGTCTGATCGAGCCCGAGACCTAAACACCGTTCACGGTTCACTGGTCACGGTTGGCGATTCTCCTTCGTATTGTCCCTGAACTGTGAACCGTCAGATGTGAACCCTATGGAGTTCATTATCGTCACGGGGATGTCGGGTGCTGGCAAGAGCCAGGCGATCAAGACCCTGGAGGACCTCGGCGTTTTTTGCGTTGACAATCTTCCGGCTTCCTTGATCCCCACGGTAGCGGATCTCTGCGCCCACTCGGCACCGCGCATCGATCGCGTTGCCTTCGTCATCGACGTTCGTGAAGGTGAGTTCCGTGGCCCCCTTCAGGACGTATTGACTTCCCTGAGGCAGCGCGGACACGCGATCCGTGTGATCTTTCTGGAGGCAGATGATCAGGTTCTGCTCCGGCGCTTCAGCGAGAGCCGTCGGCCACATCCCCTTGCCCCGCAAGGTTCGATTCTCCAGGGAATCAGTCTAGAGCGGCAACAGATGGCTCAGCTCAAGACCGAAGCGGATATGGTCCTCGATACGAGCGACCTCATCATCCATGACCTCCGAAGGCTATTGGTCAGTGCCTTTCGCGACTATCGACCGGGCACCAAGACCACAATCACCCTTGTTTCTTTCGGGTATCGGTATGGCCTCCCACCTGATGCCGATCTCATCTTCGATCTCCGCTGTCTCCCCAATCCCCATTTTCAGGAGGAGTTGCGGTCCCTGACAGGGCTTGATCCCGAGGTCGCGAAGTTCCTCCTGGAGGATCCCAAGGCCCGGTCCTATCTGGAGCAGCTTTGGGAGTTTCTCCGTTTTGTGTTTCCCTACTACCTCCATGAGGGGAGGGCCTATCTCACCATCGCCCTTGGCTGCACGGGCGGGCGGCACCGGTCGGTGAGCGCCACCGAATATCTGGTCGGCCAGTTTCAGGCGGGGGGTCAGGAAGTGGGTGTTCGGCATCGAGATATCGATAAAGAATAATTCGATGTCCGAAGTCCTAAATATCCCCCAGGGGGGGAATCGCCAAGGCCACTGGCGCTTTTTTCCGGACGGGCCCCGAGATGGCCCCACAAACATGGCCATCGATGAGGTCCTAGCGCTTGGGTGTGCCCGAGGCTGGAGTCCCCCTAGCCTCCGTCTGTACGGTTGGACCGTCCCGACCGTCTCGCTGGGGTACAACCAACCTATTCATGGAGAGATAGATGTTCACGCCTGCCGTGAGCGAGGGGTCCCCGTGGTGCGTCGTCCCACGGGGGGCCGGGCCCTCCTCCACCACCAGGAGCTCACCTACAGTCTTGTCCTTCCGATCCCGCGGGGGAGCCGGGGTGTCCTCGAGGACTACCGGTGGATCAGTCACTGCCTTCTCCTCTCTTTACGGAGGTTAGGGGTCACGGCAACCTTGAGCCGCGGAAACCGCACTCAGGGGGAGGCTGGAGGCCTCTGTTTTATCTCCTCCTCACGTTATGAGCTGACCGTCGATGGACGGAAGCTCATCGGGTCCGCGCAGCGGCGGTGGGGCGGCACCCTCCTTCAACAGGGGTCCCTTTTGATCGAGATAGACCACGGCGCGTGGATCACCCTCTTCCCGCAGGCAAGGGATCTCGAATTGCGGGCGACTGCTCTTACGTGCATCCTTGGACGGTCCCCCTCCTGGGAGGAGTTGGTTAAGGCTATGCACGAGGGGTTCGAGGAGGGAGCGAGGGTCCAATTGGAGGCGGGAGGATTGACGGCGCGAGAGGAGACGATGGTCCGGGAGCTGGTGGTCGAGCGGTACGCAACTACCGAATGGACCACACGCCGCTAAAACCCAGCCCTGAAACGATCCTCTCAAAACCGGCAAGGAGTTGCGCCTTGACAGTAGAATCGGGCTCTGGTACCATAAAGTGGGTAAGTGTATAATTTGTGGGGGGTTAGACCTCCTTTATAGAGAAGTATTATGAACATAGACAAGCGAAAGGGCTTGCAAACGGCCTTGGCCTACGTCCAGCAGGGGAAATTGGATCAGGCCATTGCGGAATACCAGGCGATCTTGGAGGCCGAACCGAACAACTGTAACGTGCTGAACGCCCTTGGAGATCTCTCCGCGCGGGTCGGTAATAAGACCGAGGCCATCGCGCACTTTATGCGCCTGGGGGAGGTCTATCGTGGGGATGGCCTCTATGTGCGTGCTGTGGCGCTCTACAAGAAGGTGGTCAAGCTTGCCCCAATGCATATCGAGGCCTCGTCGGCCTGTGCTGAGCTGTACGCCGAGCAAGGGCTGATTGCGGAAGCCAAGCTTCAGTTCCAGGGACTTGCCGATCACTACCTCAATAGGGGGGACTTGTCTCGGACCATGGAAATTTATGAAAAGATTATCCGAATGGACCCGGGACATCGCCCAACTCTCTCCAAGGTTGTAAAGGTTCTCGTAAGGCCCGGGCAGGTGGGTGAGGCGCTGAGCGAGCTTAACGCCTTGGGGATGCGCCTCGTTGAGGCCGGACAGATCGAGGACGCCCGACAGATTTACCAAGGGGCGGTAGAGTTCTTGAGGTCTCAAGGCCGGGCGGCCGAAGCGAAAAGCTTCACTGATGCACTCAACTCTCTCCCTCCTGGCGAGGAGGAAGCGTTGGCGGCAGCCTTCCCCGGGGACGGAGATGACGCGAAGCCAGTGGGAATAGTCACAGAGGAGACTACCCCCCTTGAAATCTTCCCAGGGTTTTCTGTGGGACAAGAAGAGGTGCTGGCTCTCGAGCTAGAGTCACCGGTACTGGAGCAAGAGGTGCCGGTGCTCGCGCAAGAATCACCAGTGCTCGAGCAACAGGCACCCCCTCTCAACCTGCACGAAGAACTTGGAGGGTGGTTCGAGATAGAGCCCGAAGGGGTTGTATCCCCTGACGACGATAGCCAGCCATTGAAGGGAATCGTTGAGCAGGTCGAAGACCGTGTGACTCCGGACGAAATGGTGCAAGTGGATGTCTCAATCGGTGAAGAGGCGGAATCCGGTGGGGAGGCTGGGCCAACCACCATCGAACTGGAACGCTTTGGTGGGTCTGACGAGCTGGTTACGCTGGCAGAGCAACCTGCAAGTCCGGTCGAGCGTGGCGACTCGCAGACACTGGCAGGGGAGCTACAGGAGGCGAGGTTTTTCTTGCAGCAAGGGATGCTTCGTGAGGCTCAAGCTATTTTCCAACGGATTCTTCTCCACAAGCCGGAGTATGCGCTGGCCAAGCAGCACTTGGCAGAGGTCGAGCGATTGCTAGAGGAGCCGACGAGGGAGGAAAGTCCTCCATCAGACGTCAAGAAGGCCTCAGTTTCTCGGGGGGTTGACGCAAGAGCTCCCCGGGGGGATTACGTAGACCTCGGCGCCGAGCTGATTGAGGAGCTTGGGCGGGGAGAGCCTCCTTTGCCGCCGGGTCTGGAGCCGAGGGTGGAGAGAATGCTCTACCAACTGGGGGAAGGGATCCACGATCAGCTAGATGTGACTGACTATGAGACGCATTACAATCTGGGGATGGCCTATAGGGACTTGGAGCTCTATGACCAGGCCATTGAAGAATTACGACTCGCCGCCAATGATGCCGCCTACCGGGTGCGATGTGCGAGCCTGCTGGGCCTTTGCTATCTGGCCAAGAGTGAGCCAGAGCGGTCGATAGAGGAACTGCTCAAGGGACTTGCTGCGACAGAGGCAGGCACCGAGGAACGGTGGGGCATCCTCTACGATCTGGCGACTGCCTATGAAGCACTTGGGAACGCGAAGAAGGCGCTCGAGGCCCTTGTGGCGATCTATAGCGAGGCGCCGAGGTTTCGCGACATTCGCGTTCGGGTCCGGGATCTTCGAGGCCGGTTTGAAACCGGCCGGTGATCCTCGAGATAGGGATGATGAGGATGGATCAGAATGGGTTCCCCAAGTGCTGGAATTCCTTTCTCCCAGGGGGGGTGCTGTTCCCGATGATGGCCCCGGTTAAGGCCTTCGTCCGCTCGGTCACGTGATGCCAGGTGGCCTTCAGTGAATCTGCCGAATACGCTTAGTCTGGTCCGAATCTTCCTCGTCCCCTTTCTTGTGATTTTTCTGATTGCCAACGCTCAGCCTCGCAATTATCCGGCGGCGGTGATCTTTCTTGCGGCGGTGTTCACCGACTGGCTGGACGGTCGGATTGCCCGGAGCCGAGGACAGGTGACGACTCTGGGGCAGCTCTTAGATCCCATTGCCGATAAATTATTAATCGCTGCTGCGCTCATCTCTCTGGTAGAGATTCAGCGGGTGGCGGCCTGGGTGGCCACAATCATCATCGGGCGGGATATCGCCATTACCGGGCTCAGGGGCATTGCGGCCTCCCAGGGGCTTATCATCGCCGCTTCCCAGCTAGGGAAGTACAAGATGGTTGCCGAGGTGATTGCGGTGATCGTACTGATCCTCGATCCCGGGACCTCACGGTTTCCGGGTCTCCCCGTCAGCCTGGGAGGGGTTGCCGTAATGGTGGCGCTTGTCTTGAGTGTGGTCTCCGGGATCGACTATTTTGCCCGGTTTTGGCGGCAACTCGGCCTTGGGGTGACGGTTCGATCCAAGGGGGAGTGAGTTGGCCCTGATTGTCCAGAAATACGGCGGGACCTCGGTGGGAGACGTCGAGCGGCTGCGGCATGTCGCCAGACGGATCGTGGAGGTGAGCGAGGCCGGAAATCAGGTGGTGGTCGTGGTTTCGGCCATCGCCGGAGAGACTGACCGGCTCCTCCAGCTCGCTCATCAGATCACCGAGACCCCGAATGCACGGGAGCTGGATGTCATCCTGGCCACGGGAGAGCAAGTGGCTATCGGCCTGCTCTCGTTGGCCATCCAGGCTGGGGGCTCAAAGGCCCGTTCCTTCACCGGGACCCAAGTGCGCATCCTCACAGATAACGTTCATACCAGGGCGCGAATTCTCAATATCGACGTCGAGCGGATCCGGCAAGCGCTACGGGAGGGCGAGATCACCATCGTAGCTGGGTTTCAGGGGGTGAACGCCGAGGAGGAAGTGACCACCTTGGGTCGCGGAGGCTCGGATCTCACCGCCGTCGCCTTGGCTGCTGCCTTGAACGCCGATGTCTGCGAGATCTATACTGATGTGGAGGGGGTGTACACGGCTGATCCTGGTCTGGTCTCCACGGCTCAGAAGCTTCCCCGAATCTCGTATGAGGAGATGATTGAGATTGCCAGCCTGGGGGCGAGGGTGCTTCAGGCGCGTGCAGTCGAGTATGCCAAGAATTATAATATGTCCATCCACGTCCGCTCGAGCTTCACGAAGAATCCAGGAACGCTGGTGGTCCAGGAGGATCAGGACATGGAGAAGGTTGCGGTCTCGGGGATTGCCTACGACAAGAACGAGGCAAAAATCACCATTACCGGGGTGGTCGATCGGCCCGGGATCGCCGCCAAGCTCTTTGGCCGGGTGGCGGAGGCGGGGATCGTGGTGGACATGATCGTGCAAAACATTAGCCAGGATGGGCACACCGATATCTCCTTCACCATTCCGAGGAGTGATTTTCACAAGGCCTCGGAGCTTGTTGATGGTGTGGCGAAAGAGATCGGGGCGGGCCAGATCCTGGGCGACGATCGGATTGCCAAGGTCTCCATCGTGGGGGTGGGGATGCGGACCCACTCCGGAGTGGCGGCCAGGATGTTTACCGCGCTGGCGGCAGAGAATATCAATATCATGATGATCAGCACCTCGGAGATTAAGGTTTCTTGCGTGATCGAGGAGAAATACACAGAGCTGGCAGTGCGAGTCCTCCACGATGCCTTTCAGCTGGGGGTCCAACCCATAGGTGAGGGATGAGACTGCGTGCCTTCGCGCCGGCCGATGCCGGTTTCGCCGCGCTGCTCCTACTCGTCCTGGCCCTCCTTGCGTTCCGAGGTCTCATGACGGTGGGGGAGGGGTCAGGTTTTCACGTCCGATCGGAAGATAAGGTTCACTCGCATCTTCCAAGCGAGGTGGCCGCTCCGGTGAAGAATTTGCGCGTGAATCCCAATCGGGCCGATGCACACCGCCTGGCCACCTTACCAGGGATAGGCCCTGCCCTGGCCGAAGCGATTGTACGGTTTCGGGAAGTGCACGGCCCCTTTCGACACCTCTCGGATCTGCAGGGGGTCCCGGGGATCGGCGCCAAGCGCCTGCAAAAGATGCTTCCCCATCTGACTCTGCGGGAGGAGGCAGCATGGTCTACCAAGTAAAGCTTCCGGCATTTGAGGGGCCGTTAGATTTGCTCGTGCACCTCATCCGCGTCAACGAAATCGACATTTACGATATTCCCATCGCGCGGATTACCGACGAATACTTCCAGTACCTCACGTTGCTCCATGAGCTGGATCTCGATGTGGCCGGAGAGTTTCTCGTCATGGCGGCCACGCTGGTGTATATCAAATCCAGGATGCTGTTGCCGGCCGAACCTGCCGCCGACGGGGAGGGAGTCGAAGACGATCCCCGGACTCCTCTGGTCGATATGCTTTTGGAATACGAACGCTTCCGGTCTGCCGCCGAGGCATTGTCAGGGCGGGAGGATCAGCAACGACAATTCTTCTTTCGCTCCAGCCCTCTTGAGGTGCCCGCTGATGGCGGGACGCTGGAGGTGAGCCTTTTCGATCTCCTTGGGGCCTTTCGGGATGTCTTGACGCGCGTCAGCGATCGACCGGTGTTAGAGCTTGTTCTCCGACCGGTGACCACCGCGGAACGGATGGTGGCTATTCTCGATAAGGTAGCGACGGAGGTATCGGTCGGTTTTGCATCGTTGTTTCCGCCGACCGCGGATCGCTGGGTCGTCATTGTAACTTTTCTGGCCCTTCTGGAGCTCCTGCGGCAAGGGGCGGTCCGAGTTCAGCAACGGGCTCCTTTCGGCGAAATTGTGATCGGGCGGGGCGTGGCATGACTCAAGACGACCTCGCGATTTTAGAGGCGGTATTGTTCGCCTGCCCCGAGCCTCTCTCGATCGAGCAACTTCAGGCGGTCATGGGCGAGGTGGAGAAAGAGAGCATTATCCAGAACTTGAACATTCTGAGGGAAGACTATGAGAAAAGAGGTTCCGGGCTTACCATAGTTCGGGCCGCCGGCGGCTATCGGATGTCGACGCGGGCTGATCTGCATCCGTGGCTGAGCCGGTTGGCCAAGACGCGACCCGCCAAACTTACTCGTCCAGCCCTCGAGACCTTGGCCATCGTCGCGTACCGGCAACCGATCACCAAGGCCGAGATCGAGGCTATCCGCGGTGTGATGGTGGACGGGGTGCTGAGGACTCTCATTGAACGGGAGCTCATCCGGATCCTCGGGCGAAAGCGAGAGGTGGGAAGGCCACTGCTTTACGGTACCACGCGGAAGTTCTTGGAACACTTTGGCTTCCAAGACATTACGGAACTCCCCTCGACGCAGGAGATCGAGGCCCTCGCTCCTGTACGGCCGGACGTGGATCAAACACTGGAATCGCGGCCAGCGAATTCTTGACCCCGTTGCGGACTCCTCAATAGATCACTACAATCGCCGGGGCATCAGATTCAGATGCGGGGAAGCAAAGAATAGAATAGACAAGAGAAAAGGCAATGGGAATCGAAGAGTTCAGACAGCAGATAGACGCCCTTGACAGCGAGATCCTTGGGCTGCTGAATCGCCGGGCCGAGATCGTGGTGCGGGTCGGGGAGGAAAAGGCCAAGGGGAATATTGCTTACCACTCCCCTCAACGGGAGGAGGAAATCATCGACCGCCTCACCCGGGAGAGTGATGGGCCCTTCCCTAGCAGGGCAATCAAGGCGGTCTACCGGGAAATCCTGTCCGCGTGCCTTTCTCTCGAGCAGGCCCTTAGGGTGGCCTACCTCGGGCCCCAGGCGACCTTCACTCAT
Organism: candidate division NC10 bacterium SPGG6; assembly: GCA_001643535.1. Classification (GTDB taxonomy): domain Bacteria; phylum Methylomirabilota; class Methylomirabilia; order Methylomirabilales; family CSP1-5; genus CSP1-5. The sequence continues at coordinate 6,118 of LXTG01000077.1, read as the reverse complement.
ATGGCCTGCATGAAGCGATTTGGCCTGCTAGCGGAATATGTTCCGCTTCGGGGGATTGGGGAGGTCTTTAACGAAGTGGAGAAGGGAAAGGCAGACTATGGGGTCGTGCCAGTCGAGAATTCAACTGAGGGGGTGGTGAGTCATACCCTCGATATGTTCGTAGACTCTGACCTGAAGATTTGTGGCGAGATCCTCATGGAGGTCTCCCATCATCTCCTCTCCAAGCACGGGGAGAGGGAGCGGATCAGTACGATTTACTCCCACCCCCACGCCATCGCCCAGTCTCGAAAGTGGCTGGAGGTGAACATGCCGAAGGTCACGCTCCTCGAGGTTTCTTCTACGGCAGCAGCAGCAGAGCTTGCTGCCCAGGATGAGACTGCAGCGGCCATCGCCTCCGAGCTCGCTAGCCGCTTCTACGACCTGAAGGTGGTGGTGTCCCGGATTGAGGATAGCCCGTATAATTTCACGCGGTTTCTCCTCATTGGACAGGCGCCGTGTCCTGTGACCGGCCATGATAAGACCTCCATCCTGTTCACGATCCGAGACCGGGTAGGGGCGCTGTACCGGATGCTGGAGCCCTTCGCCCACAACCAGATCAACTTGACCAAGATCGAATCGCGCCCCTCCCGTTACCGGGTCTGGGAGTATATCTTCTACGTGGATTTCGAGGGGCATGCCGAAGACGCGTCGGTGCAGGCTGCTCTGGAGGGGCTCCGGGAGGATTGCCTCTTCCTCAAAGTCTTGGGATCGTATCCAAAGGAGCCGCTCCGGGCCAAGAGTTGAGGCGCCTGCCCGTTGACGGCTCGACTGAGGCCTCGACGGTGAGCTCGGCCGAATCGCTCGCCGAAGTTCGACGAGGGACGACCGATGACCGATCACCGACGACGGTGATTATCAATTCTGGGAGTGCCCAATTTCGGATTTCGGAATGCGAATTTCTGAAAACCGTGAACCATGAACGCGCCTCAGTGAACGGTGAACAGTTACCGTTGATCCGTCGATCAGGAGAGGGTGAACAGTGAGCCGGAACGTAAAATCACTTACGGAGTTGGCACGACCTCAGGTCCTCGGACTCATCCCCTATAGCCCGGGTAGACCGATGGAGGACGTGGAGCGGGAGCTCGGCGTTGATGAAGTGCTCAAGCTCGCCTCCAACGAGAATCCTCTTGGTCCTTCTCCGTTGGCCTTGCAGGCGATTCGGGAGGCGCTGCAAGGGCTTCACCGGTACCCCGATGGGGGCTGTCACACTCTGCGCCAGGGGCTAAGCCGGTTCCTTGGCGTGAGACCGGAGGAGCTCTGCTTCGGTAACGGGAGTAATGAACTGTTAGAGCTTGTCACCCGATCGTTCTTGGGACCAGGGGATGAGGCCGTAATGGGACATCCGGCCTTCGTCGTGTATCGGAGCGTCTGTCAAGCGGTGGGATGCGAGATCCGGGAAGTCCCCCTCAAGGATTTCACTCACGATCTCAGTGGGATGCTGCAGGCGGTGACCGCCCGGACCAAGATGGTCTTTCTTGGAAACCCGAATAATCCGACCGGAACCTGTGTCTCTCCCACAGACTTACATGATTTTGTGCAGGAGCTTCCTCGGGATGTCATCCTGGTCGTGGATGAGGCATATCGGGAGTATGTCCCTCGGCCTCTTCAACCGGATCTCCTCAGGCCTATCCGGGATGGACGCTATCTCCTGACCCTTAGGACGTTTTCGAAGGCGTATGGTCTCGCGGGACTTCGGATCGGTTACGGGATCGCCCCCGTCGAGATGGTGGAGATTCTGAACCGGGTGCGGCAGCCCTTCAACGTGAACACGTTAGCCCAGAGGGGGGCCTTGGCCGCCCTAAGCGATACGGCCCACCTCGAGGAGACAGTCCGGATCACGGAGGCAGGACGTCGGAACCTGCAGTCTCGCCTAGAGGAGTTGGGGCTTTTGTGTATCCCGAGTGTGGCCAACTTCATTCTGGTGGATATGCGACGTGACGGGAGGGCAATCGCCGACGCCCTCCTCCGCAAGGGAGTCATCGTTCGATCGATGGAGGGGTATGGTCTCCCGACGCATATCCGGGTCACGGTGGGGACACCTCAAGAGAATACCCGGGCTATCAAGGCCTTGGCCGAGGTTCTCGGCGATGGTGAGGCAGCGGTCAGGTCCTGGAATTCCGCAGGTGAGAGGAGTGCACAATGATCATCGTGATGCGATCCACGGCCACCCAGGGTGACATCGACCAGGTCGTGGAGCGAATTACGCAGCACGGACTCAAGCCCCATATCTCCAAAGGGGTGGAGCGGACCATCATTGGGGCGATCGGGGATGAGCGAATCCTTCGGAATGTCCCATTCCAGGCCCTGCCTGGAGTCGAGGAAGTCCTCCCCATCTTGAAGCCCTTCAAACTCGCCAGCCGAGATTTCAAGACCGACTCAAGCGTCGTGGAGGTGAATGGCGTGGCAGTGGGGGGAGAGCGGTTAGCCGTGATTGCCGGCCCCTGCTCGGTGGAAGGGCGGGAGATGCTGCTGGATACGGCCAGGGTGGTCAAAGAGGCAGGGGCCAGCCTACTCAGAGGTGGGGCCTTTAAGCCGAGGACTTCCCCATATTCGTTCCAGGGGTTAGGGGAGGAAGCCCTGAGGTATCTGGCCGAAGTTCGGGAGATCACCGGGCTGCCGGTGGTCACTGAGCTCATGGACCCACGGGATGCGGAACTCGTCATGAAGTATGCCGACATGGTCCAGATCGGGGCCAGGAACATGCAGAATTTTCGGCTCCTCAAGGAGGTGGGTATCCATCGCAAGCCGGTCTTCCTGAAACGGGGAATGAGCTCCACGATCAAAGAGCTCCTTATGTCGGCCGAATACATCATGTCCGAGGGGAACTATAACATTATCCTGTGTGAGCGGGGTATCCGGACCTTCGAGGATTACACCCGGAACACCCTGGATCTTTCTGCGGTTCCATCCCTCAAGCAGCTATCCCATCTCCCGGTGATCGTCGATCCGAGTCACGGAGCCGGGAAATGGGATCTCGTTTCTCCTCTGGCCCTCGCTGCGATCGCCGTGGGTGCAGACGGGCTCATGGTCGAGGTCCATCCCCAACCGGAGCTGGCCTTATCCGATGGACCCCAAGCCCTGATCCCTAGGCGGTTCACGGCACTGATGGAACAAATCCGGGCGCTGGCACCGATCGTTGGACGAAGCCTGTAACCGATCCCCGATGACGGCTCGACTGAGCTTTCCAAAGTCCGACGACCGACCACCGAATTCAGACCGTCATCGGTCAGCGGTCATCGAACTGTGAACGGTGAACTATGAACCGTGAACCGATCTTCGAGAGGATGGTGGTGATCGGCGTAGGCCTGATCGGTGGCAGTCTCGCTCAGGCCTGTCGGGGGGGGGTTGCCAGGCGCGTCGTTGGCCTGGATACGGATCGGACCCATTTGAAACAGGCGGTTTCCTTTGGTCTCCTAGACGAGGTAGGCGAGCTTCCTGCAGGGGTAGAGGGGGCCGACCTCGTCGTGGTCGCGGTCCCTGTAGGGGCCGTGGCAGAGTTAGTCCGTGCCATCGCCCCCTACCTCGCGCCCGGGTGTATCGTGACCGACGTCGGAAGCGTGAAGGGAGATCTCGTGGTCGAGGTGGAGAAGGAAATTCCTCCCGGTCGAGTTTACGTCGCGGGCCATCCCATTGCCGGGACGGAACGGTCTGGACCCGAAGCCGCCTCGCCGCACCTCTTTCAGGGGAGCCTGTGCGTGCTTACGCCGACTTCCCGGACCCCGGAAGAGGCACTAAAAAGAGTCATCCGCCTGTGGGAAGCGATGGGGTCCCAGGTGGTTCTGATGGACCCTTTTCGGCACGATCAAGTCTTCGCCCTCGTGAGCCATCTGCCCCATCTGGTGGCATACGCGCTGATTGGAACGATCTTAAACGCTGCCGATGGGGGGGAGGAGATTTTAATGTTTAGTGCTGGTGGCCTTCGCGATTTCACCCGGATTGCGGCTTCTCATCCGCTCATGTGGCGCGATATCCTGATCCGAAATCGGGGGGAGGTCCTGGGGTCCATCGCCAGATTCCGGGAGGTCCTTGGGCAGATTGAAGAGATGATTCGGACAGAGGATGCGGGACGTTTGATACAAGAGTTTCAGCGGGCCAAAGAGGTGCGTGAGGAACTTCGGTGAAAGCGATGTCCTATCCACAGCGTGAGGTAGCGCTCCTCGTCGGGTTCAAGCAACCTCACCAGGCGCGCTGGGAGGTTGAAGATTCCTTGGAGGAGCTGGTTCAACTGACGGTCTCGGCAGGGGCCGAACCCGCTTTTCGCGTTGTCCAAGAGCGATCCTTGCCCAATCCCCGTACCCTCATCGGTCCGGGGAAAGCCCAAGAGGTCAGAGAGGCCTGTCAAGAGGGGGTTGATCTGGTTATCTTCGACAATGACCTGACCGGTTCCCAGCAGCGGAACCTCGAAGTGGCGTTTGGTCGAAAGGTGATAGACCGGACCGGGCTCATCCTGGATATCTTTGCCCAGCGGGCCCGCTCAAAGGAGGGGAAGCTTCAAGTTGAACTCGCCCAGCTCAAATATCTGCTTCCCCGCCTCACCGGCCATGGCACTGACCTTTCCCGGCTGGGGGGCGGAATCGGAACTCGGGGCCCGGGGGAGACCCAACTCGAGGTGGACCGTCGGCGCATTCGGCGCCGCATCCTCAAGATCGAGCAGGAGCTTGAAAAGGTCCGTCGCCATCGCGCGCTACTGCGCCGGCATCGACAGAAACAGGCCCTCTCGACCGCAGCCCTGGTGGGATACACCAATGCGGGAAAGTCGTCGCTCCTGAATGCGCTGACGCACGCCGAACTCCCGGTGGCCGACAAGCTCTTTGCCACCCTGGATCCCACCTTGCGGAAGGTGATCTTGCCCGGCGGCCGGGCAGTGCTCCTGTCCGATACCGTGGGATTCATCAGAAAGCTTCCGCATCAGCTGGTGGCGGCCTTTAAGGCCAGTTTAGAGGAGGTGCAGGAATCAGACCTGCTGGTCCACGTGATCGATATTTCGCATCCCCGGTGGCAAAGCCAGGAGCAGGGGGTGATCGCGGTTTTGGAGGAATTGGGTGTTGCGGCGAAACCGCTGATCAACGTTTACAACAAAGTGGACAAACTTCCGCATCTTGAGGCGGTTGCGTTTCTTTCCCGGAGACCCCGATCGGTGGTGACCTCGGCGAAGACCGGTGCTGGGCTTACTGAGCTCAAGACCGCCATTGCAGAGACCCTGAATAGCCTCGAAGAGGCTACCGTTCGAAGGCGGGCGGGCCGTGGTAAGTAGACGGCCGAGGCCCTCGGCGTGGAGTAGGGTTTGACGGAGGATTGGGGAAGCCTTTTGGCAGCCGTGGGAAGTGAGGTGCAAAGACCGTGATCTTTAACCTCCCCAATGGACTCACCTTCCTTCGCTTGATTCTGACGCCAATGATCGTCTTCCTCCTCCTCCGTGGGGCCTTCTCCTGGGCCCTCCTCCTCTTTCTCCTGGCTGGGATCACCGATGGACTCGACGGATTCTTGGCCAGGTCCTTACGGGAGCCGACAGAATTCGGGAGGGTCCTTGATCCAGTCGCAGACAAACTCCTCCTAGGCTCGGCCTTCTTTACCCTGGCCTTTTTGGGACGCCTCCCCTTGTGGCTCCCGGTGATCGCTGTGGGGAGGGACCTCGTTCAAATGGTTGGGTCCTGCATCCTCTACACGACAATTGGCCGCCTGGGCTACCCACCATCATTCCTGGGGAAGCTGACCACGGCGTTGCAGATCTTTACAGTCCTGGCGGCCATGATCATGGCGGAGGGGGATGCGCTCCTTTATTCCTTGATCTGGGTAACGGCGGTCGTCACCGTCCTGTCGGGGCTCGACTACATCTACCGGGGGGTGGTGGATTTGTTCTCCCGTTCTCGGAACGCCTCACCTGCATAGCAGAGGCGTCCCCCTCGGTAGATTTTCTCACCCTCACTCTCAGCCTTCCTCAGTTCGTCACTGCTCAGTTTGTGATGGCGGCTATGCCTGGCTGCGTGTATCCGTTGCGGCGCTCCCCGCCTCGCCGTTGCGTGCTCTGTACCGATGCAGTATGCTAGTGCCGCACCAACTATTTCTTGCTAACATTCCC
>LXTG01000068.1 GCA_001643535.1 candidate division NC10 bacterium SPGG6 | reverse complement strand
AGAGCTCCTCCACCATCCCCGGCGTGAGTGACCGCCCGTGCCGAGCGAGCGCGGTGCGAAAGCAATTCTTATCATCCATCGCCAAGTAGGTCTGGGTGTACTCTTCCCAGCTGAGGCGGATCTGCTCCTCCTCGAGGACGCGCTGTAGTGCCTGGAAGTGAAATCGCTCAGTATCGACGATGACACCGTCGAAGTCAAAGATGATCGCCCGCAGCATGATTACCAGTACGCCTCCTCGACCTCCTGTCGGTGATTGACCACCCTCGCCAGAATGAAGAGGAGGTCTGACAGGCGGTTGATGTAGACAAGGAGGATAGCCGGGATCGATATTCCCTGCTCTTTCAGGGCGACTATCCGCCGCTCGGCCCGTCGACAGACGGTGCGGCCCAGGTGGAGAAGGGCCCCTGCATGGCTCCCACCCGGCAGGATGAAATGCTTGAGGGGGGGGAGTTCGGTCTCGCACCGGTCGATGGCCTCTTCCAGGGCCTTTACCTGAGCCTCGCTCAGTTCGACCTTTTCTTTTCGGCTCCTCTGCCCAAATTTGGGGTCGGCCAACTGGGCCCCGACGGCAAAGAGATCTCGCTGAACGGACGCGAGGACCTCCCCGATCTCACGGTCGTTGAGGAAGGCCCGAACGGTACCCAGGAGCGCGTTCAGCTCGTCCACGTCTCCGTACGCCTCGACACGGGGGTCGTGTTTTGGGACGCGGGTCCCATCGAAGAGGCCGGTTTCCCCTTTGTCGCCTGTCTTGGTATAGATCTTCACCTTCGCTGCTGTCCTGACGCGCGTATGAATTTGGGGTAGGCTCGACAGATGTCGGTGAACAAGCAGGTGACGCACCGAGGATTTCTTGCGGTGCAGACGAGCGCGCCAAAATCCATGAGCGCCTGGTTGAAGGCCCACGCCTTCCCTTTCGGGATCAGGCTCGTACTGAGCCGCCAGAGGCGCCGCTCTGTCTGAGCCGGTGTCGGGGAGGGGCGATGGACAAAGAGCCGGGAGATGAGGCGTTTGACGTTGGTGTCCAGGATGGGGGTGTCGATGTTGAAGGCGAAGCTCAAGAGTGCCCCCGCTGTGGAGCGCCCCACCCCTGGCAGGGCATGTGTCTCCTCGTAGGTTCTAGGAAATTGACCCCCATGGCCGTGGGTCAGTTGGCGGGCCGTCCTGTGAAGGTTCCTTGCCCGGGCATAGTAGCCGAGCCCATCCCAGGCCTCGCGCACCTGGCGAGGCCTCGCCGACGCCAGCTCCTCCACTGTTGAGTACTTTTTGACAAATTTGCCGTAAAATCCGAGGACGCGGTCGACCTGGGTCTGCTGGAGCATGACCTCGGACACCAAGATATGATACGGGTCCCGGGTCTTCCGCCAGGGCAGATCCCGGCCGTGCGTCCGATACCACCTGAGGAGGCGCTGCTGAAAAGTCCGCTTGAGTGCCGGGTCGATTCCCCCTCGCTTCACCGTTGCTCCCCTGAGGAGATTCTGCTGGTTAATGCCTCGATCACAGACCGGTCTGCGTCCAGAAAGTCAAAGTCGGCAAGCTCTTCCCGCTGCACCCAGCGAATACCCGCAAACTGTATGTTGCGGAGCTCACCGGTGTAGCCCGGGATGTGAAACACGAAAAGCTCCACTTCCCGGTCAGGGTAGCGGTGCTCCAGGCGGCAGAGGAGGGGTCCGATTTCTGCCTCGATGGCAAGCTCCTCCCTGAGTTCCCGGCGAAGTGACTCACCTGGGTCCTCCCCGTCCTCGACCTTCCCACCGGGGAACTCCCACTTGTACTCCCCCCAGCTTCCCTTCCGACGCTGGCAGATTAGGATGTACCCCTCTCGGGTAATAACCCCGGCGGTCACGACCATTGGTATCCCTATCCTCGTGGAGTGTCCACTAGAGCGTGAGGCAGGGGGACAGTATCAGATCGTCCCTGGACCGTCAAGGATGGGCCCGTGCTGTCCGCGCTCGCGACTGGCGATTGTGCAGGGCGGAGCCGATTCGAGGAGAGCGGTTGTCTCGGTGGGTCGGGCCTGCTACCATGGGCCGGAAACGCAAGGAAGGTTACGAGGGTCGGGGTGAGCGAAGAGAAGTTTCCAGTCGTCAGGCGAGTGGGGAGAATCTGCGGCAAGGTCCTGGCCAGATTCGGGATGGGGACCTTTCGAGGCTACCGTGTGCTCTACGCCCCCATCTATCCCAACGTGGGGGCGGTTCCCACGGGACCTCTCGGCCTTGGAATCAAGTCCTTCCTATTGTGCAACACCTTTGTCTGGCGGTATCATCTCAAGGGGCGGCGGTGGGCGACCTCTGTGCTCCTGCACGAGGTCGCCCACCTGAACGATTTCGCGGAGCATCCCTGGCAGCTCCCTCCGCTCGTCCTCTGTCGGATCGGGGCCCCTCACGTTCCGTCTGTGCGGGTGTTTCTCTATCTCTTCTACCTCTACCTGGAGGGCAAGGCCAATCTTCGGGCCCTGGAGGATGGTGCCTCTCCCTTTATCCTCGCCTTGAGCTACTTGACCTATCTCCGCGCCTTCCGAAAGGCCCTCCCGCGGAATCCCCGCTAGGGCCCCGTTGACTCACAAGAAGGCATTCTCCGGTCTGCTGTCAGCCTCACCCGATATGTTTTCCGACGGGGAAGGGGAGCCAACTCCAATGTTTGGCGCGAGATTCGGGGCGGGGGTACGGTATTTGCCTCCAGGACGTATTTTGGATATAAACCTAAAATACGTATTGATAGCAAAAACCTTTATTGCATAGACGCGGCAGCATTGGGGCACCGGGCGGGCGACACAGGCTCCCGGGTGCTTTTTTTGTGGGCAGAGGGGATCGAGGGGATTTGGCGAGAATTAGTCAACAAAAGATTTGACCCCTAGGATCCCTCCCCTAGGATCCCCTAGTTCGACCTCGGCACAGTCTTCGAGACTGGGGCAGGTCATGAAGATCACGCGACGGTCCCTGTTACAACTGACCGGTCTTGCAGCGCTTGGTATCTTCGTCCCGGCCTGCAGGGAGATGCTCAGGCAGATCCTCTTCTCTCCCGATGCCTCTTCGGGGAACCCTCCGCCCCTGCTGGAGAATCCGTTTCGGTCAGGATCAAGGAGTCTCGTGGCGATCGTCCACGGGGACGATGTTCCCCGGATGGTCGAGAGGGCCGTCGACCTCGTCGGAGGAATGGCAAGGCTCGGGGTTGCGGGTGCTCGTACCCTCGTGAAACCCAATGTGGTTTGGGGTGAACCTCCCCCGGCCACCACCGACCCGCGGGTGGTCAGGGCGGTCGCCGCTCTGGCCAAGGCGCAAGGCCCGGCGTCTCTTGCGGTGGGAGATATGTCGGCGGTGCTCTCCCTCCCCACGCGTCCCCACTTGGAGAAGACAGGGATTGCGGAGGTGGGCCGGGAGGTGGGAGCAGAAGTGCTGGCCTTTGATGAGGGGGAGTGGATAAAGGTGGCTCTCCCTCAGGTAGAGTATGCGAAAACCGTCTATGTGGCCAAGGCAGTGTACGAGGCCGAGCGGCTCATCAGTGTCCCTGTCATCAAGACGCACCGCGGTGCCAGCTTCAGTTGTGCCCTGAAGAACACCGTGGGGTGTGTCCACGGCAAGAATAAGCCGTGGAATTACGGCAGCGATGGGTGGGAGCCGGCGGTCGCGGAACTCAATATGGCCGTCCGCCCCCACCTGTTCGTGGTGGACGGACTCCAGAGCATGATCCATGGAGGCCCCTGGTCCGGGGAGGCCGTGCCGACGGGTATCGTCCTAGCGAGCGGCGATCCCATCGCCACCGATGTGGTGGCCCTCGGCATCATCAGGGCGTTTGGCCGGTGGGAGATGGTGACGTCAAAGAGGGTCTGGGACCAGGAGCAGATCCGCCGTGCCATAGAATTGGGCCTGGGGGCTCGGGGCCCGGGCGAGGTGGAGCTTGTCACCGAGGACCTGACGGGCGGCGACCCGGACTTCTCGAGACTCCTCACCGCTATTCGAAAAAATGTTCGCCTCCGGTAACGGTCTGGCGGGACTGCGAAGGAAAAAGCCGGTCCAGGCGACGGAAGGCGCGCAGTTTCTCCGCGTGGCACGATCAACCTTCTCGCTGCCCCCCTCTTGAACCCGCCTGCTCCATGAACCAGAGGTCTAAGGACCGGTCCCGATACAGGATGTAGATCTGTCCGTCGGAGGCGAGGACCCGAAAATATTCCTTCTGACCCCTCTGGAGCCCCTCTTGGATCCACCGCTCAAGCACCCGGACCACCTCAACCCGGTCGGTCGTCGAGGAGCAAAAGGTGCGGGGGGTCTCCTCTCCCCTCGATCCGGCGTGGCTTGAAACTTGAATCGGCTCGGGGAACCCCATCATCTCCCCTTCCCGTCTCTAACACGATAGCCTCCCGGTTTCAATAGGCAAAAGGGTTCTCCTTGACAGGGTCACGGGTGTTATAGTAGAGGAGCAGGAGCTATTTCGAAATTCGAATTTCAATAAGCCATGAACTATCCTGACGCACTCGCTTTCCTGGATGGGCTTCAGCGCTTTGGCATTAGGCTGGGGCTGGAGAACACACTCCGTCTGGTGGAGGCCTTTGACCATCCTGAAGCGACCTTTCGGTCCGTCCATGTGGCTGGGACCAACGGAAAGGGTTCAACCGCCGCCTTTTTGGACGGGATCCTCCGTGCGGCGGGCTTCACTGTTGGTCTCTATACCTCCCCCCATCTTTTGGAATTTCGGGAACGGATTCTAGTTGACGGCCATCCAGTCTCTGAGGAGGAATTGGCTGCCCTTGCCACTGAGATCGCCCAAGTCATCGATCACGTCTTCTCTCCGTCTCCCCTCTCGTCTCCCACCTTCTTTGAGGCGGCCACGGCTTTGGCGTTCCTCCACTTCGCCCGTCGCTCTGTGGATTGGGGGGTGATCGAGGTCGGTCTCGGCGGCCGTTCCGATGCGACCAACATCCTCCAGGCGGAGGTGGCGGTCATCACCAATATTGGGCTCGAGCACCAGGAGCATCTCGGCGATAGCCTAGAGAGCATTGCCGCAGAAAAGGCGGGAATTATCCGGGAGGAAGGATGGGTCGTGAGCGCCGCGGAGGGTGCGGCTCTGGAGGCAATCGACCGGATTGGTCGGCAGAAGGGGGCTCGCTTGATCAGGGTCCAGGAGCAGTATCGGGTAGAGCACCTGGCTCGCTCCGAGCAGGGGGAGACTTTCCGGCTCACGGGGAGACTCAGGGAGTACGATTGTCTGCAGGTTCCCCTCATGGGCAGGCACCAGGTCCTGAACGCGGTCACGGCGGTTGCGGTGGCGGAGCTGCTTGAGGAGAAGGGTTTCCGGGTGGGCGAGTCGCGGATACGCGAGGGGCTGGCGGCCGCCCGCTGCCCCGGCCGCCTTCAGTTGGTCTCGGCACGGCCCCGGATTCTGATAGACGGGGCCCACAACCCGTCGGGCATCAGGGCCTTGCGGGCCTTCCTGGAAGAGGAAAAACTTTCGGGTTGCCTCCTGGTCATCTTTGGCGTCCTCAAAGACAAGGCCTGGGAGCAGATGCTTGGGATCTTGGCCCCTCTGGCCTCTGCCGTCATCCTCACCCGTCCGGAGAGCGACCGGGGTGCCGAGCCAAGGGAATTGGCTACTGTTGCCTCTGGCTGCTTTGACAAGGTCAGGGTCGCTGAGACCATGCCGGAAGCCTTGGAGACGGCCCGCGCCCTGGCCGATTCTGATGATACCATTTTGATCACCGGCTCCCTCTATACCGCCGCCGCCGCCCTGCGCGCGCTGGGTTTCAAATCCATCTTTTGATCCCCTCAAATCTTTGGTGTAAACCTCCTCTGCGGGGACCTGGACAGACGAATATTCGCTGGAATATCCCCTTTGGCACGGGAGGGCGGCTCGCCCTTCTCGCGGCGCTGTTGCAGGGGGCGTCCCGGCTATTTTCGGTGTCTTTTGGGCGTGGGAGAGGGGCGGGTCGATCGGATGGCCTGGAGTAGTGCCCGATGGTTGATGGGCTTTTGCAAGATGTAAAAAGCCCCGGCCCGAAGGGCCTTCTCTCGGTCCTCTAAAGTGGTTTCGTGCATCATGAGGATGACGGGCAGTCGGGGAGAGACTTCTTGGATTATGGGGAGGGCATCGGTGCCGTTTAAGCCTGGGAGGTGATAGTCCAAGAGCATTGCGTCGAATTCTTCGGCGAGGAGGGTCCGCACCGCATCCGCGACCGTGGTATGGATATGGGTGGAGAACCCCTTCGCCGTCAGGAGCCGGGAAAGGGTCTGACAGGTGTAGTAATCGTCGTCGATAATCATGATTCGCATGGCCTCTCCTTATCCTGATCCTCTCCTAGCAAGGAAGGTGCCAAGTGAGCCCTGCCGGGAGGGTTTTATTCTTATGAGGAAGGGTGGAGAGACGCTCGGCTGAAGGAGGGACAATCTGCCCGACCATGACCGCTGACGGTTGATAGCTGAAAGCTTCTCTTAGCGACGGTCGCGGGGTTCGGGGATATCGATACGGTAGGTCAGGAGCTTGCGGTATAGGGTCTTGGGATCGATCCCTAGGATCTGTGCGGCCTCTCCCCGGTGCCCCTTTGCCTGCTCCATGACCCGGAGGATATGCTGCCGCTCTACCTCCCCGAGGGTGGACGGAGAGCCGTGCGAGGCAGCCACCCGTTTCGAAACCTGGTCTACCTGGAGGTCAAGGGGAAGATCCTCCGCTTCGATCTGGTCTTTGGGAGAGAGGATAAGGGCCCGCCGAATGACGTGCTGGAGCTCCCGGACGTTCCCAGGCCAGGAGTAGCGGGTGAGGTAATTGATGGCGTCCCTACTCATGGTCTTCTTGCCAAGGGGAGCGAAGAGCTGCAGAAAGTGTTGCGTCAGGAGAGGGACGTCCTCAGGCCGCTCTCGCAAGGGAGCAACGTGGAGGGGGATGACATTGATGCGATAATACAGATCCTCGCGAAATTTTCCGGCCTTAACATGTGCCTGGAGGTCTCTATTCGTTGCCGAGAGGACCCGGACATCGACCTGCCGCTCCCGCGTGCTTCCGACCCGGAAGAACTTGCCGTTCTCGATGACGCGCAGGAGCTTCAACTGCATGGCCTGGGAGATCTCGCCGATCTCGTCGAGGAGGAGAGTTCCTCTGTCCGCCACCTCGAAGAGGCCGAGCTTTGTCGTGTGGGCCCCGGTGAATGCCCCCTTCTCATGCCCGAAAAGCTCACTCTCCAGGATGCTCTCCTGTAGCGCCCCGCAGTTGATGACCAGGAAAGGTTTGTCTTTCCGCTTCGATTTCTGGTGGATGGCCTTCGCGACCAGTTCCTTGCCGGTGCCGCTCTCGCCGGTTATGAGGACGGTAGAATCGGTCGGCGCGATCTTGGTGAGCATCTCCAGGATCCGCCGAATCTTCTCACTGGTGGTCACGATCTCCGGAAATGGGTCGTCCTTCGCCAGGCGAGTCTTGAGGTAGAGATTCTCTCGGAGGATCTGCTGCTTTTCATACGCCTTTCGGATCAGGAGGTTCAGCTCGGCGGTCTTGCAGGGCTTCATCATATAAGTGTAAGCGCCGAGCTTCATGGCCTCCACGGCAGTCGGGATGGTTCCGTGTCCGGTGAGGATAATCACCTCCGGCGCCAGGGTCCACTTCCGCAGCTCCTTGAGAACCTCCATCCCCCCGAGCTTGGGCATCTTGAGATCGAGGATGAGGACGTCGAATTCCTGCTCCTTGAGTCTCTCGAGGGCCTCCCGCCCGTTCGAGGAGACCTCGGTGCTGTGCCCCTCACGCCCGAGCTCTGCCTTCAACACCCTGGCAAAGTTCTTCTCGTCGTCGGCAATCAGAACCCGGATCTTGCCCTGTCCGGCGCGCATTATCCCCTCTCTCTGATCGGGGTTTTTGCCGAGGGGAGGTGGATCCGGACGAGCGTCCCCTTCCCCTCGACCGAATCGATCTCCATCCTGCCCCCGTGGGCACTCATAATTCCCTCGCAGATATACAGGCCTAGCCCTGCGCCTTTTCCGGGGGGCTTCGTGCTGAAGAAGGGTTCGAAGACCCGGGGCAAGAGGTGGGCGGGGATCCCCCGACCAGTGTCCTCGATCTCGACCAGGATCCCTGGGGCCGATCGCAAGGACTGGAACCTCGTTGGTGGAGAACTAAGAACCCGCGCCCCGGGACCAGCCGCTCTGGCCCTAATGGTCAGGATGGCGCCCCTGTTCATGGCCTCGAGGGCATTGATAAAGAGGGCCAGGAATGCCTGGCGGAGCTCTCCCTCGTTGCCCAGGAGCAGAGGCAGGTCGTCCTCAAATTCTCGGTTGACGGTGATCCCCCGGCTCCGGAGTTGATAGCTGAGGACACGGAGAGTCCCCTCGAGCAGGGCGCGGAGATCGATGGGATGCTGCTCCCCACTCCCCTCTCGGCTGATTTCGGAGAGACCGACTAGGATCCCCTTGCATCGGTAGACCTCCTCCTCGATGATGCGAAGATAAGGCCTGAAGTCCTCGGAATCCTTCAGGGCCGACGGGGGGCCGTGGCTTTGTTTGAGGAGACCCTCGGCACAGGAGGCAATAGTGGCCATCGGATTGTTCAATTCGTGGGCAATGCCAGAGGCGAGCTGGCCAATTCCGGCCAGCTTCTCGCTGGCCAAGAGTTGTCGCTCTATCCGTCGGCGTTCGGTGATATCTTCAACCAGTGTTATCACGTGGGTGACAAGACCTGAAACGCTGGTAAGGGGGACCTTGCTGATCCGGAAGGTCCTCCGATCTCCCTCCAATGTTGAGTACTCTTCTACCTGGAGAGTAGCCCCGGTCTCGAAGACCTGGCGGAACTCCTCCTCAATCCTGGTGCGCCGCAACGAGGGGAGGGCATGAAAGAGATTCCGGCCGATCACCTCCTCCCGTTTCATACCCCAGGGGGCCGTCTCCCGGGTTCGATTCCAGGCGACGATGGTGAAGCTTCGGTCGATGACATAGAGGCCTAGGGGGAGACTGTCCAGGATCTTTTGTGTCAGGGCTCGCTCTCGTAAGAGCGGTTGTTCGGTCAGCAAGAAGAGCGCCCCCCTCTTCCAGGGGGTCGCCTGGAGGTGGAGCCCCTCCTCGGCCATGAGAAGCCCCGCCGGATCCTTCTTCTGACGGAGCTCCTCGACGAGGGATCGCGCCTGGGATCGCAGAGGAGGCGGGAAGGCGACGCCGAAGCCTCGGCCGGAAGGTTGGCGGCGTGGGAGCCCCAAAAGAGTCCACCAGGCTGTGTTCGTGGTGATGATCTTTCCGTGGCGGTCCACAGCCAGGACACCCACGTCGAGGCGGGAGAGGAGGGTGGTCAGGAGACCCTTCGGGTCCAGTCCGTCGGCACGAACTTGGCCTAGCGACCTGGTTTTTGGCTTTCGTTCTGAGAGCTTGCCTACGGGTCTCCCCATGATGGCGCCTATGATACCCATCTCTTCATGTTTTTGCAAGCAAGGAGCGGCAGCAGTCAGCAATGGGTGCTTGGCCCAGAGCTGAGGGGTGAAGAGATGCTGGACATTGACCCAAGCCGGACAGTTCGGTATATATAGAGCACATCCCGAGGTTAAGGCCTCTCGTTTCTCACGGAGATCGAAGGATGCATTTTCCATTGCGGCGCCCCCGACGTCTCCGGCGGTCGGAAACGATCCGTCGGATGGTCCGGGAAACGATCCTGCAGGTGGACAATCTCATTATGCCGCTCTTCGTCGTTCACGGGCGCGGGATCCGACAGGAAATTCCGCCTATGCCCGGCAACTACCAATTCTCTGTGGACCAGCTCACCAGGGAAGTCAAAGAGATTGCCACCCTCGGCATCCCTGCGGTTCTCCTCTTCGGCATCCCGGAGCATAAGGATGCCCACGGATCCGAGGCGTACGCCAAGGATGGGATTATCCAACAGGCCGTGCAAGCCATTAAAGATTCGGTCTCGGACCTCCTCGTCATCACCGACACATGTCTTTGCGAATACACGAGTCACGGCCACTGCGGGGTGGTGGAGAAGGGGATTGTCAAAAACGATCCGACCCTGGAACTCCTGGCGAAGGCTGCGGTCTCCCAGGCGGAGGCGGGGGCAGACATCGTGGCCCCCTCGGACATGATGGACGGCCGAGTGGCCTCGATCCGCGAGGCCTTGGACACGAGCGGTTTTGAGGAGGTCGCGATCATGTCGTATGCGGCCAAATACGCCTCGGCTTTCTACGGACCCTTCCGGGTGGCGGCGGAGTCGGCCCCTCAATTCGGGGATCGGCGGAGCTATCAGATGGATACGGCAAACGTCGTGGAGGCCTTACGAGAGGTCGCCATGGACATCGAGGAGGGGGCCGATATCGTCATGGTGAAGCCTGCCCTGGCATACCTGGACGTCCTATGGCGGGTCCGGACCGAGTTTGACGTGCCGGTGGCCGCCTACAATGTGAGTGGGGAATTCGCCATGGTGAAGGCCGCCGCCAGACTGGGATGGCTGGAGGAGGAGCGAGCCATGTTGGAGATCCTCACGGCCATCAAACGGGCGGGGGCCGACCTGATCCTCACGTACTTCGCCAAAGACGCCGCTCGGCTCCTTCGCCGGACCGAGTAATTCCTTTTTCATCCCGTCGTGGTCGCCGACGTCGCGTTGAGACATCTGCCGGGTGCCATTCCTCCAATCACGGTGGTGTGGAAGTTGGGTATCGGTCTGTCCGCCGAACCGAGGCCGGGTGGAATTAATAAAAAAGTGGTGCGCCGATGGGTGCGGGAGAGACCATGAGAAGGAAGTCGGCGAATCTTTTTCAAGAGGCGCAGCGATACCTTCCGGGGGGCGTGAACAGCCCCGTCCGGGCCTTTCGGGCCGTGGGGGGGTGCCCCTTCTTCATCGAAAGGGGAGAGGGTGCCAGGATCTTTGATGTGGACGGAAAGGTCTACATCGACTACGTGGGGTCCTGGGGACCGTTGATCCTGGGACACGCTCACCCCCAGGTTGTGAGGGCATTACAGAAGGCGGTAGAGCGTGGAACGAGTTATGGGGCACCGACGGAGCTGGAGGTCACCTTGGCGAGAGGGGTGACCGAGGCCCTCCCCTCGGTGGAGATGGTCCGCTTCGTGAGCTCCGGGACCGAGGCGGTGATGAGTGCCCTTCGGGTGGCCCGGGCGTACACCAAGCGGGACAAGATCGTCAAGTTCGCAGGCTGCTACCATGGTCATGTCGATAGCCTGTTGGTCAAGGCCGGTTCAGGCGCCCTGACCCTGGGCATCCCGAATTCCGCCGGCGTTCCTCAGGCCGTGGTGAAGGAGACCATCACGCTCAGCTATAACAATCTGGACCAGCTCCGTGAGGTCATGGAGGCGGTGGGGGGGGAAGTGGCGTGTGTGATTGTCGAGCCGGTGGCAGGCAACATGGGCGTGGTGCCGCCCAGGCCCGGTTTCCTTGAGGGACTCAGGGAACTGACTCATCAATACGGGGCCCTGTTGATCTTTGACGAGGTGATCACCGGCTTTCGCGTGAGCTACGGAGGGGCGCAGGGGCTTTACGGGGTTCGCCCCGACCTGACATGTCTGGGGAAGATCATCGGAGGGGGCCTGCCGGTTGGAGCCTATGGGGGTCGTCAGGCGATGATGGAACAGGTCGCTCCACTGGGCCCGGTCTATCAGGCCGGGACTCTGGCCGGCAATCCGCTGGCCATGACGGCAGGCATCGAGACCCTGAACCTCTTGAGGGATGAAGGGGTCTACCGTGATCTGGAGGAGCGGGGGAGAGCGTTAGCCGAGGGGATGGAGGAGGCATATCGGAGGGCGAATCTCTCCTGTTGTCTCAACCGGGTTGGTTCCATGTGGACCCTGTTCTTTACGCAGGGTCCGGTGCAGGATGAGCGGGATATCGAGCGGATCGAAAGCAAACGCTACGCCACTTTCTTTGGCGCCATGTTGGATCGAGGGATCAGCCTTCCCCCATCTCAGTTCGAGGCGGCTTTCCTCTCCGCCGCCCACACCAGCCAGGATGTGGCGATTACCGTTGAGGCGGCCCAGGAGGCCCTCCAAGTCGTCAGTCCAGAGTGAGTAATTCAGCGTTCAGGGTTGAGAGTTGAGGGTTCATGGATTATTGGTGGCTGGTGATTGGTGATTGGTGAAAACCACCAGCCACTAGCCACTGACCACCAGTCACCTTTTTCTTGTCGGTCACCGAAGATGGAGCCCTTAGACCGTTTCGAACGCTTCCTTCATCGGGTAGGGGGGGCGCAGGCCACAGTCGAGACACCCCGCTGTCTGCGGGAGCATTCTGGACTTTCGGACTGTCACCTGTGCGTGAAGAGTTGCCCGGTCCAGAGCATCGATCTCAGTGGGGGGGTCCACGTCCTGAATGACTGCACCGGCTGCGGGGTCTGCCTCACCGTCTGTCCCGTCTCCGCCTTTGATCTCAACGGGGCGGCAGCGGGGCAGCTTCTCTCCCAGGTAGCCTCTCGCTTGCGAGAGAGCCCTTCCCTGTCCATCACCTGCGAACAGAGCGTAAATGCCGCATCAGCCGATCTCATCCTGCCCTGCCTGGCGCGTCTGGACGAGACCATTTTGCTGGGTGCCTTGGCCCTCGGGGCCCAAGAGGTCTACCTTACGCGAGGGCCTTGCGAGAAGTGCCCGTACCCAGAGGCGATGCCTCGATACCGGCGGATGCTCGGTCGGATTCGCACCTGGGGTCAAGCCCTTCCTGGATCTTCCGAGAGGATCATAGAGGAGAGGGAGGGGACTCGCGGGAAACACAAGAGATGGAAGACGGTAGGCCCTGACCGTCGGGCGTTTTTCACCTGGGTGAGAAGCGAAGGGATGCAGCTCATGGCTTCTTTCCTCGACGACTTCTCCCAGGCGTTTCAGGGCAGAGGGTCCACGAGGAGGACTTCTCTTCCTCTCCGGAATCGACTCCTTCCTCACTTTCTCAAGAAGTTCGAAGTTGAGGACGGGGAAGTCCCCTACGATCCCGAAGGTCCCTTTGCGCAGCTTCTCCTCGACGAGGTGAAGTGTAATGCCTGTGAGGCCTGTGTCCAGATCTGTCCCACCGGGGCAATCGAGCGGGGAGGGGGCGAGGAGGCCTTCCGCCTCACCGTGGATGCAAGTCGGTGCGTCAACTGTGCTCTCTGTCTGGATGCCTGCATTCCGAATGCCCTGACCTACCGGCAAGGGCTTTCATTGAAAGTTGTTGCCTCAAAAGATCAGCAGATCCTATTGGAGAAGGCATACCGCCGCTGTGGCCGGTGCGAGGTACAGTTCCTTGCCGATGGAGAGGCAGAGCCCCACGATCTCTGCTCGACCTGCCATTACCTGGCGGACGTCGAGGAATCTGCGGCCATGCCGGAAGAGGGGGGCGACAGCTAAAGGGGGGGAGGAGAGTAACCAGGGAATCCCGTTGGAGCGTCGGGATTGACAGAGATACCATGCGCGGGAGCGGGGAGGATATGACCTCGGGTGGCCGGGTGGCATGGTGTCGCGGGGAATGCCACAGTGGGGAAGGAGGCATCATGGTGAGGCACGATACCAAGAGTTGGGTCGTAGGATCTTTCCTGGCGGCCTCGATCATCCTGGTCCCGGCCCCGACGGTAGCTGCGGATCTCGCGAACGGGAAGGAGGTGTATGCCGTCCGCTGTCTGAAGTGCCATGCCGAGGACGGCAAGGGCAGCCCCCGAATGGTGCAGATGCTCCAGGTCGAGATCCCGGACTTCACCTCAAAAAGAGTGCAAGACAAGAGTGATCAGGAGCTCTTTCAGGTCATCAATAAGGGGAAAGGGAAGATGCCGGGCTTTCAGTGGAGCATGGATGAGAAAGACCGGGAGGATGTCCTGGCGTATGTCAGGACTCTGAACACAAGGTGAATTCGGGCGACATTTCACTTGACATCGCTGGAAAATTTATGCTACTTAGTAACGTAATTCACAAGCTCGGAGACTATCCCAGGACGTGATGCCCTGCGAAGGGCATTTTTATTGTTGAGGGAGTATGGCAGCCGATTACGCATATGTCGCGCTCTTCCTCATCGTCGGCCTCCTCTTCGTAGTCCTCAACATTGATGTCCTTTCGCGTATTATCCGCCCGGCGAATCCGACGCCGGAAAAGCTCACCACCTACGAGTGCGGTGAAGATCCCATCGGCGGCCCGTGGCTCCGGATCCACATCCGGTACTATCTCTTTACCCTGATGTTTATCCTCTTCGCGGTGGAAACGGTCTTCCTCTTCCTCTGGGCCATTGTCTACCGCTCCCTCGGCTTGTTTGCCTTCATTGAGATGATGATTTTCATCGTGATCCTCCTGGTCGGCCTCGCCTACGCGTGGGCCAAGGGGGCACTCGAGTGGGTCTAGTGAAAGTCTGACGTCCGACGTGTGAGGTCCGACGTCAGGATTGACCGGCCACTGTGTGACGTTCGACATCGGACTTCGAACTTCGGACATCGGACGCTAATGCAATGACGGCGGAAGAGATCCTTCAGCAGATTCAGTCCCGGTTCCGCGAGGAGATCCGAACAGCAGAGGTCCGGCGTGGCGAGGCCTGTGTGACCATCAAGGCAGACCGAAATTTCGAGATCTGCCGCTTTATCAAGGAGGAGCTGGGGTACGATTACCTGAACTGCCTGAGCGGCGTCGACTGGACTGCCGATAAAGAGATGGAAGTGGTGTATGCCATCTCCTCCCTCAAACAGCCGGGGAAGATTATCCTCCGGGCGAGGGTCCCCCAGGATGAGCCGGTCCTCCGCTCGGTGGTCCCCCTCTGGGGGACAGCGAACTGGCACGAGCGAGAGGCCTTTGACCTGTTCGGGATCCGGTTTGAGAACCATCCGGACCTACGGCGGATCCTCCTCCCCGAAGACTGGATCGGCTATCCCCTCCGGAAGGATTACCAGGATGAACGGTTTGTTGCCTATCCCTGGGAGGATCGGAAGCCGGGAAGCGTGCCCCGACCGACGACGGCATAGGAAGCAGGCGGCATGACGACAATCAACCTTCACCTTCAGCAGGTCAAAGAACGGACCACCGAATCGATGGAGGAGATGTGGGTCAACATGGGGCCACAGCACCCATCGACCCACGGGGTATTACGCCTGCTGTTGAAGCTGGACGGGGAAGTGGTGCGCGAATGCATCCCCTACCTGGGCTACATGCATCGCTGCCACGAGAAGATCGGGGAGAACCGCGCCTACGTCCAGATCATCCCGTACACCGACCGGCTCGACTACCTGGCCTCGATGTACAACAACTGGGCTTACTGCCTCGCCTGCGAGCGGCTGATGGAGATCAGCATCCCGGCGCGGGCGGAGTATCTCCGAGTCATCATCGGGGAACTACAGCGGATCGCCTCGCATCTGATCTGGCTGGGGACCTTTGGCCTCGACCTCGGCAACTTCACCCTCTTCATGTGGTGTTTTCGGGAGCGGGAGATGATCCTGGACCTGTTCGAGGCGGTCTCGGGGCAACGGATCAATTACAGCTTCATGCGGATTGGGGGGCTGGCCCTGGATGTCCCGGAGGGGTGGCTGGCGGATGTGAAGGCGTTTTTAGCGTGGTTCACGCCGCGGCTGTCCGAGTACGACCGCCTCAGCACCGACAACATCATCTGGCAGAAACGGATCCAGGGGGTGGGGATTCTCAAGCCCGAGGATGCCATCAGCTACGCCTGCTCCGGGCCCATGCTCCGGGGCTCGGGGATCCGGTGGGATCTGCGGCGGGACGACCCGTACGGGATCTACGACCGGTTTGAGTTTGACATCCCGGTGGGGCCGAACGGGGATGTGTGGGACCGCTTCTGGGTGCGCCGCCAGGAGATGGAGCAATCGGTCAAGATCGTGGAGCAGGGTTTGAAGGCGATTCCCCCGGGGCCGGTCCTGGCCCCGGTGGCGAAGAAGCTGCGGGCGCCGGTGGGGGACATCTATTCGCGGGTGGAGAGCCCGCGGGGGGAGTTGGGGCACTACATCGTCGCGGACGGGTCCGAGCGGCCGTATCGCTACAAGGTCCGCGCACCGACCTTTGTCAATCTCTCCGCCCTGCCGGTGATGCTCCCCGGCTATATGGTGGCCGATGCGGTTGCGATCTTGGGGAGCGTGGATATCGTGCTGTGCGAGGTGGACCGCTAATCCATAGCTGCCAGCGGTCAGCTTGCAAACATTTCGAATTTGGGAATGCGGATTTCGGATTTTCTACGGAAGTGTTTAGTCCCCAATCCCATATTCGAAATTCGCAATTCGAAATCCGAATAGCCGACTGCTGGTGCAAGAAGGGTGTAGGTGGTGAGCGCTGGAGCCCTCGAACAATTTTACGCCCTTTTTGAGGCGTGGGGCATTCCGTGGATCGTTCCGCGCCTCGCCATCATGCTCGGGGTGGTGAGCATCATCATCGGTTTTATCTCGGTGTCGGCCATGTTCCTGATCTGGTGGGAGCGAAAGATCAGCGCCCACATCCAGGCTCGGTTCGGTCCGATGCGGGTCGGGGGCTGGCACGGGTGGGCCCAGAGTATCGCCGACGGGCTCAAGCTCCTGCTCAAGGAGGACATCATCCCGACCCGGGCCGACAGGCCGGTCTTTATCCTGGCCCCGATCGTGGTCTTCGCCGCATCGTTGGCCACCTATGTGGTAATTCCATTCGGTCCCGGCCTCATCGTGCAGGATCTCAACATCGGTATTCTGTACATCATTGCTATCTCTTCTCTCACGGTGGTGGGAATCATCATGGCCGGCTGGGGCTCCAACAACAAGTACGCTGCGTTGGGCGCGCTCCGGTCCGCGGCGCAGGCAGTGAGCTACGAGGTGCCCCTGGTGATTTCCCTGCTGGGTCCTCTCCTCCTAGTGGGCTCTCTCAGGATGACGGACATCGTGGAGTATCAGGGGGGAACCTGGCTTGGCATCCTCCCTGGATGGTTAATCGTGGTGCAACCCCTGGCTTTTCTCATCTACTTCACCTGTGCCGTGGCGGAGACCAACCGGCTCCCCTTCGATATCCCGGAGGCGGAGTCGGAACTCGTGTCCGGGTTTCATGTCGAGTATAGTGGGATGCGATTCGCCATCTTTTTCCTGGCGGAGTACGCGAATATGTTTGTCGTCTGCGCCATTGCCACCACCGTTTTTCTCGGGGGGTGGCAGGGTCCACTGTTGGCTCCCTGGGTCTGGTTCCTGCTCAAGACCTATTTCCTCCTCTTTGTGATGATATGGCTTCGATGGACGCTGGCCAGGGTGCGCGTAGATCAACTGATGCACGTGGCTTGGAAGGTCCTGCTGCCCCTGGCCTTTGTGAATCTAGGGATCACCGGGCTGCTCGTATTAGTCCTTTCGCCAATGGGGTGAGAAAATGTGGCGGTATCTCCGAGAGATTTGGCGAGGCTTCTGGAGCATCCTCCTCTCGATGCAAATCACACTCCGGTATCTGTTCACCCGGGCGGTGACGGTCCAGTATCCTGAGGAGAAGCGGCAGCTTCCCACCCGGGCCTTGACCCAACATGTCCTGACGATCGATTTGGAGTCGCAGGAGCTCAAGTGCACCGCCTGCGACATGTGTGCCCGGATCTGTCCCGCCAACTGCATCCACCTGGCGGGGGAGGGAAAGGGGAAGGCGCGGCGGCCCAAGTGGTTCGTCATCGACCACAACCTCTGCATGTACTGCAACCTCTGTGTCGAGGTGTGTCCCTTTGACGCGATCTCCATGTGGACCGGCAAGTACGAACTGGGTGGGTTCAGTCGGACCAATCTGGTCTACGACATGGAGACGATGCACGCCGACGGCTTCTATCCCACCATTATGACTCCTCGTTCCCCGCCGGGAGCGGCAGCGAAGGCGCCTGCTGCCCCCGGCGGTGGAAAAGGGGGGGGCAAGGGCTGACACCCCCTCGGATCTCCTCATCTCGCTGAGCGGCGCACGCAAATAAAAGAGGAGAGGGGCGCAGAATGGACCGTTGGCTTCTTTATTGGCACGTGGCGGAGACCCGGGGTCGATTTGAGGTGGTCGGTATCGGGGTGGCCCGACCAGAGCAGGAAATTCCGAAAGGTGCCATGGAGATTGAGTGTTCTGGCGGAAAGGAGGAATCAATTTGGCTCTACCGGGCGGTCCGGACCCAGCTCGCCGGGCGGAGCTTTGCCTCTGTAGAGGAGGCTTTTCAAACGGTCCGTTCGCTTTTGAGCGAGGTGCAGCGCGCGGCCGACTAGAAGATCTCCTTGATTCCCTTCGGATGAAAGAAAGTCTAGACTCTCCAAATCCCTTCCTTTCCCAAGCCTGGCGATCGGAAATCACGGGTGATACTAACGGCGAGCTAGCCCGCATTATTCACGAACGGGTGTCTTCGTGTATAATGCGTCCCGCTGCTGGGGCGGGACTCAAGGCTAGCCCTGAGCGACGCCCTGCAAACGCGGGGCGGAGTCGAAGCCCGGAGGGCGGATTATTCACTTCTGTGTGAATAATTCGGGCTAGGATGCTGTCCGGGAAGTAAAGAGGAGTGTGCTGGTCGACAGGTGACTGCCCAGGGTAAGGAATTCACGCTGGTGAAGGTATGGAAGAGATCAATCCAAATCTAAAAACACCCCTTGAAGAGCTTTCCAGGCACGACCGTACGAAGCTGGCGTCAAACTGGATCCGCGGAAGTCTGTATCAGGATTTCCGCGATACCTCTCTGGCCGATCTTGCGTGGGAGTCTGAACAACTCGCGAAATCTCACGGAGTTTACCTTGAATGGAACCGAGCCAAGACAGGCAAGGAAAAAGACTGGATGTACATGATTCGGATCAGTATTCCTGGCGGAGGCCCCATCACGCGAGAACAATGGATGGTCTTCGACGAGTTGTCCGAGCGGTTCACGGTGAGCCATGAGGGCAGTGCGTCCTTACGAATTACCACCAGGCAAAACATCCAATTCCATTGGGTGAAAAAGGAACATGTTGTTGAGGTGGTGCGGGGGGTCGCCGAGTCCGGATTTTATAGTCTGAATGGATGTGGAGATAATGTCAGAAATGTCATGGGGTGCCCCCTTTCCTGCTTCTCAAAAATCTATGATGCCAATGCCTGGGCCCAGAAAGTAGGGAAATACTTCAGGCTTCCCACCGCAGCGTTCATTGAAATTTTCGCCGTAGACCCGAACTATTTACGGGATCCGGAGGAGCGATTCCAATACGGTCCCAATTTGTTGAACCGAAAATTCAAGATCGGCTTCTCGGCGATGCACTTCGATGGGGAAAAGGGGACGTATGTTCCGGATAATTGTGTGGAACTGCGTACTAATGACATCGGAGTTGCGCCGATTGTGGAAGATGGCAGGGTCACGCAATTCCAGGTGTATATCGGGGGCAGCCAAGGGGAAAGGAACGGGAAACCCACTTTTTCTGCATTGGGAGAACCCTTTGGCATCGTGAGAGAAAGTGAATTATTAAAAGTCCTAGATGGGATCGTGCAGGTACATCAGGAGTGGGGTGACCGTCAGAACCGACACTGGGCTCGAATGAAATATGTCCTGAGAAAGCAGGGCATGGACTGGTTCCGAGAGCAAGTTCGCCGGGTCAGCGCATGCGATCTTGCAATGCCCGACTCGGATCATGATTACGGGAACAGGCATCTGCATCACGGGTGGATCATGCAGCCATCCGACGAGCAACTCTGCTACGGGGCCTTCATTGAGAACGGACGGATCATCGACGGCCCGAATGGCAGACTGAAAGCAATGGTCCGATACGTGATGCAGAAATACCCCGTTGAGCTGATGACGACTCCGAATCAGGATATCTTGTTCACGAATATCCCGCCAGACGCCAAGTCGGAATTTGAAACCTACCTAAAAAGTTTCGGGTACGGCACGCGACACGGACGGCCCTACACGCGGCTCCGGCTGCTGTCTGGCGCCTGCGTCGGAAGGGACACCTGCCAGCTGACGTATACCGATGCGGAGAAATTCGAACCGTATCTGATTGACGAATTAGAGCAGAAATGGGGGGAGATGGCCGAGTCCATTGGAGTCACAGGGTGTGAACGGCAATGTTTTCGTCCCGCAACAAAGACCATTGGCTGGGTTGGGATGGGTCTCAACCGGTACCAGCTCAAATTGGGCGGAACCGAGGATGGGCGACATCAGGGGGAGCCGCTGATCGATCGAGAGACGGGTGAAATGTATGTACGGAGCGTCCCCCGGGAACAGGTAGCCACGGTGACCGATGTGCTCTTCGAATTCTATACAAAAAACAGGTTGCCGGGAGAAGGGATGGGATATTTCCATCATAGGACCGGCACGGAGCTGATCGTCAAGCACCTGAAAGAGAACCCAAGGACGGCTCAATTGATGAAAATAACGTATAAGAACCCACAGAGCCGGAAGGGGGATACGCGTGGAGACCAAGATTCGACTGGATGAGCTGGAGGCGGAAGAGCTGCCGCACTCGAGCAGCAGCAAGCAGCGCAACAGAGCCAGCGATACAACATCCACATCTGACCAGGGAGAAACTCCCTGCCATCCAGAAATTCCCTGCATCAGACACTCGCTGGTGGAGCCGTTTGATTTTCCTTCAGGTACCCTGTGGCCTGAAAAGACAGGATGTTAGAGGTACGCCCTTGGCGTCTCACGTCGAATGGATGTGCTGGCATGGTCCTTGCCCCGCTCTCGGTGAGAGATGGGAGAAGTTGGCGCGGGAGTCCCTGAAACTCCTCTCCAGGGAACCCAGCGCTGTGTGGGATCTTGGATCAGGCAGAGAGCTTTACTGTGACTCGGGAGGAGTGTGGCCTTGGTCACGATTGTTCGCTATGATCCCCACGGTCAGCCGAAAAATCGGTATCCGCGAGAGATTATTTCGCCCCCGTCTCCCAGCGCGTGTTGTATCCGGCAGATGAAGCGAACGGGAGGAATGCAGCGCGGGGAGGGGGGATGGCCGTACTTTTATAAGCGGTGTCAGGTCTGCGGATACACGGTCCGGGAATTTCCTGGGTATGGAGAGCTGGTGCAGCTAGTGCTGCGGAGAGGACGCGGGCGCCGGGAGGGTCTCAAGGGAGTCGCCTGGCGCACATGGATCGACGGTATCTTTGCCGAGTGACATTCTAAGGAGGGACGGGGCGTTTACCGGTGGGAGGAAAGCAATGACGTATACAATTGCTGAACCATGCATTGGGGTAAAAGACAGAGCGTGCGTGGACGTCTGCCCCGTGGAATGTATCTACGAGGGGGAGCACCAGCTCTACATCCACCCTGAGGAGTGCATTGACTGCGGGGCGTGCGAACCGGAGTGTCCGGTGACGGCAATTTTTGAAGAAAGTGCGGTACCTGAGCAGTGGAAGAGCTATACCCCGAAAAACGCACAGTTCTTTCTGGACCATCCCGGTATCTCGCCGGCCCAGGGGAAGGGGAAATAATATATATAGAGATTCGTAATTATTAATTAAATTAAAGGTTGCGACAAGGAGAGGACTTCTAGCGGGCAGTGTGTAGGGAAGTGAGGGAAACATGGTCAGCGAAGAGAAGGTCCTGGACGCTCTCCGGAAAGTGAATGACCCGGAACTACACCGGGACCTGGTGTCACTGGGGATGGTGAAGGAGATCAAGGTCGCGGGGGGGGCCGTAGCGGTCACCGTGGAACTGACGACTCCGGCCTGTCCGATGCGGGCGCAGGTAGAGGCCGAGACGCAGGCGGCGGTGCAGGCCCTACCGGGGGTGGGGGAGGTGACGGTGACGCTGACGGCCAGTGTACGCAAGCCGCCGTCGGGCCTCCAGCCGATTCCAGGGGTCAAGCACATTGTTGCCATCGGCAGTGGCAAGGGGGGGGTCGGCAAGTCGACGGTGACGGTGAATCTGGCGGTGGCGTTGGCGGAGGCGGGGGCCGCGGTCGGGCTTTTGGATGCAGACATTTACGGGCCCAGCATTCCGATGATGATGGGGGTCCATCGCCAGCCGGACGTGGTGGGGAAGCGGATGATCCCGCCGGAGAGGCACGGGGTAAAGCTGATGTCGCTGGGTTTTCTGCTGCCGGATCACACGGCCCCGGTGGTATGGCGGGGCCCGATGGTGGCGCAGGCGGTGAAGCAGATGTTGATGGAGGTGGAGTGGGGGGAGCTGGACTATCTATTGGCGGATCTGCCGCCGGGGACGGGGGATGCGTCGCTGACGCTGGCGCAGGCGATTCCGCTGTCGGGGGCGGTGATCGTGATGACGCCGCAGGAGGTGGCGATTCAGATTGCGACCAAGGCGCTGAACATGTTGCAGACGCTGAAGGTGCCGATCCTGGGGATCATCGAGAACATGAGTTATTTCCTCTGCCCCCACTGCGAGCACTCGGTGGAGCTCTTTGGCCACGGCGGGGGCCGCAAGGCGAGTCAGCGGCTGGAGGTCCCCTTTTTGGGGGAGATCCCGCTGGATCCCGAGCTCCGCCGGGGGGGGGGGACGTGGGGCAGCCGATCCTGGTCGAGCGACCCGACTCCCCCGTGGCGGCTATCTTCCGCCAGGTGGCTGCCAATGTGGCCGGGCGGATCAGCGTGGAGACATTGACAGAGTAATCTTGATCTCAAGCAGGAGGGATGCAGGTGGTAAAAGTTACTGAGGCAGCAGCGGCGAAGTTGAAAGACCTGATGGCCAAGGATGGGGTCGAGGGCCAGGGGCTGCGCGTCCGGGTGAGGGGGGGCGGATGCTCCGGGTACGAGTACCAGTTGGCCTTTGATACCCCCAAGGAGGGGGACCAAGTCTTCGAGGAGGGCGGGGTCAAGGTCGTGGTCGATCCCAAGAGCCTGCTCTTCCTCGCCGGCACGGAGATCGACTTTCAGGATGGGCTGACCGGGACGGGATTCGCCATCAAGAATCCCAATTCCAAAGGCTCCTGCGGCTGCGGACAGTCATTTCAGGCCTAGGAGCAAGGCGAGGGTGCAGTGGAGAAATTCGCCTTCGCGGGATGGCACGCTTGGGCATCCACAGAGGCCTTAGCGGTCCCTTACCGGGTCCACAAAGGCCCCAAATCCGCGACCATGCGGCCGAATGCGTTGACAGGTACAAATGCTCTATAGTATACTTACACTCATAGTGATCAAGCCGCATCCCCGGTCCCCCTCCCTGCCCGATCTCCGCATGGATAGTGTGGTTCAGCTTTGTGTGAAGGAGGAGGGTGTCTCCGGACGGATGTGGTCCCCATGACAGTGGGCGCGCTACGGGTGGCCGCCCGGGGTGGTCGGTCCCAGTGCGAGGGGGCGAGCACAGTGGGAAGGGACAGTCGCGAGAGTGAAGGGCGGCCAGAGTGGAGGAACGAGCCATATGTGGCTCGGAGACGGATAGTTCGTAACAGCCTTGAAAGGGAGTTACCATGAGCAAGGCGACAGATACGATCGGAGAATTAGTTAGTCAAGATTACAAATGGGGATTTGTAACGGAGATCGAGCAGGATATTGCGCCACCGGGGCTAAATGAGGATATCATCCGCCTCATCTCAGGAAAGAAGGAAGAGCCAGAGTGGCTGCTCGAGTGGCGCCTGAAGGCTTACCGGTACTGGCTCACCATCAAGGAGCCGACGTGGCACAATGTTCATTATTCCCCCATCGATTACCAGAGCGTCAGCTACTACGCGGCGCCGAAAAAGAAACTTGAGAGCCTCGACGAGGTGGACCCCGAGCTGCTCAAGACCTATGCAAAGTTGGGTATCCCACTCGAAGAGCAGAAGATGCTTACCGGCGTTGCGGTCGACGCGGTCTTCGACAGCGTTTCGGTGGCAACGACGTACAAGGGGAAGCTGGCCGAATTGGGGATTATTTTCTGTTCCTTCTCCGAGGCGGCGCAGCAGCATCCGGAGCTGGTCCGCAGGTACCTCGGGTCGGTCGTGCCGTACACCGATAACTTCTTCGCGACGCTCAACTCTGCGGTCTTCACTGACGGTTCCTTCGTGTACGTCCCGAAAGGGGTCCGCTGCCCGATGGAGCTGTCGACCTACTTCCGCATCAACGCCGAATCGACAGGCCAGTTCGAGCGCACACTGATCATCGCCGACGAGGGCGCCTACGTGAGCTACCTCGAGGGCTGCACCGCGCCGATGCGGGATGAGAATCAGTTGCACGCCGCGGTGGTGGAGTTGATCACCCACGATAATGCCACAATCAAGTACTCGACCATCCAGAACTGGTACCCGGGCGACAAGGACGGCAAGGGCGGTATCTTCAACTTTGTCACCAAGCGCGGCAAGTGCCTGGGCCGCAACTCGCACATCTCGTGGACGCAGGTCGAGACCGGTTCGGCCATCACCTGGAAGTATCCCAGCTGCATCCTGATTGGCGACAACTCCGTGGGCGAGTTCTATTCGGTGGCCCTGACCAACAACTACCAGCAGGCTGACACGGGCACCAAGATGACCCACATTGGCAAGAACACCCGGAGCACGATCGTCTCCAAGGGGATCTCGGCAGGTCATGGCCAGAACACCTACCGGGGGGGGGTCAAGATCCTCAAGAGTGCAACGGGGGCGCGCAACTACACGCAGTGCGATTCGCTCCTGATTGGCGACAAGTGCGGTGCCCACACGTTCCCCTACATCGAGGTGAAGAACCCCACCGCCCGGATGGAGCACGAAGCGTGTACATCCAAGATCGGCGATGACCAGATCTTCTACTGCAACCAGCGAGGGATCACGAAGGAGGACGCGGTGAACCTGATCGTCAACGGCTTCTGCAAGGAGGTCTTCCGCGAGCTGCCGATGGAGTTCGCCGTCGAGGCGCAGAAGCTGCTGGGTATCAGCCTTGAGGGAAGTGTCGGCTAAGAGACGTGAACGACTCTTCAAAAAGGACGGACCATGCTCGAAATCAAAAACCTGCATGTGCAAGCGGGCAACCACGAGATCCTCAAAGGCGTTGACCTGAAGGTCAACGTCGGCGAGGTTCACTCCATTATGGGCCCCAACGGCTCGGGGAAGAGCACGCTGGCGCAAGTCCTGGCCGGTCGCGAGACGTACAGGGTCACTGAAGGAGAAGTCCTGTACGACGGAAAGAACCTGCTCGAGATGGCACCGGAGGAGCGCGCCTGCGAGGGGGTCTTCATGGCCTTCCAGTATCCCGTTGAGATCCCGGGTGTCGGGAGCGCCCAGTTCCTCAAGGCCGCGCTCAACGCCATCCGCAAGCGCCGGGGCCTCGAGGAACTTGACGCCATGGAGTTCCTCACCCTGGTCAAGCAGAAGATCAAGTCTCTGGGGGTGGATGAGAAGCTGCTCCACCGGTCGGTCAATGAGGGATTCTCGGGCGGCGAGAAAAAACGCAACGAGATCTTCCAGATGGCGCTGCTCGAGCCCAGGCTCTGCATTATGGACGAAACGGACTCTGGCCTGGACATCGATGCCCTGAAAATCGTCGCCAACGGGGTGAACGCGCTGCGCACCCCGGAGCGTGCCATCGTCGTTATCACCCACTATCAGCGACTGCTCAACTACGTCGTCCCCGACTACGTCCACGTCTTATTGGACGGCCGGATCGTCAAGTCGGGCGGGAAAGAGCTGGCATTGGAGCTCGAGGAGAAGGGCTACGCCTGGGTCGAAGAAGAGGCCAGGGCTGCTGCGCAGGCATAGTCGAGGGAGCCGGTGATTGCCGTGACACAAGAGCGGGACCATTACCTGGAGAGCTTCGCTCGGTTCGAGAAGGCCACTG
Source organism: candidate division NC10 bacterium SPGG6 (assembly GCA_001643535.1). Taxonomy (GTDB): domain Bacteria; phylum Methylomirabilota; class Methylomirabilia; order Methylomirabilales; family CSP1-5; genus CSP1-5. Next base: position 19,265 of record LXTG01000068.1, on the reverse strand, counting down.
CCGGCAATGGGCAGGAGTGGCTGCGCCCGGTCCGCCGAGCGGCCATCGCCCGCTTCGCCGAGTTGGGATTCCCTACTACCCGCGATGAAGACTGGCGGTTTACGAACGTGGCACCGATCGCCCAGATCTCCTTCCAACTCGCGGGGGACGCTCATATCGAACTGGCGCCCCGAGACATAGAGCAACTCACGTTTCCGGGGCCGCGAGATATTCAGCTCGTCTTCGTGAACGGCCGGTATGCACCCACGCTTTCATCACCTGCTTCACCTAGCGATGGGCTCTCAGTGCGCAGCCTTGCCCAGGCCTTCAGGGATGACCGCGATGTGCTGGAGCAGCACCTGACCAGGTACGCTGGGTATCACCAGGACGCGTTCTCCGCCCTAAATACCGCCTTCATGGAAGACGGCGCGTTCATACATGTCCCTCGGGGGCGGGTTGTTGAGGAGCCCATCCGTCTGCTGTACGTGTCGACGGCAACCGACGCCCCGATCGTGACCCATCCGCGCAACTTGATCGTTCTGGATGAAGACAGCCAGGCGGTCATTGTCGAAGACTATGTTTCGCTAGACGCCGACGTCTATTTCTCGAACGTGGTCACAGAAGCGGTGGTCGGCCAGAACAGTGTGCTGAGCCACTATCTGATTGAGCAAGAGAGTAAGCAGGCGTTCAATGTTTCGACCCTCCGGGTGGAGCAGGGCCGCAGCAGTAGTGTCGCGTCCCACACGGTGCTGCTCGGTGGCGCGTTGGTGCGGAACAATGTGCACCCGGTGCTAGCCGGCGAGGGGGGCACCTGCCTGATCAATGGCCTGTTCATGGGAACCGGCCGGCAGCACATGGACAACTTTATGTTGGTCGAACACGCTAGTCCGCACTGTGACAGCCGGCAATTCTACCAGGGTATCCTCGACGAGCAGTCGCATGGCATCTTCAGCGGCCGGATCATCGTCCACAAGGATGCCCAGAAGACCGACGCAAAACAGACCAATAATAACCTGCTGCTTTCGCAGGAGGCACAGATCGACACCAAGCCGCAGCTGGAGATCTATGCCGACGATGTCAAATGTACCCACGGCGCGACCATCGGCCAGATTGACGAGGACGCGATCTTCTACCTGTGCTCCCGCGGCATTGTCAAGGATGCGGCGCGTGCCCTGTTGCTCTTTGGCTTTGCCAACGAGAGCCTGGAGCGCATGAAGGTCGAATCGATCCGGAAACACCTTCAGGCACTCGTGGCGCAATGGTTGCCTGAGGGGAAGCTGTTGGAGGAAGTCCGATGAGCACCCCCGGTCGTTCAGTGACTGCAAAGGTCCACGAGGACCGGGCGGCCGGTTTCGACGTGAACGAGGTGAGACAGGATTTCCCGATTCTGGGTGGGAAAGTCCACGGGAAGTCGCTGGTCTACTTCGACAACGCCGCCACGAGCCAAAAGCCGCAAGTTGTCATCGATACGGTGCATGAGTATCTTTCAACGTACAACTCCAACATTCACCGCGGTGTGCATGGGCTGAGCGAACGCGCCACCGAGGCCTACGAGCAAAGCCGCAAAAAGGTGCAACGCTTCATCAACGCCGCGGAATCACGGGAAGTCATCTTCGTTCGCGGCACCACAGAGGCCATCAACCTGGTGGCTTTCAGTTACGGCCGGCAACAGATCCGGGCTGGCGACGAGATCCTCATCTCCGCAATGGAGCACCACTCCAACATCGTCCCCTGGCAGATTCTGTGCGAACAGACCGGAGCATCGCTGCGCGTGGTGCCGATCAATGACGCCGGGGAGTTACTGCTGGACGAGTACGAAAAACTCCTCACCCCTCGGACTCGGTTGGTCTCAGTGGTCTATGTATCGAACGCATTGGGGACGATCAACCCCGTGCGCCAGCTCATCCGCCTTGCACATCGGCAGGGGGTCCCGGTGGTCGTGGATGGCGCACAGGCAACGGCCCACCTGAAGGTGGACGTGCGCGAACTGGATTGCGATTTTTTCGCCTTCTCGGGGCACAAGGTGTTCGGTCCTACCGGTATCGGTGTCCTCTACGGCAAAGCCGAAATGCTCGAATCGATGCCGCCGTACCAAGGCGGGGGCGATATGATCAAATCGGTCACGTTCGAGAAGACGGTGTACAACGACCTCCCATACAAGTTCGAGGCCGGCACGCCGCACATCGCTGGCGTCATCGGCCTGGGTGCAGCGATCGACTATCTGAACGGAATTGGTCTGGAGAGGGTAGGTCCGTATGAGCACGAATTACTGGAGTATGCGACCGAGGCCCTCTCGGCTATCCCAGGTATCCGAATCATTGGAACGGCCCGGGAGAAGGCGAGCCTCATATCCTTTGTGCTGGATGGGGTGCACGCGCATGACGTCGGCACCATACTCGACCGCGAAGGGGTTGCGATTCGGGCGGGCCACCACTGTACCATGCCGTTGATGCGGCGCTTTGGAGTGCCAGCCACCGCTCGGGTGTCTTTAGCCTTCTATAACACGAGGGAAGAAATCGATGTGCTTGTTGGGGCGCTCTACAAGGCCATCGAAATGTTCGGCTAATGTCTGACCTTCGCGAACTCTACCAGCAGGTTATCCTCGACCACAGCAAGAAACCACGCAACTTTCAGAAACTGGAGGGCGCAAACCGGACGGCGGAAGGTTACAACCCGCTTTGCGGCGACGATGTGACCGTCTACCTCCAGTTGGAGGATAACGCGATTCGGAACATCGGTTTTCAAGGGTCGGGCTGCGCGATTTCTAAGGCCTCGGCCTCGATGATGACCGACAGCGTGAAGGGAAAGACCAAGGCCGAAGCGGAGGTCCTTTTTCAGAAATTTCACGCCTTGGTTACCGGAGAGGAAGACAGGACAGACGATCCTGGTGACCTCGGGAAACTTGCCGTCTTTTCCGGCGTGAGTGAATTCCCCATTCGGGTCAAGTGCGCCACGCTGGCGTGGCACACGTTGCGTGCTGCGCTTGAGAGGAAGGAGGAGACCGTTTCGACGGAGTAGGATGTTGAGGGACACGGCGCGGGGGACGCGCCATACCGATTCGGAGGAGGTCGTATGGACATCACGTCCGCCAATTCACTGGTGATCGAGGCCCAGGTCATCGAGGCCCTGCGCATGGTCTTTGATCCGGAGATCCCGGTGAACATCTACGAACTCGGACTGATCTACGAGGTCAAGGTAGATCCGTCGGGCGCCGTCGACATCCGAATGACCCTCACCTCCCCCAACTGTCCAGCGGCAGGGACGCTGCCCGGGGAGGTGCAGGAAAAGGCGAAGGCGGTTCCGGCGGTCACAGATGCCAAAGTCGAGGTCGTCTTCGATCCCCCGTGGGATCCCTCCAAGATGTCCGAAGCGGCGAAACTCGAACTAGGCCTGTTGTGAGTGGGGAAGTTCTGGGCACCAGGGACACGGAGGAACAGCCATCGGCGATTTCGTCGAACGAAAAATCAGCGGCCTGACGATTCGCATCGATCGTACGCTCTGTATCAGCACTTCCAACTGCATGAAAGTGGGGCCGGAAATCTTCGAATTTGACGGCGAGAATATCTGCGCCTTTACGCAGAGTCCCCCGAGCATTGACCGGGAGCGGCTGATCGACGCGTGTACTGTCTGTCCGGTGGATGCCTTGATCGTCATCGACGAAAGCGGCAAGCAGCTCGTCCCCTGAGACGTGAGGGGCGCCCCTACGTCGAAGGGACCCGCCAACAGTGACACTTCCTGGGGACGATTCCTTTCCTAAGTTCCACGGTAGCAGAGAAAATGACCGAATCATAGGTCGGCGTGACCCTTGACGTCTGCTCGAAGGCCTGCTCTTCCGGTTGCTTCCACGCGGTTCGCTCGAGCCTGACGCCTACATCGATGCAAGGGTGGAAAGCCGCGCAGACTCCAACGAATACACGGTCTTTTTCTTGCAAGGGGGGAAAGTCTGCAAAGCCGGGAGGGGGTTACAGGCTGGTGGTACGAGTAGTAGACCGTGCCAGCCTCTTCCTCTATCATATATCATATATCATATATGGCGCTGCCGAGGAGCTGGAGACGCTCGTGGCAGGCTGAGAGGTTGGAAGATCGGTAAGGCCTAGGGACATGGACGATTTTCATCGCGAATTCATCCTGGATCATTACAAGAGACCGCGCAACTTCGGGACGCTGGAGGACCCGGATATCACCAACGAGGAAGATAACCCTTTCTGCGGTGACCGGATCCGGATTGATCTCAAGCTCGGCGAGGGCCGCGTGGTCGACGTCCGCTTCGATGGGCGGGGTTGTGCCATCAGTACGGCGGCAGCGTCGATCCTGACTGATAAGGTCAAGGGAGCCCCCCTGGAGCGGGTCAGGGCCTTCAGCAAGGAAGAGATGCTCGAGGCCCTGGGGATCCCGCTCAGCCCGATTCGACTGAAGTGCGGACTGCTGGCCCTGAAGGTGCTCAAAGCCGGCCTGTACGGGATCAAGGGTTGGCCTGGGGAAGAGGAGTAGAGGCATATGAGAGGTGGCAGGGGCTGGTAGGTACCAGTGACCACGACGGACCGGGCTGGCGCAAAAAGGTCACGTGGAGAGGGACCCTTGGGCCGCTGCACGGAAGGCGAGGCCAGCCGTTTCGGCTGTCTGCGCTTGCAGGCGAGATGGACTGGCGCCGGGCCGGCATCTCTGGATGCCCTCGATCGCCTCGTCAACATCCATCCCACGCTTGCCTACCAGATAGGCTGCAACCATCATGGTGGAGCGGCCGATCCCTCCCTGACAGTAAACGTACACGCCCCATCCAAGGCTCAGGCAGTGCTCAATAAAGCGGATGCCCGTGGTGAGCTGCTCTACCGTGGCGGCTTCTCCGTCTGTCGTGGGGAGCCAGAGGGTACTATCCAGGGGAAGAGTGGGCTGGGCCTCGGCCCGCATGTCCACCGCTGCCCTGACCCCTAAGGACAGGAGCCGGTCGGTATCGCGCGGACCGAGGGGGGCCGAGCCTTGAAAAAGATATCCGTCGATCTGATTAAGGTCCATCACGGTTTGAAGGCTGGCGCCACAGAGCTTCGGGTGGCGAAGGAAAAGGCCGTCGCACCCAACGTGGGGCGACGGCCTGAAAGCAACGGCCAGGACCCTGGCCTCAAACCTCTCAAGTTCCGCCGAAGCCGATGGTGACCTTGCCATCTTCGACGATGACCGGAACGTCCCGAACGCCCTTGGAGAATTTAAGCATCTCCTCCAGGGTTTTCTTATCTTTCTTCACATCGATATAGCGAACAGAGACGTTTCGCTGGGCGCAGTCCTCCCGGGCCGCCGAGGTAAAGGGTCACCCGTCTTTGCCATAGATTACGACTTCGGGTGCCATGGCATCACCTCCTCATTATCTGTGTTTCATATCGTGAGGACGACCTTGCCGAACTGCCGGCGCTCCTCAAGGAGACGGTGGGCCTGGGCCGCTTCGGACAGGGGAAGGACCTGGTCCACGACCGGCTTGAGTTTTCCCACTTCCACCAGCGGCAAGATGGTCAGGAGATCGCCCTTGCCGCCCATGAAGGCCCCCTGGATCCGGAGCTGCCGCATGAAGAGGTACCGGATATCGGTCTCCGCGATTGGGCCGCTGGTAGCCCCGCACGTGACTAGCGTTCCGCCAGCGACCAGGATGGGGATCAACTCTTTCCAGGTCTCGCCCCCCACATGCTCGAAGATGATGTCGACCCCGCGCTGCGCGGTGAGCTGTTTCACCTCGTGACCAATCGCCTGCCTTTGGTAGTTGATGCCATGGTCTGCCCCGAGGGCCTTCGCCTTCGCAAGCTTGTCATCGGTACCTGCGGCGGCAATGACGGTGGTGCCGAACAGTTTGGCGATCTGTAAAGCTGCGACGCCCACGCCACTTGCGGCCCCCATGACCAACACCGTCTGTCCAGATTGGATGTTCCCCAACGTCACCAACATATTCCAGGCGGTAAGGAAGGTGAGCGGGAGGGCCGCGGCCTGCACAAAGTCCAAGCCTTTGGGGAGGGGAAGGACGTTCACCTCTGGGAGCGCGATCAGTTCGGCGTATCCCCCGTTGAGCCCGTACCCCCCGATAATCTGGTAGTTCGGACAGAGATTGTCTCGACCCCCTAAGCATTGGGGACACTGGCCGCAGCTCCTCCCAGGGGAGATCATCACGGCCTCCCCGACCTTGACTCTGGTGCAGAGCTCGCCGACCGCTGCCACCTCGCCCGCGATATCGCAGCCGGGGATGTGGGGAAGGGGGACCTTCACGCCAGGCAGCCCTTGGCGGAGCCAGAGGTCCAGGTGGTTCAAGGCACAGGCCTTAATCCGCACCAAGACCTGGTTCTGGGCGATCTGGGGGTCCGGGATCTCCTCCAACTTGAGGACTTCGGGTCCCCCGTGCGTGTGGAAGCGAACTACGTTCATGCTCGATCTCCGATGACCGTTGACGACTCGACTGAGCTCGCCGAAGTCCGACGACCGATAAGAAAAAAGTGGCTGGTGGCCAGTGACTGGTGGCTGGTGGTTTTCACCTCACCAACCACCATCTGTGAACGGTGAACCGTGAACCAAGAACAGTCGACTGTTAGAAGAGTTCGACGCCCGCCCGTCGGGGGGCGATGCGATTATACTGAGCCTTGAGGTGCTGGAGCTTTTTGTATTGCGCCTCGATCTCCTCGTGGCGGAGCGGCATCTCCCGCCAGAGGGCGATGATCGTGAGGGCGATAGGCCGCGCCTCTGTGATAATCCGGAGCCGACCTCGGCTCTCGGGGGAGAGGTTTCGCTGTTCCAAGAAGGCGATCAATCCCACATCGTCCCGCTGCTCGACAAAAGCCTCTACCTGCTGAAGCTCAGCCATGGAGAGCCCTTCGGGGAGGAGGCGCTCCAGCTCCTGCAGCCGGTACGAGGTGTACAACAGCTCTTTGCTCTCCACCGATGCCTCGCTGCCCTTATCCCTTGATATTGCCAATCGGCTGCAAACGCACCACTTTCTTCGAGATCCCCAGTGTCTCCACGGCCTCCACGACATCAGAGATATCCTTATAGGCCATTCCCGCCTCCTCGGCAACCCCCGCAAAGGAGGCGGCCCTCACGTAGATCCCTTTTTGTTCCATTCGTTGTAGCAGGTCTCGGCCATGAACCTTCTTCTTCGCGGCCGTGCGAGACATGGTCCGGCCCGAGCCGTGGCAGGTGGACCCAAAGCTTTCTTCCATGGCCTTGGCCGTTCCGATGAGGAGGTAAGAGCCGGTCTCCATAGAGCCGCCGATGATGACCGGCTGGCCCGTAGCACGATACCGCTCCGCCAGCTCTGGGTGTCCTGGGGGAAAAGAACGGGTTGCTCCCTTGCGATGGACGAGCAGCTCCTTCTCTTCGCCATTCACCTGATACCGTTCGATCTTGGCGATGTTGTGGGTCACGTCGTAGACTATATCGAGGCCCAGATCGCGAGCGTCCCGCTTGAACACGTCGCTGAAGACCTCTCGAATGCGGTGGGTGACCATCTGGCGATTGGCAAAGGCCGAATTGGCCGCACACACCATCGCCTTGAAGTAGTCCTGACCCTCGGGAGAGGCAAAGGGTGCGCAGGCCAGTTCTCGATCGCGGATGGTAATGCCGTACCGTTTCATGGCTGGCCCAAAGAGGTCGAGATAGTCGGTTCCGACCTGATGGCCGAAGCCCCGGGAGCCGCAGTGGAACATCACCACCACCTGAAAGTCGCGATCGATGCCCATTGCCTTGGCGGCATCTGCATCGTAGACATTACCCGGATAGACCACCTGGATCTCGAGATAATGGTTGCCGGATCCTAACGTTCCGAGCTGATGGATCCCGCGGCTCGTGGCCTTCGGGCTGACCTTGGCCGGATCGGCTCCGGGGATCCGGCCGGCGTCCTCCATCCGCTCTGCATCCTCTGGCCAGCCATACCCACGCCGGATAATGCCCTGCGCCCCCTGGACCATGATCTCTCGAAATTCATCTTCTTTCAGTTTCAGGAATCCCTTGGTGCCGACCCCGCACGGAACCGCATGGAACAAACGATCTATGAGATCTCGGAGCTTGGGCTTGACCTCGGCCTCGATGAGGTTGGTCCGGATAAGCCGCATCCCACAGTTGATGTCAAAGCCGATTCCGCCCGGCGAGATGACCCCAGTTTTTGTATCCATGGCGGCCACCCCCCCGATGGGGAACCCATAGCCCCAGTGGCCATCGGGCATGCAGATGGCGTACTTCTGGATCCCGGGCAGGCAAGCCACGTTGGTTACCTGCTCGAAGACCCCCTGATCCATCTCCTTGAAGAGTTTGTCCGTCGCGTAGATCCGGGCAGGGACCAGCATACCCTCCTTGGCGGTGCGGGGAACCTCCCAGATGCCCTCAGCGATCTTTTTCGCTTCCATCATCCTTACCCCCTTCTTACCCCCTTAGATATCCAGGACGACCCGGGCCCTCCATCCGGCAGGGATTTGCTCGATTACGAACAGGTGATACGTCACGGCCTTGACGTCCAACTTGAGCGGCAACTTGCCGTAATCAATTCCCTCCCCCCACACAGTTGCCTGAAGCTCCCACTCGGTCCCTTCCCGGATGGCGATCTGGAATCGGCAGAAGAGGAGACATGCCGAATCTTTAAGATAAATGAGTTCTGCGAGCCAGCGGAAGAGTAAGGTCTCGAGATCTTCGGCGGTGAGGGTGATCTCGCGTGACAGGACGGGGGAGAGCCCGTCCAAATCCACCATCACCTCGGTGAGGGCTAGCGCCGACGCCTCGAAGACCTCGGGGAGCGTTCGTCCCTCCGCTTCGAAGGCCACATCGGCGATGGCGACATCTTCGAGGAACCGATACGGCATCACCCCTCTACGAACCTGGCCTCCTAGCGGGCTCTGGCACGATCGCCCTCACCTTTCACTATAGGGATGGGCGGGGAAAATGTCAAAGTCCTTTTCGGACGCCTTTTTTCCGTCTTTTCAGTGCGGGGTCGGTTTTCTGGGCAGGCCTTGGTCTTCGCGATGAGACCTCCGGTGACCTGTGTTCCGTCCTGCCGGGCGATTCGGGAGTGCCGGGATCGATCACGGAAGGAAGAGAGGACCGATCTTGAGGTAGAGGGCTGAGTCGCCTCAAGACGGCACGCTGCATTACGGTATCACCCGTGGGTGGTCAGGAGCGGCCTGTTGGATCGCCGTCAGGACCTCCTCTGGAGTTTCGGCCAGGGTGAAGACGGCCATCTCCTCAGACGTGACTTTTCCCCGCTTGACCACGGTCCCGTGGAGCCAGTCGAGCAGGCCCTGCCAGTACTCCCGCCCCACCAGGACAACCGGAAAGGGGCGGATCTTGTTGGTCTGGATTAGGGTAACCGATTCGAAAAGCTCATCGAGCGTCCCGAATCCCCCTGGCAGGATCACGAAGGCTACAGAGTAGCGGACGAACATGACCTTTCGGACGAAGAAGTATCGGAAATTCAGCAGGGTGGTTACATGGGGATTGGTCGGCTGTTCCAGCGGAAGCTGGATGTTTAATCCGATGGAGGGACCCCCCGCCTCCCGCGCCCCCTTATTGGCGGCCTCCATGATGCCTGGTCCCGCACCGGTCAGGATGGCGAATCCGTTCTCGACCAGGAGGTGGCCAATCCCCTCCGCGACGCTATAGTACGGGTCGTGCCGGGTAGCTCGGGATGACCCAAAAATCGCTACACCCGGGGGGATGCGAGAGAGAACCTCGAACCCCTCGGCGAATTCGGTCATGATCCGGTAGACCCGGTTCGTGTCGTCCACATGCAGCTGATTTAAGACGAACTGCTCGGACGGGGACGCTTGCTTCTTATCCATGTGGCCTCCAGAGGTAACATTATATCACGTGCGGGCGGTAATGACTCGACGTTGAAGATGCAGTTGGAACGAGTCAGGAACACAGACTGTGGCTCCTTCGTGCTCAAGACTCAACCCCGCGACCCCTTGACAGGGGATGAGTGGCAGCGCCACAATATCTGTCATGCGATTTCCGACGATCTCAGCCTTGCTCGGTCTTGCATGAATCAGGCCAATACCGCGAGGGCTTTTCCTTTGGCATCCCTTCGGGAAGTTGCTAAGATGAACTCACGTTTTTCGTCCCACTCTGGAGCGCCGCCATGGATGCGCCACCCGAGTTAGTCAACGGGGTTCTACCCGCCGTTGTCAGCATCGAAGCGAGTATCGGGCCGGACCACCCCTCCACCATGGTCCTGGGGGAAGAGCGGATGGGCACCGGGGTCATTGTGGACACGGGGGGGTATCTCCTGACGGTAAACTACGTGGTCCTGGGGGCGAAACATATCGGGGTGGGTGTCCCGGATGGTCGGCGTTTTCAGGCTCACCTGGTGGCGCAAGACTTTAACAGTGGTCTTGCCGTCCTCAAGATTCCACCCCAAGATCTCCCCGCGGTTCGTCTCGGTTCTTCGATGGACATCCTGCTGGGACAGCCGGTTTTTCTCGCTGCCGCCACGGGAATCGTGGAGCGGCGGGTGGCAGAGGGGTTTGTATCCTATCTTGGCGAGTTCGACACCCACTGGGAATACATGCTGGACAAAGCAGTCGGGGTTACGATTCAGAATCCCGGCTTCGGCGGGGCGCCCCTCTTTGACCTGGCGGGGCGTGTGGTGGGGATTGCCTCCTTCAACCTTGCTGAGGTGGCTCGCGCGACGGTGGCGATTCCCGTGGAGCTGTATCAGCTGAACCGAACGGAGCTTCTCGAATTTGGTCGGGTCGTCAGCCGGCCGGTGCGAGCGTGGATCGGGGCATTTCTGCAGCCGGTGGAGCAAGGGGTGATGGTGGTAGGGTTGGTCGCGGGCGGGCCGGCGGAGGGGGCTGGGATCAGGGAGGGAGACGTCATCGTCGCCGTGAACTTCTGCACCGTGGAGACCCGACGCGATTTTTATGAAGAGCTTTGGAAGAAGCGGGCAAACGACAAGGTGGTCTTGAAGATCCTTCGAGAAGAACAGGTCATCGCATCAGAAGTGGTGAGCGGGAGTCGCGAGGAATTTTACAAGTAGTCGGCGGCGGCACCTTTGGCCGAGGGCGAACGGCTCAGCTCTTTGAGAGGGAGAGCGATGGGACGCGGGTTAGATTTTTTGTCCTTTGGGGCACATCCCGATGATGCCGAGATCGGGACCGGGGCTTTCCTCCTGAAGATGAAGGCCAGAGGGTATCGGACTGGGATCGTCAGTCTCACCGAGGGGGATATGGGGGCCGGGACCCGGAAACTCCGGGGGCAGGAGGCGAAGGCAGCGGCCACACTCCTTGAGGTGGATGCCTTCGAGACCCTCAACCTCGGGGATACCCGCCTGGAGGATAGTCTTCGGAACCGGAAGCAGGTTGCCTCTCTTATCCGCAAGTATCGGCCCAAGATCGTCCTGGCGCCCCACTATGATGTAGAGCCGGGGCGGGGACGGGGACATGCCGATCATATTGCTGCCGGCCATCTCGTTACCCACGCGGCCAACTTCGCCCACCTGGAAAAATTTCCCGCCGGGGGGCGGCCGCATGCGGTTCAAAAGGTTCTCTACTACTTTCTGATCCCCTTTGAACGCCCGTCCTTCATTGTGCCCGTGGACAAAGAGCTCCCCAAGGCCCTTCAGGCCATCAGCGCGCATAAGTCCCAGTTCGGCCGGCCGGGCTATCGGAGTGTCCCTGGCCGCATCGAGACGATAGCCCGCTACTTTGGCCTGATCATCGGTTGCACATACGGCCAGGCCTTTTACACCCAGGATGTTTTTCGAATCGATGATCCCTTCCTCTTCCTCCAGAGGCCGGACCAGGGAGAGGAGTGACGGACCGACGACCGATGACCGACGACCGATAAGGACAGAAATTAGCGGTCAGACTTGGGTGGTCTGAGATAAATTGAGCCGGCTCGGGAAGGCATCCTTCGTCGGCGGAAAATTCTACGGGTTGCTCTGGCGGAGGCACTGTGTTCCGCGCCGAGCGAGTTACTATGCATCAGGAGGGCCACCCCCACCTGCGCTGCGCTCTGGCGGCGGGACCCCGGCCGGACGCAAAGCAGTTTCCGCCTTCCTCAGGATCTCTGCTTCCCTCGCCGGCTTGCGAGGGGGAGAGCGGGCCTTTGATCTTGGACGGTCGTCGGTCAACGGTGAAGACTGAGGAGGCGTTCACGGTGGAGAGGGACGGGATCGAGGACCTGGGGGCCACGGAGGTCATCCTGTCGCCGTCGCGCGAGCTGCCGAGTGCACCAGATGCGTTGATCCTGCCTGAGGATACCTACCTTCTCCTGCAAGCGGCGATCGAGGAATTAGATCCGAACCCGACCCCCCTTGATCTCTGGGTTGCTTTGGAGCGTGCCGCCCGAGTGGAGAAACGCCCGTTGGGCTCCGTCGTGATCACAGATGGGGAGTGTCAGGGGGTAAAATATATCGCCCGGGTCATCGTGTACGACTTTGACCATGAACCGATCTGCCGCAGAGAGGTTGTCCTCGCCGGTCTTGAGGATGCCCTCGCCGAGCTGGGCAAGCGCGGCTGCGAGACGATCGGGATTTTCCCGCTCGGCACAATGCGAGGCGGAATCTCCCAGGTGGAGTATTTCACAGCCCTCAATCAGGTTGCGGCACGACCGAGAGGGAAGTTCCCTCGGACTCTTTATCTTCTCGGACCGGACCCGGCGCCGAGTGAGGATCCTCACGCCTGAGTCGTTGCACTCTCGCGGCTCGTGAAAGGGAGAGAAAAGGAGGTGTTCGATGACACCGGAGGAGATCAAACGCCACGTCGGGAAGAGAGTCATTCTCACGCTGGCGCCTGAAGCCCTCGGGGCGCCCACAGTCACCGGACGTCTGGTGGGGACGCTTGAGGCGGCGGACGGCCTGGTCGTTCAGGTCGAACCCGATGGCTCTGCGCCAGGCGCGCGACTCACCGTCCACTACCATCACATCCTGAGTCTCACCGCGACCCCGTCCTAGTTCAGAGGGGCGGACCGCGACCCCCCCCCTTGTGCACGCAAGCCGGGAAAGAATCTGCACAGAAGAGGTGGCGCATGTCGATCTATGAGCAGATCGTTCGGGGAGCAGCGGATGCCATTGTCGTGGCTAGGTCCGACGGGACGATCGCGCTCTGGAACCCCGGCGCCGAAAGAATGTTCGGGTTTACAGAGACAGAGGCCCTTGGGGAGTCATTAGATCTTATTGTCCCTGAGAAGTACCGAGAACGGCACTGGGTCGGTTTTCGTGAAGTCATGCGGACCAGCCAGACCCACTACGGCGATCAGGTCCTTCGAGTTCCGGCCATGAAGAAGGACGGAAGCCGCGTCTCCATCGCCTTTACCGTTGGGTTGCTGAAAGGGGGGGATGGCCAGGTGGAGGAGATCTTTGCTATCATGCGGGATGAAACCGAGGCCTTTACCACGCAGAAGGCACTTCGGGATCGAGTCAAGGAGTTGGAGCACGCCCTGGAAGAAGCCAAGGCCAAGGGATGAGACGCCCCCCTTGTGAGGGGTGCCTCCGCTGATTCAAGATCCTATTGACTCGCGGGGCATGACAGGATATAGCTTTGACCGGCGGGAGAGGGGTTGGAGGAAACCGTTAGCGCAAAGGAGGGTACAATGGGAAAGGCGATAACGAAGGCACAGCTTGTAGCCCGGCTCGCTGACAGCGCCGAGGTTACCAAGAGCACCATGGCGGCTATCCTGGACGAACTGGCCTCCCTGGCGGCCAAGGAAGCCAAGAACGGCTTCACCGTGCCGGGGATTGGCAAGGTGGTGCTGGTGAATCGGAAGGCGCGCATGGGTCGGAACCCTCAGACGGGCGAGCCCATCAAGATTCCCGCCAAGCGGGTAGTCCGAATCCGGATTGCGAAGGCCTTGAAGGACGCCATCCTGGCCAGGTAGTCCCTCGGGGGTCTCGGGGGAAGGCAGCCGGGTCTCCGGGCAGGAGAGATCTCCATACGAATTTCTGCTGATGCAGGAGATGGAGGTTTCTGAGGTGTTGTGGACCTGCGGCGGCTGAAGTCTTGCCGCTGTGGCGATACGACCGAAACTTCGGCCCGGCCAGAACCTACCCCAGGTTATCGCGGCCCCCAATATAACTTTTTCTCTGCCTGGAGAAAGATTCAGTCCCCTTCTTTCCCATGTCCATGTAACTGTAAGAGAGTTTGGCGTCTCAGACCACCCGGAGAGGTCCTGCAATGAGGGGGGCTGACTATGTGTCCGGAGGCTGATCGGGAGAGTCGGGAGGAAGACTCTCCGGCCCAGGCTCCTGGTTCTCTAGGGGGTGGGGACTCTGTTTCTTATCTTGGCGCCGACGCCGTTTCTCTTGCTGGCGTGTCTGCCGGACCTTCTCCTTCTGGCGCTTGGCCCCCCGGTACGCCCGGGCTCGCCTGGCCATCAGTAGCGATCCCGGCGATCACCGCCGCCGTGCCGCGGCTCCCGCTCCCGGGCCATGCTGACCGTGAGGGTGCGCCCCCCCATGTCGCGCCCGTTCAGGGCGGTGATGGCTGCCTCCGCCTCTTCGGAACTGTCCATGTCCACAAAGGCAAAGCCGCGGGGCCGGCCGGTAATGCGATCGGTGACGATCTTGACGTCCTGGACCTGGCGCCCCCCTTCCTCAAAGAGGGAGCGGAGTTGGTCCGCATCCACGCTAAAGGGGAGATTGCCTACGTAGATTCTCGATCCCATGCCGCCGTCTCCTTTCCCCTGCTGCTACGGCCCGTGCGGTTACGGCCGATCATTCTGCTGTCGGCGGGCGGCGGCGCGGGTCAGTTGCCGCCGCCGCCGGCGGGCCGCCTCGCGTACCTTTCGCCGCTTCCGCTCCCCGGGTTTCTCATAGCTCTGCTTCCGCTTCAGCTCTCGGAGGACCCCGTCTCGCAACACGAGGCGCTTGAAGGTGCGGAGCGCTGATTCGACCCCGCGGTCATCCACGACGACCTCGAGGGGACGGCGGGACGAGGGGCTCGCACCGGTGTGTTGCCCCGGGTTATCGCGCCGCTCAAATTCTCGCATCTTCCCTCCGGTAGCCGCAGTCCCTCGTCGGCCGAGATGGCCCTGACCCAACACAAAAAGCCGCTGGACCTCAGTCCTCGCGGCGTCGTCGATACCAAAAGGCGGACCCGTGAGAATCTAGAGTCGCAGAAACTATAGATCTCTCTTGATTTATTGTCAATGGGTCTTTTTCGAGAATCGCCCTCCCTGGAACTGCTCGTTGGCAGAAGTGTGATGCCTGTCGCCGTGAGCCGGGCTTCGGGGGCAGCGTTCCGCCCCGGGGCATCTCCCGATTGGGGTGCCCTGATCCCCGACTCGACCCCTGTCGGCCTATCCTGCTAAAGCCTGATAAAGGGTATCCCAGTAGAGAAGCTCGTAGCCCTGGAGCATCCGGGCTGCCCGCCTTATCTGTTGGGGTTCTATCCCCCGCTCGAGTCCCTCCTGGATCACACGCAGGGCCCCCCTCTGGAAGTCCGGAGGCGGGCTGCTGAACAGGTCGAAGAAGGCGACATCCTCGTCCCTCATTTGGTATCTTGCCCTGAGGGCCCGGCTCATCCGGGCACAGTTTCCCCCCCACGCTTCCAGATTCACCAGGAAGGCGGCGGCAAACTCGGCGCAGGAGCCGAACAAGGCGAGCCAGGCGATATAGGCGCTGTACGCGAAAGCCCCGGGGATCGGCTCGGCAGCCTCGAGGTCCCCAACCGGCATGGCGAGAGCAGTAGCGAAGGCGTGAAGGCCTTCTAAAGCTGTCCGCTCACCCTGGATCCCTCCCCAAAAAAACTCCCGGGTCTTGGTGGAGCCGGCCTTGGCGATCAAGAGTGCCATCGCTCTCAGGTCACTCCCAATGATGTGGTGCTGCTGGCCCGCGAAACGACGGAGTTCGTCTTTTGAAATCTGTCCGGCCTCCACCGCATCCAGGTAGGGATGCCGGCGGATCCGTGTCTCGACCGCCTGTAGCGTTTTTCGCGTCTCTTCCACGAGGGAAGCTGCATCTACCATGATGGTGCCTCCTTCACATGCTGGGGTTCTTCTGCACCTCCAGGGGTCCTTGCCGATCCACCGCCTCGAAGGCGGCGGTGAGCTCCTCCTGCAGTCTTTCCACTTGAGCGGCGTGCGCGGATTCCACCCGAGTCATCTCGCGGCTGGTGCCGAGGGTTTGCAGGACCATGGCGAAGAAGGCGATGGCCCCCAAGCCGATCCCGACCACTGTGGCGTAGGGGAGGCCGATCCCTTGCTCAACCAGGTAGCCCAAAAACCCCCCGACCAAAACGGTGGTGGCTGAAATCCCGAGGTAACGAGCGATGTTCCTCGGGGAGCCCGCCTCAGCGTCGTAGGCGCGGTAGCCCTGGAGCAGATGGTTGTAGGCGGGGATAACCTCCAAGGCTGCCTCTCGCTTCTGTTTGAGCAGCGCGGCCACGCGCTGCCGCTCCCTGATCTCTTGTTGACGTGCCTCGGGTAACTCCTTCAGCTCTTCTGGCGATGGCACATTAATCAGGCAGGCCCCGATCCGCCGGCCGAAGACTTCCCGAAGGGCCGAGACGGCCTCCGTATCGTCTCCCCTGGCAAAGGCCTCTTCCAGGGATCGAAAGGTGAGGGCGACCAGCTCTCGGTTGTTCGCTGCGGCGTGGTCCACCCTTTGACTATAGCCGGGGAGCTACAAAATCCCAAGCCTTGCCTTTGTGGCTCCCCTGGCATATTGTCGAGGAAGAAATATCCGATGGCGGCTTCTTTACCGGCGAATGCGAGTGAGGTGTGTGCGATGCCCTCAGGGAGAGCCGGGCATCTGTATTTAAGGCCGCGAAGACCAGCGGGTGGGACACTCCAGAAGGGGAATTGATGCCGAGACAGCACGACCC
The DNA here is from genome assembly GCA_001643535.1 of candidate division NC10 bacterium SPGG6. Taxonomy (GTDB): domain Bacteria; phylum Methylomirabilota; class Methylomirabilia; order Methylomirabilales; family CSP1-5; genus CSP1-5. Next base: position 2,508 of record LXTG01000068.1, on the reverse strand, counting down.
GGTGGCCACTGCTCGTGTCCGAGCCGTTCATCAGGTTTCGGATATCGGCTTTCGGCCTACGATGGAGGACCGACATGTCCTCGAGATCCACCCAGGGCTTGGCCTCTACGGCGGCGTCTATGATGGCCATGGGGGGATGGAGGCGGCCGAGCTCGTAGCGGCCTCGCTTCATAAGGCCTTCTTCCAGGCCTTCGACGCTGGGCTCCAGCCGCCTGAGGCTTTCCGGCAGGCCTACCGCGTGGTGGAGGAGCGGCTGCAGGGGATCGCCAGCGGAACGACCGCTACGACGGTCTTTCTCCGATACGATGAACTGAGCTTCGCCCACGTGGGAGACGGCGGGATTCTCGTCGTGGCGGCAGAGCCGATCTCGCTGACCCGGCCCCATCGGGTGGATGATCCCGCGGAGCGGTCCCGGATCATCAGCGCAGGGGGGGAGATCGAGGGGGGATATGTGGTCCGGGGCCTGCGGGGCCTCATGCCGACCCGTAGCTTCGGCGATAGCTATTTCCGTCCCGTCGGGGTCATAGGTGTCCCATCTGTGGGAGAGCGGCGACTCAACGGAGCAGATCGATTTCTTGTCGTTGCCTGTGACGGCCTATTCGATGTCCTCGAGAAAGAGCAAATCGCACAAACGCTCCTGCAGAGCTCGGGAGCGCAGGAGGGGGCCGAAGGTCTTCGGGATGGGGTCCTTGTCAGGGGCGGGACCGATAATCTCACCATTGTCGTGATCGAATTCGGAAAGGGAAATGATCACTCAGCCGAGACCGCGGGTTTGTGCCCCGAGGGAAAGGGCATGTAGGCCAACCCTGCACGAGATGCAAGCACTTTCAGGGAATAGGCAGGCGCTGGCGCAGGTTCAAACCGAGGTCATTCACTGTATCAGGTGTCCCCGCTTGACACGGTACCGGGAGCAGGTGGCAACCGTGAAGGTCCGTCGCTACCGGGACTGGGAGTATTGGGGACGACCGATTCCGAGCCTCGGCGATCCCGACGCCAGATTGCTCATTCTGGGCCTGGCCCCTGCCGCCCATGGGGGGAACAGGACGGGCCGGATCTTTACGGGTGATCGAAGCGGGGACTGGCTCTGCCGCGCCCTCTATGTCTTCGGCTTTGCCAATCAACCGACCTCGACCGCTCGGGGGGATGGGCTGGAGCTGAAGGACTGCTATATCACCGCGGCCCTCCGCTGCGCCCCTCCTCAGAATAAACCGACGCCCCAAGAGCTCACCAGCTGCCGTCCCTACCTTCTGCGGGAGCTCGGGCTGCTGCGCAAGGTCCGCGTCGTGGTCGCCTTAGGTCGGATCGCCTTCGACACTTTTCTCCGAGCGTGTCATGAAACCGGAGTCGCTCTGCCAAGGCCCCGGCCCCGTTTTGCCCACGGGGCTCGCTTTCGCCTCACGAATGGGCTCACCCTCCTGGCCTCGTACCATCCGAGTCAGCAAAATACGCTGACCCGCCGCTTGACTCGGGCCATGTTTCACGCCACTTTCCGGGAGGCCCGCCGCCTCCTCTCCCAACGACGAGAAGGTACGATCTTTGCGAGGTCTCCTTCCTGAGCCCTAGGAGGTGTCACATTCGTGTGGGGATGGGGACAGTTTCGCGGGCTCTTTCATAAAATATGATAAGGCAGAGAGGTGAGATAGGACTTGCCGTTGAGGGGCAGAGTTCGTAAGATGCGGCCCGGAGGGAGCAATGCGAGATTCCATGGCATGGGTGATGCTCCTGGTGGCTTGCGCGGTGGTGGGTATCCTCGGGTACCGGTACTATAAGGCCACCCAGCAGATCGCCCTCCTGACCGAGACAACTAGTCAGTTGGCGGCGGAACTCGAGGGAGTGACCGAAGTCCACAAGATGGCCGAGGCCAAGTCGGCAAAGGAGGTCCGGAGGGCCGAGCAGATCACCACGAAGCTTGCGAAGAGCCGGGATAAGGTCAAGGCCGATGTGCGAAGCCTGAAGAAGGAGTTAGCCAAGGCCCGCCAGGAAAGAGATGGATTGAAGGCAAAGGTCACGACGCTCAAGAGCGATTCGGAGAAACTGAAGGGCGACGTACGGGCCCTCCGGGTGAATAAGAAGAAGTTGGAGGGAAAGGTACAGGCCATGCAGGTAGATAAGGAGGAGCTCGACCACCGTCTCGTCCAGCGAGAGAAAGAGGTTGCGGCCCTTCAACGGACGATGCGGGAGCGGGAGGCGAAACTTCAGCAGATGGAGAAAGCCCGCCGGGCGGATCAGGAATCCCTGCAGGCGTGGCAGGGAACCACTAAGCGATTGGTCGAAGAGCGGAAGAAACTCCAGGCGAAACTCCGGGTCGTCGGGGAGGATCTCGAGCAGGCTACCCTCCTGCAGGTGGAACGAGCCGCGGAAGTTCACGAGCTTGCCGAGGCTCTCAAGCAGCGGGAGGAGCACATCACGACGCTCAGGAGACGGCTGGCGGAACTCGGTGACGCGATCGGGGCTAGGTTTTTGGTGGCGGGGGGTGGCATGGGCAAGCCATTGCCTGCCCGTGCGGCG
>LXTG01000083.1 GCA_001643535.1 candidate division NC10 bacterium SPGG6 | reverse complement strand
TGTCCGGTGGACTGTTGATCGCCGCAATAGTGCCTTTCTTCAGCATCAATACAGGGTTCGCTGGGGTATCCACATTGCCGGATAAGCTGGAGTCCAAGCAGGCGTTCCTGGTGTTGGACGAGAAATTCTCGTTTGGCGAGGTCGCCCCGGTCGAAATCGTGATTGAAGGGGACATCGAATCGCCGGCGGTCCAGGCCGGCATTCGAGGGGGACAGCAGCGGGTGCGGGTCGGCAACACGATCCTGTGGATCGGCGGCGATCTGATCGTGCGGGTTGACGGGCAAAAGGTCGAAAGCAGCAATGGCTTGAGCGCGTATCTCGAGGATCACAAACGGGTTGGCGAGACCATTGAGCTCGGCATCCTCCGGGATGGCCGACAGGTAAAGGTCAGGGTTGAATTAGGCGAGCTCCCCCAGCAGCAGCGATTATGATCGTTCGGTGGAACCTTCTCTGGGTCCTCCTTTGCTTCCTTACGGTGGCGGCCGAGGCCGCGGGAAGCGCGCAGGTCCTGATTGGGGACCGGCTGTCGGTGACGGTGGAGGTGGCGCGAACCGAGGCAGAGAAGATCCGCGGGCTCAGCGGTCGGAWKGGTCTCCAGCCGGGTCGGGGGATGCTCTTTGTGTATGAGGTCCCGGCCCGACCGCTCATCTGGATGCGGGGGATGCGTTTTCCCCTCGACATCCTCTGGATTCGGGACGGACGGATCGTGGATCTGGTGCAAAGAGCGAAGCCGCCGGCTCCCGGTGAGGCCCCAGAAATCTTCTCCGCGCGCGAGGAGATCCAGTACGTGTTGGAAGTCCCCGCCGGATTTGCTGAGCGCCACGGGATAGTCCTCAAGGATCCGGTGGAGATCCGTCTGAGGGAGGAGAGGGCCCAATGAGGCGTGCGGGTTGGATGACCCTGGCAATGCTGCTTTTGAGTCTCCCGGCACGCAGTGGTGCGGCCAGGGAGCTGGAGGTCTTCGAGACGACGCTGGCGAACGGGCTCAAGGTACTCCTCCTTGAGGAGCACAAGGCGCCCGTGGTCACCTTTCATATCTGGTACCGGGTGGGGTCCCGGAACGAACAACTCGGCCGCACCGGTCTCGCCCATCTCATGGAACACATGATGTTCAAGGGGACCGCAAGGATTGGGGGAAGGGAGTTCAGCCAGATCATCCGAAAGAACGGAGGGCGGGATAACGCCTTTACCAGCCAGGACTTTACCGGTTACTTTGTGACAGTAGCGGCGGATCGGATTCGCCTTTCCCTCGAGCTGGAGCCGGATCGGATGGTCAACCTGGTTTTGGACCCCGAGGAGGTCGGGCGTGAGCGCAGTGTGGTCATGGAAGAGCGCCGGCTGCGCACAGAGGATTCCCCGACGAATTCGTTATGGGAAGAGGTCCAGGCGGCCGCCTTCAAGGCCCATCCGTACGGCAATCCGATTATTGGCTGGATGGATGACCTCCGGCGGCTCAGCCGTGCGGATCTCCTCGCCTTTTACAAAACCTACTATGCCCCTAACAATGCCGTGGTGGTTGTCGTTGGGAATTTTGACCGTGCGGACCTCCTCCCCAAGATCCAAGAGGCGTTCGGCGCGATTCCCCAGGGTCCCGTGCCCCCGTCGGTCCGCAGTATCGAGCCGCCCCAAAACGGGGAGCGGCGGGTAGCCCTCACGCGGCAAGATGCCCAGCTCCCTTACATCGTCGCAGCGTATCATGCCCCCAACTTGACGGATCCGGATAGCTACGCCCTCGACGTCCTGGAAGTCATCCTGGCCGGCGGCAGGAGTGCCCGGCTTCACCGGCACCTGGTCTACGAAAAGCAGCTGGCCCTGAGTGCAGGTGCCTACTATGCCCGCGTTTCGGCGGACCCCGACCTCTTCAGCCTTTACGCCACGGTATCTCCCGGCAAGACGGTCGAGGAGGTTGAGCAGGCGTTTGACACCGAGATCGAGCGACTCAAGACCGAGCTGGTCTTGCCACGGGAACTCCAGAAAGCCAAGAACCAGATCGAGGCCTCTTTCATCTTCAGTCAGGACTCGATCTACAGTCTGGCCCGGCAGCTCGCCTCGTATGAGATTGTGGCCGGATGGCGGTATTGGAAGGCCTACGTGCCCGGGATCCGCGTCGTAACCCGCGAGGATATCCAGCGAGTGGCGAGAAAGTATTTAACGACCAAGAGTCGGACGGTGGGGGTCCTGATTCCGGAACGACCAAATCGCGGTCAGCAGTCAGGGGTCAGCAGTCAGCCACAAGAACGCTAAGACGCTGGGAAGCTGGCAGGCTAGAAGGCAGGCATGCTCGCAGGCTGATTCGCATGCACGCTGGGAACTAGGTACCTTCTCACTTTCTAGCATTCCAGCATCCTAGCGTGCCAGCATTCTGACTGCGGACAGCTGACAGCCGGGAGCATCTGACGTGAAGCGACACCTTGTGAAGACTGGGCTGGGCGTCCTCCTCCTGGGGCTGGTGCTGCCGAGGCTGGCGGTGGCGGCGTCGCTCGGGCGCCGCGTGGAGCTGGAGAGCGGTCTGACGCTCCTCATGGCCGAGCGGCCCGGCCTGCCCATGGTCACGATCAAGATCCTGGTCAAGGCCGGATCCTCTCAGGAGCCCAAAGAAAAAGCCGGGCTCGCCAACCTGACTGCGATTCTTCTCCCCCTGGGAACCGTCAGCCGGACGGCCCTCGAGATCAGTGAGACGATAGAGTTTGTGGGGGGCGGACTCAGCGCCGATGCCTCCAGGGACACCACTACGCTCTCCCTGACTGTGCTCAGAAAGGACCTCGAGCTGGGCCTGGAGCTTCTCGCGGATGTGCTGCTGCATCCGGCTTTTCGCGAGGCGGAGATCGCGCGCAAGGTCCGGGAACTCAAGGGCGGGATCCGCCAGAAGCAGGAGGATCCCGGGACGGTGGCCCGAGAGGCCTTTGCGGCGGCCCTTTTTGGCGACCATCCGTACGGTCGGCCGGTGGAGGGGATCGAGGAGAGTCTTGACCGGATCACCCGACAGGACCTCCTCGATTTTTATCGGCGCTATTATGTTCCCAACAACAGTATCCTAGCCGCCGCGGGGGATGTCACGCTCGGGGAATTCCAGGGCTACCTCGACAAATATTTCAAGGGCTGGGCGCGAACGGCCGTTCCGGCCGCGGGTCCCGCCAGGGTAGCCTCCCCCGCGGGCAAGAAAGTGGTACAGATCGATCGGAAGGTGACCCAGGCCCATATCGTCTGGGGGCATTTAGGGATTGCACGAAAGAATCCGGACTATTACGCCCTCTCGGTGATGAATCTTATCCTGGGCGGCGGAGGCTTAACCTCTCGCCTTATGCAAGCCATCCGCGAGGAAAGAGGCTGGGCCTACGACGTGCATAGCTTCTTCAGTGCCCGCCGCCTCACCGGGCCCTTTGTGGTAGGGCTTCAGACCAAGAACGAGACGGCGAGCTCTGCCATTGACGAAGTGCTGCGCCAAATCCGGCGGATTCGAGAGGAGGGGGTCACGCCGGACGAGCTCGAGGAAGCCAAGGGGTTCTTGACCGGGAGCTTCCCTCTGCGGATCGATACGAATCAAGATGTGGTGAGCTTTCTGGCCGGCATTGAGTATTACGGGTTAGGTATGGACTACCCCGAGCGGTATCCCGAGATTATCCGCGCAGTGACCCGTGAGGATATCCTACGCGTTGCCCGAAAATACCTCCATCCGGACCAAGGCATCATCGTGGTGATCGCGGATCTCGAGAAGACCAAGCTCGCCTTCTAGAACCTGGGCCTTGCATGAACCTCGAGGTGTCGATGGCGGGAGGAACGA
>LXTG01000072.1 GCA_001643535.1 candidate division NC10 bacterium SPGG6 | reverse complement strand
GGCGCTTGATATACAGATTGGTAAGACCTAGCGCGATCCCCAGCTTCTTGGCGAGTGCACGTTGGGTGATCTCCTCACCCTCGGCAATTTCCTTTAGCAGCTCAAGCTCTCGCTTCCCCTGAACGTCCATACATTAACCCTTTGATTTTCCAACTCTATTCGGTACCGGTGGTCACGTGTTCAACATTCGAACATTCAAGGCAACCTCGTGTCAAGTAATATTTCAGCACCTTCTTTTCCCTCCCTGACTCGTTGCCGGTTTGAAGTTACGCGCTGGCAGGTACTGAAGAGTGCGTCAGACTACCGGGTTGCCTGGCCTGACGCACCCGAGGGGGCGTGGCTAGCCCTGGTGAGCACGACTTTCGATCCTTGCTAGGTTCTCCCATACCTTTTTCCACGAGGGCTTACCCCTCGGTCCAGCATAGGTTTGCAAGAAGCGTACCCGGTCGGTCCGGGTCACCGCCGACTGATCCCGGAAGGACCGGGCAAACCTCGCCAGGTCCCTGATGCGCCGCCGCCGTCCCACCCGACCAAGGCGGACGCCGTCCAGGTCAACGAGTAACGGCCGAAAGCGCCGAGGAAGCTCCTCACCGACGAGGAYGTTCTGGGCCTTGAGGTCGCGGTGAGAGACGCCTCTCTCGTGGAGTGTCCTGAGGAGGGTTGCACTYTCCYTGGYCACTTGCCACTTTTCCTGGAAGGAGGCTCCGGCCTCACCAAACCGACCACACGATTCGAGTAGCCCGACTCCTTCGACCCTTTCCGTAATCAGATAGCTCTGTAAGAGGATCCCAAAACGACGCCGCTCCAAGTAGGCATACGGAAGGGGGGTGGGGATTCCGCGCATTCGCAGACTGTTGCCGGCAATCCAGACGCGGCGGGCGCGGGAGTGTCGAAAGAGGTCTTTGAACGCGTACCCTAAGCCTTGGTAGTTGTACCGTTTGACGAACAGGCTCCCGCTTGGGGACGGGATCAACCCGACCGTTGTCGTCCGAGAATCTTTGAGCAAATGTACTCCAGGCCGGGCCAGGAGGCATTCAGGCTCCTCACACAGAATTTGCAAGGATGTATTCCACGATGCCCGCCGGGCAAATCCCGTGAACCCACCGATCTGAACGGGACAGAACTCTTGATTTTCGGCGACACAGCGCCACCTGCGCCGCTGCCACACATGAAACCGGTGGCGTAACCCCCGTCGCTCAAGATGGGCGACGAGGGATTTGAGATCGGTCGACATGGGAGGGGGCCCGGCGAGGTAGGCCTTCAGAAATCGGAGCCGGTCGGTCAGGCTCGCCTCGCGACATCCTCCATGGAGTATAGCGAGATCTCGCCATCGAATCGCCTCTCTCACACGCGCACCCACCTGCGCTCGCTGAAGATCGATGAGAAAGACCTCATCCGCGCCCACTCCCGGTCGTGCCAGCATGTTTCCAAGATGGAGGTCCCCCTGAGAAACCCCTGCATCGTGCATTCGCCGCAGAACCCCGGCAGCGGCCCGGATCACGTCCCAGCGCCGCCGGCCGCGGACACTGCGCTCGCCAAAGAGGACTGTTTGCAGGGGAAGAGCCCCGTCCAGGGCTTCGGTTACGAGGAAGCTTTCGTGGCGCAGGACGCCTTTCCTCACTCCCAGAGCAACCGGTCGGGGGACAGGCAGTCCAAGGCGTCTGGCCTTCTGGAGAGCGGTCCATTCCTGGGATGCGGGCGATCCGCGCAGGAGCCCTTTCAGGCCGGGCTTTACCCCTTGGGCCTGGAAGTGTTTCAGCAACACGGGACCAGCCTTCCCCTCGATCCAGATCACTCGACGTCCTGGGATAAGACGCTGGACTTGCCCCTCCCAGCCTGTCCGGGACGCAGCCAACAGGCGCTCCCGGTCTTGCTCGGCCACCAGCCAGTTGATCCCATCCAGGGGGAAACGGACCAGTTGTACGTCGTCCCTCATCTTCCCTCGCTTCCTCGAGATCTACGAATCTGCCGGATTTTGATGGCGACGACAGCTGAAATCATGCCACGGCGAGCCGATGCCGATCCTTTCCTATTTGGCACGGTTGCGTTTCGATTGGTGGCGCCGAAATTCTCCTTCAAAATCGGTCTGATTGTCGACGAGCCCCAGGAGGTTTCTCCGATCCTCTTGCAGATCGTCCCAGGTGACGTTCTCAAAGAACTCCAAGGCGTGCTTCTCGACCTCCGGTGTATACGCCGGGGGCGGGTCATCCTCGTCCGGAATGATGATTCCTACGCCCTGGTCCACGGAGAAGACGCGACAAAACAGGGCAGGGAAACATTTCCTGATATACACAATGGCTTTCCACACATCTCCATTCCACTGTCCGGCGGCCGCCAACTGCGGGTCTTTGACCTGCATCTCCTCGGTCAACGGGTTGCTATCATGCAACAGAATCACCCCATTGGCGGCCAGGGCAGCCAGGCTGTTGAATATGTCTTTGATCACCTGGTCAGAAGTGTGCAACCCGTCGATGAAGATGAGATCGAACTTCCCAGTGTTGGCATGGAAGAATTCATCCGAAGTCATCTGGTGGAGGGTCCAGTCCGGATCTTTGCGTTTGGGCGCAGGATCGACCCCCGTCTTGCTGGCGCATGTGACCCGTTCCATGCATCGACCCGTTCCTGTGCCGATTTCCAGGTACGTCTTGTACTGCCTTGTCCGGACAAAATAGTTGATGATGTCGTAGCGCTTCTTGAAACGCCGACGATGCCTGAGGCCCCTAAACCAGATGCTGGCGTGTTTGCGCTGGGACATCGTAGGATCCCTACTTTCTCTTCTCCAAATTTCGGGCCGGACCCTCGAGCGTCTGATTTTGACGCCAAATCGGGGTTGGGATGTTCTTGCAATCCATCTGGCGCTGCGAGAAGGAGAACCGGCAGGCGGCGGGACAAGGCCGCACGGGACGCCCAGAGGGCTATGGCGTCGTCAAGCTGGCAAAAACCGAGGCAATCACCTCCAGGAGGACAGTTACGTCATACCGCTCCTCCACCCGCTTCCTTCCCGCAAGGCCAAGCCTTTTGCGTAAGGCCCGGTCCTCCACGAGCCGGCCGATCGCTTTTAGCCAATCCTCTTCCCCCTCGGCCAGAAACCCGTTGATTTCGTCTTCCACAATTTCCGTGTGGGACCCCACCGGCGTGGTGACGACCGGCAACCCCGTGGCCATGAATTGAATCAGTTTCAATCCGCACTTGCCCCGAGTGAACGGCGTGTCCGGCATCGGGGAGATCCCAATATCCGACTCCACCAAGGCCCGCCTTTCGATTCCGGGTGACCAGACGATCTTCTCGAGGGGAACATCCTCCCATTCCGGAAAGCGGTTACAGATGATGCGCAAACGGACTTCTGGCCAGATTTGCGTGATCCGTCGGAACAATGCGTGTTGACTCAGCAGGAACCGCAACGTGGTGTCACTCCCGATCCAGACGAGCCGGACCGGACTTTCTGACGCCTCGTCGTGGTTCTTCACGGAATAGGAACGCACATCAACCCCGGTAGGCACCACATGAACCCGGGGGTTGATCGCCCGAGCGAGATCGGCCAGGTAGCGGCTCCCAGCCATCACGGCATCGACCGCCCTTAAGGTTCGGGAAAACTTCCACTCCCGGGAACGGCTTCGGAAACTGCCTCTTTGCTCCCGAGACCGCACCATAATGGCGTCATCAAAGTCGAAAACCACTGGGAGTGAGTTTCGCCGGAGGATGCCGGCAGAAAAGGGATCCAACATTTTCCGGACGACCCAGACGGCGTCATAAGTATGCACCCGGGGAAGGAACAAGAACCGTTC
>LXTG01000119.1 GCA_001643535.1 candidate division NC10 bacterium SPGG6 | reverse complement strand
CTAAGCATAGGCCAGCCCATCCGTGGGAGTCAATCTAAGGATGATGATTTTGGAGGGGTGCCGTAGTATGCTAACTGCCAGAGAGGGGAGTTGTAACGTGGAGGATTGGCGAGAGCGTATCTCCATAGATCCTAACATCTGCCACGGTAAGCCGTGCATCAAGGGAACGCGAATCTGGGTATCCTTGATCGTCGACAACTTGGCCTTCGACTCCACCGAAGAGGAGATCCTTGAGGCATACCCGTCGTTGATCAGAGAAGACATTCGAGACGCGGACTTATCGTTAGAGAAATTCCAGGAGTTAATGAAATTAACAAGAAGAGGCTCAGGTCCCTCGCAAGACAAGGGCCTAGCCGACCAGGGTGAAGGTAGCAATCGGGACCGGGTGGCAGGTCAGGAGTGACGGTGAGTCACGGAAAAGAGGTAAAAGACTACAGGGAGGGACACCGCGGCAGACTGAGGGCCCGCTATCGGCTGAATGGTGATTCAGCTTTACAGGATTATGAGCTGCTGGAACTCCTGCTTACATTTGCTATTCCCCGCCGCGACACGAAGCTGCTCGCCAAAAAACTCCTTGAGCGATTCGGCTCGCTTGCTCGGGTTTTTGAGGTCGAACCAGCCAGCTTGGAAGAGATCGCCGGCATCGGGGCGCAAGCTGCAACCCTGATTTCTTTGATTCGACCTTTCACCACACGCTTCCTCACAGAAGCTCCCAAAGCGAGGATCACACTGAGGTCAACCGACGAGGCGGCCGCCTATTTCCAGGCAAAGCTTAAAGGACGACCGGAAGAAGAGGTCCACGTGGCCTTTGTGAACGCCAAGAATGCGGTCACGGCCACGGAGTGCCACCAACGCGGGACTGTTGACCGGTCGGCCGTGTACGTCCGGAAGGTCATTGAAAGGGTACTGGCTCATAAGGCCATGGGCTTCATCCTTGCGCACAACCATCCAAGCGGCGATCCCACCCCGTCTTCCCAAGACCGGGAGATAACCCACGCGCTGAAGGCAGCCGCTGCAACCGTAGATGTCCGGTTTCTCGACCATCTGATCATCGGCGATGGCGCGCCCTTTAGTTTCAAGGAAGCAGGACACCTATAGCGACAAAAGTCAGGTCGGCTGGAGTTATCAATACTGAAAGCACTATAATGCCGCCAGAATTCGAATTATGAGTGATTCCATACAGAATCTATTTCATCCCCTGGTATCGAGATGGTTCTCCCAGCGCTTCGCCCACCCGACCGCCCCACAGGAAGCTGGTTGGAAGCACATCTCTGAGGGAATCGACACGCTCATCGCGGCACCTACCGGATCAGGAAAAACCCTTGCGGCGTTTCTGTGGTCCATCGACCGGCTCGTCAAGCGGGCTGAATCGGGCCTCCTTAGGGACAAAACCAGCGTCATTTATATCTCCCCTCTGAAGGCCCTTGGAAACGACATTGAAAAGAACCTCCAGGAACCGTTGGAGGCAATCATGCAGCTGGCTCGGGCCGAAGGGCTCGGACTCCCCGAGATTCGTGTGGCTGTGCGCTCGGGAGACACCCCGGCCCGGGAGCGTCGGCTGATGGTCCGGCGCCCACCCCATATCCTTATCACCACTCCGGAGTCGCTTTATATCCTGCTCACCGCAGCACGAAGTCGCCAGATCCTGAAGAACGCCGAGACGGTGATCGTAGACGAAATCCACGCGGTGGCCGGTGATAAGCGTGGGGTGCACCTTGCTCTCTCCCTCGAGCGCCTGGACGCCCTCGCAGGACACCGGCTCCAGCGCATCGGTCTGAGCGCAACCCAGAAACCGATCGAGGAGATTGCTCGTCTGATGGTGGGGACGGATCGGGTTCGTTCCGACGGCACTCCGAATTGCGCCGTCGTAAATATGGGGCATAAGCGCGATCTTGATCTATCCGTAGAGATGACTGGGCAGGAATTGGGACCAATTGCTAGCCTCGATCTCTGGGGCGAGATTTACGACCGCATTGCCGCACAGGTCCAGGCGCACAGAACGACATTGATCTTTGTGAATACACGACGGCTGGTGGAACGCGTCTCCCATCAACTGACGGTGCGGATGGGGGAGGGAAAAGTTGCCGCGCATCACGGCAGCCTGTCGCGCAGTACGCGTCTCGATGCGGAGCAGAAGTTGAAGTCGGCAGAGATACCTGTAGTGGTGGCCACAGCCTCTCTAGAACTTGGGATCGACATCGGGCATGTGGACCTGGTCTGCCATATTGGGGCACCACGCTCCCTGWCRACAYTSCTCCAGCGTGTCGGTCGATCAGGACACTGGTTAGGCGCCATTCCTAAGGGGATCCTCTATCCGTTAACGCGCGACGACCTCGTCCAGTGCGTGGCTGCCATCCGGGCCGTGCGCTCCGGTGAATTGGATCGAATCACCCTACCTGAAAAGCCGCTCGACATCTTGGCCCAACAGATGGTCGCGACCGTGGCCGGCGCCATGCCGCTACCGAGCCCCCAAAGGAGCCTCCCCTTAATTGAAGAGGGCTCACAGGAGCCCGGCATAGGCGAGGAGGATCTCTGGCATCTGGTTCGTAAGGCCTATCCATATCGCAATCTCAGCAGGGAGGAATTCGAAGAGGTCCTCAAAATGCTCTGTGAAGGTGTGGCCCGCCGCAGGGGACGCAGGGACGTATACCTGCACCGTGACCTTGTCCACGGCCGTCTGCGCGCCCGCAGAGGGGCTCGCCTCACCGCGATTACCAACGGGGGCGCCATTCCAGATACGGCCGACTACGACGTGATTGAGGCCCCCCAGGAGATCTTTGTCGGCAAAGTCAACGAAGACTTTGCCATTGAGAGCCTTGCCGGTGACATCTTCCTATTGGGAAACAAGTCGTGGCGAATCAGGCGTGTTTCAGCAGGCAAGGTCTGGGTCGAGGACGCGCATGGGGCTCCTCCAACGGTACCGTTCTGGCTAGGGGAGGCATCAGCGCGCACGACGGAACTCTCAAATGCGGTCTCCGACATACGGCGACATCTCGCAGAACGTGTCAATAATGTTCCCGCTGCTATCGGCTGGCTGGTCGGTGAGACCGGCATCCCCGAAACCGCAGCAGAACAGATGGTCGCGTACGTTCGCCAGACACAGGCCATCCTCGTCCAGGCCGCGCTCGCCTCACCACTCTTTACCAGCCGCTGGCGCTGGAATGCTACTCGAGCGCTTGCGATACAGCGTCATAGCGGCGGCAGGAAGGTGCCTATGGCAATCCAGCGGATGCGTGCCGAAGACCTGCTGGCGGCAGTTTTTCCGGAGCAGGTCATGTGCCAGGATAATCGCTCGGGCCCGGTGAACCCACCAGACCACCCGCTGGTCAACGAGACCATTCAAAACTGTCTGCGGGAGGCTATGGATATCGACGGGCTGCGTGAGATATTGGAAAAAATCAAACAAGGCCAAATATCCACTGTGGCGGTGGATACGTCCACGCCGTCACCGATGGCGCACGAGATTCTCAATGCAAACCCCTTTGCGTTCCTTGACGACGCCCCTCTCGAGGAGCGGCGTGCCCGGGCGGTAGCATTGAGGAGAACCGACCCGGATCTTGCTCAGGGACTTGGTGCCCTCAGTCCGGAGGCTATTGAGGAGGTGCGGACGCAGGCCTGGCCGGATATTCGCGATGGCGATGAATTGCATGATCTCCTCCTGGGCATTGGCCTGCTTCCTCTGGAGGAGGCTGAAAACCTCTCGAGGCTAGCGGAGGAATTGATTGCAGCTAGGCGAGCAACCATAGCCCGCTGGAAGACGGAAAAGGGCGCTGAGGAACGCCGTGGTTACGTGGCCGCGGAACGGCTGATCTTGATCC
>LXTG01000073.1 GCA_001643535.1 candidate division NC10 bacterium SPGG6 | reverse complement strand
ATCACCTCCGGGTCGAGGGTGAGGAGAGCCCGCGTCAGATCGGCGCCATGGAGGTCGCCGGAAGCCTCCCCGGCTACAATGAAAATCTTCTTATTCATCGTCCGAGGCCCATTGTCCGATGTCCGAAGTCAAGGGGGGCTGGACTTCTCTGACGGTTCTTACGACGTCGGACATCCGACTTTGGACATCGGACATGCATTTACATCTGGGCTAGGATCTGGGAAGCGACCCGGAGGGCCTCCACCGCCTCCTCCCCAGAGACTTCTGGCCGCGTGCGCTCCCGAACGGAGCTGAGGAAACTCGTGAGCTCGAGACGCAGGGGTTCCTCTTTCTCCACGACCACTTCCTCCCTGACGATCTGAGGAGGCCGGGGCGGGTGAGACGCGGGGTCTGCCGGGAGTCGACGGTAGAGGGCAATTTCTTGATTCGCGTAGTCGAGGGAAATGTACGTGTCCGGCTGGAATACGCGGATCTTGCGGATACGCTCGGCACTCACCCGGCTCGCGGTTACATTGGCTACACACCCTGACACGAATTCGATCCTGGCGTTAGCAATATCCACTCGATCGGTGAGGACCGGCACCCCCACAGCACTTACTTGAGTGACTGGAGACTTCACCAAGCTGAGGATAATGTCGATGTCGTGGATCATCAGATCGAGGATCACATCCACGTCGGTGCCACGCTGGGGGAAAGGACTGAGGCGATGACACTCAATGAAGCCCGGCGCCTCGATAATTCGGTGCAGGGCGCGGACCGCCGCGTTAAAGCGCTCCACATGGCCCACCTGCAGAATCCGGCCCTGCCGCGCTGCCAGATCGGTCAGCTCTTCCGCCTCTTTTAAGGTCTCGGCCAGGGGTTTCTCGACGAGGACATCGACGCCGTGCTCCAGGCACTCGCGGGCAATGAAGGCGTGCAGATGCGTGGGGACGGCAACACTCACTCCGTCCACCCGGCCAAAAAGCTCCCGGTAATCCTGAAACCCCGGGACCTCCAGGAAAGCCTGGATCTCCTGGAGTCTTGCGGGATCACTGTCGGCAACGCCGGCGAGCTCGACCTCAGGAAGTTCGCGGTAGATCCGGGCGTGGTGTTGACCCACATGCCCCACGCCGACGACACCTACCCGTATCTTCCGTTCATGATTCATAACTGACGATTCATGGTGTATAGTTCAGGGTTCAGGGTCGATAGTTCAGGGTTCAGCGTTTCGGGTTTAGAGCGTCATAGTCCCAGTTTTACCATGAACCAAAAACCACGAACCATGAACCGTTCGACGCTAGGCGGCCACCACGGTGATGCCAGCCTCATCCGCGAGTGCAAGGGCCTCCTCGCGATCGAGGAGCAAAGTCCGTTTCGCCTCCACCGCCAGGGCCGTCCCCCGAACCTCCCGCAGGACCGCAATGGTGGTGGGACCTATCACCGGCACATCAAACCGGAAATCGTGCTCGGGCCGACTGGCCTTCACAACGACCACCCCTTCCCGCCCGAGTTCCGCTCCGCGCCTTACCGCGGCGTCGGTCCCCTCAATGGCCTCCACGGCGAGGACCGTGCCGTTCTTTACCACCACCGTCTGCCCAATCTTCGACTGTGCCACGGTTCGCGCGACCTCCTGGCCGAACCGGATATCCTCCCACTCCCGCGCCGTCGGAGCCCGCCGCGTGAGAACCCCTTGCTCGACCAGCACCCGAGTGAGGAAACGAGTGCAATCGAGAAGCGAAATCCCCGCTTGCTGGAGATCCTCGGCGACTGCTTCCATAATGGAATCTCCCCGCCGATCCTTCAGGCGCATGTAGAGCATGGCCCCTCGAACATCGGGACGGACGCGGCTGAAGAGATGGCTCATCCGAACCTTACCAACCATGACTGCCTCGCTCACCCCATTCCGTTTGAAGGCCCGGATGAGACCGCCCAGTTGGCCAACACCGACCCAGTGGAGGTGATCCGCCACCGCCTCCACGGCGGGGTCCGCCTCCTCCCGAATCGCAACGACTATCACCGTCCGCCCGGACGCCTTGGCCTCACGGGCGGCCAATATGGGGAGGGGACCGGAACCAGCAATGATCCCGATCCGAGACATGAATCACCCAGTTCCCTATCCGACGTCGCCAGTCAACAGATCCCCGGGGAGAGAGGCAGGCGACCGAGCGCCAACGCCACAGAGACTCATCATCGGGCCACTCCTCGTTCCGAGGTCTTGATAAACTGGACCAGGTGCTGTACTTCCAAGCAGTCCAAAATCTCCTCTTGGATTCGAGCGACGGCCTGGGAGGTGTTGAGTCCGGATTGAAAGAGGAGACGGTAGGCCTTGCGCAGGCTACGTACGGTCTCGCTGGGAAAGTTGTGTCGTCGGAGACCCACGGCATTCAGTCCGTAAAGCTGCGGACCATCTCCGGACGCCTTGCCAAAAGGAATGATATCCTGCCTGACGGCTGAGCAGCCACCGACGAGGGAGTACCTCCCAATGCGACAAAACTGATGGACTCCGACCAAGCCCCCGACCACCGCATGCTCCTCAATGATAACATGACCACCCAACCCGGCGCCGGTCGCCATGATGGCTCCGTCCTCCAAGATACAATCGTGGGCCACATGCGTGGAGGCCATGATCAGCACGCGGCTCCCAATCACCGTCTTTCCGCCCCCTCGCGCGGTCCCCCGATTAATGGTGGCAAATTCCCGGATCACCGTGTGATCACCAATAACGAGATAACTCTTCTCTCCTTGAAATTTGAGATCCTGTGGCTCCGTGCCAAGGACGGCATGAGAAAAGATCCGGCACCGGCGACCGATTTCTGTCCATCCGTCGACGACCACATGAGCGCCGACGCTCGTCCCTTCACCGATGCACACATTCTCCCCAATGACCGAGTAGGGGCCAATGCTCACACCATCACCAACCTTGGCTGACGGGGCGACGATCGCCGTGGGATGAAAGCGCACCGATTCCCCACCACGCGGTGCCGAACGACCGCGTACCTTCTTCCTCGCTGTCGTGCTCATTGGTCGTGCTCCACCATCATCGAGAGCAATTCCGCCTCCACCACCAGTTGGCCATCCACGTAAGCATATCCTCGCATCTTGCAGAGCCGACTCTTGAGATGCACGATCTGGACCTCATACCGGATCTGGTCGCCGGGATAGACCGGCCGCCGAAACTTGACCTTGTCGATCGCAGCAAAATAAAAATACCGGAGCATATCCTCCCGAGGCGGATCGATCGATGCGCTCCAAAGAACTCCTCCAACCTGCGCCATTCCCTCGATGAGGAGGACTCCTGGCATAATAGGACGCCCCGGGAAATGACCGCCAAAAAAAACCTCGTTCACACTTACATTCTTGATTCCCACAATGCGGTGGCCCTTCTCCACCTCCAATATCCGATCCACCAGGAGAAAAGGATAGCGATGGGGAATGTGCTTCTGAATCTCGAGAATGTCCATCATGCCATTACCCAATGCCCTACCCCCTCACCTCATATCCTCCGCAATGTCCAGGGGACACCCAGACTTGAGAGGAATCCGTGGAGAACTTCGCCTTCTTACCACGAAGAGGCCTCAGATTCAAGGAAATAAGAGGGTTTCCCAAGCGGGACACCCTGTGTGTCGTTCCGCATGATTTCGCGATCCAGTTATTTTTTCCCCGAACCCACGCTGGCATCATAGGCGTCGATCAACGCCTTCGTCAGATCGGCAGTCTCACTGCCGTACATCACCCCGCCCTCCCGTACCTCGATGATGAGGACATACCCGTTTTTCTTGCCGTAGGTCCTCACCACCTCGGCAATCTCTCGAACCAACCGGGCCCGAAGATCTCGCCCCCGTTCAGTAAAATCGCGATTAAGGTCTTCCACCATCCGACGCAGCGCTCGCGTCCGCTTCCGAATCTCCCGCTCCCTCTCTCTCCTCGCGTCTTCACTCAATACGGACCGCTGCTTTTCCAGATCCTTCTCCATCTGGCGGATCTTCTTTTCTTGGGCATCAATCTCACCCTGTTTCGCCTCTTTTTCCACCTGCAGCTTTTCCAGAACGTCTTGCCCCTTCTTCGACACCACCAACACCTTTTGTACGTCGACAAGACCGATCTTGCCCGTTTGGGCCCCCAACGAGGTCACATCGGCTCCGACGAACACGGTCGCCAGAACCAACAGTGCCAGTCTTTTCGCAAACCGTCGCGTCATAACAGTCCGTCGCCTCCCTAGTGGGTGTTAGAAGCTCCGTCCAATATTGAAATGGAAGAGGAAATCTTCGTCGTCCGCGCGCGGATCGGGGTTGAATGCAAAATCGACCCGGACCGGGCCAAAGGGCGTCACCAGGCCCACGCCAACCCCAAAAGCATATTCCATATCGTCGAAATCGAAGTCGTCCCCCTCGGCAACGTTGTTCGCGGCATCAACGAAGAGGGCCCCCCGGAGATCGATAAACTCCTTGAGGATAGGGATCCCCACCTCCGTGGTTACGAGGGCAAACTTATTACCCCCAATCCGGTCACCGGTCGCCGGATCTACGGGACTCAGTTTCCGGAAGTTAGTGCCGCGGAAAGAGTTGGGCCCCCCGAGGAAGAATCTCTCCTGGAGGGGAACCCGATCGCTATCCCCATAGGCCTCAACGAAACCCCCACGCGCCCGGATCATCCATAACACTTCCGCATCTTCGAGCAGGGGATAATGATAGCGAGCATCCAAAACGATCTTGTAAAACTCATTATCCCCCCCTAGGGGGCCGCCCGCCAGCTCATTATTGAGTCCGACGCGATACCCCTTCGTGGGCTTGCTGGGGTCATCGCGAGTGTCTCGACTCAGCGCAAGGTTGGCAGAGCTCGTCGCCGACTCTCCCGCTTCCTCTTGAATGGCACTCGAGGCGAACTCGCTCACGTCGGAGATGTCGACCTCCTCATACAGGTAAGTCAGACTGACGGAATTGAACTTGAAAAATCGTCGGCCAAACCCGATCTCGAAGCCGCGCCGCTCTTCATCAAAATCGCTGAATGTAGATATCCGGTTGAAAACACCCAAGGTAAAGGAATACTCGGAGTCCAGAAAGAAGGGATCATCGTACCGAAGGCTAAACACACTGGTGACGGTGCCAAAGGTCCCACTAATACTGATCCGCTTACCGAGCCCAAAGATGTTATCCTCGCTCAAAAAGACAGTCGCGATAGCCCCACCGGAGGTGCTGAAACCCCCACCGAGGCCCACCCGTCCGGTGGGTTTCTCCTTCACATCGATAAACAGCAGGAGCTGATCGGGAGCGGACCCTCGACCTGTCTTGATATCGACCGCTTCGAAATATCCGAGGCGGCCCAGTACCGCCCGCGCTTCCCGGAGGAGCGTGCCATTGTAAACATCCCCCTCGGCCAACTCCAGTCGTCTTCGAATCACCTTGTCCCGCGTCTTCGTATTCCCCCGGATTTCGATACGCTCCACAAAGGCTTTAAGCCCCTCGGTAATCTCCAGGGATACATCGACAATCGTCTCGCCTTCCCGCACGCGAGTCACCGGCACGACGTCAGCAAAGATGTATCCCAACTCGGAATATTTTTCCGTCAAGGTCACCAGATCCTTTCGAAGAGTATCTCGACTGAAGAACTCCTCCTTTGGAAGTTTAAGTTCGGCCACGAGTTCATCCGAGGTGAAGGTCTTGCTCCCTACGACCTCGACCGTGCCCAAGCGGAACCGCGGGCCCTCGTCGATCCGGATGAGGATGTCCAGACGGCTCGCCTTCTTATCGATTTTAATCTCCGGTTCGGCCACCTTGACCTGGAGGTACCCATGATCGAGATACAGAGTCTTGATCCGCTCGACGTCTTGCTCGAGGTCCGATCGCTTGAGGACTCCAGGACGAAGAAACGCAATGAAAAATCGCTCCTTGCTGGCCATCACCCCTCGAATCTTTCTTGCCGTGAGCCCCTTGTTCCCCACCAAGTTGATGTCTCTAACGAAAAATTCATCCCCCTCTTGGACCTCGAAAACGACGTCCATCTCCTGGTCGGAGACCTTTTCGGATCTCCCCACCACCTGGGCTGTGTAAAATCCCTCCTCTTCATATAACGCCCGGATCCTTTCGGCATTCCGACCGACCGCCTGCGGCTCGAAAACCGTCCCTACTGCAATGTCAATGCGGTCCCGAATCTCTTCCTCCTCGATCTCTTCCGCACCATCAATCCGAATGGAGCGGATACTGGGTTTCTCCTTGACCACGTAGATCAGCCGTAACCCCCCTTCTAATTCCTCTGCCTCGACCATGACATCATCGAAGAAGCCCATCTTGAAAATGCGCTCTACTTCTTCGCGTATCTTCTCGGGCGAAAACGGATCACCGACGCGGGTTTGGATGCGCTGTCGGATGGCATCCGACTCGATTTTCCGGTTTCCCTGGATATTGATCTCTTTGATAACGGGTGCCTGCTGACCCCATAGAGCGGCGGGACACTTCACGACAAAGAGGAAGGCGGAAATACAAACGAGGATGGTCCGCAGGGTTCGCTCCACCTATCGGCAACCTTTCCTGAAAGATGGAAATGGACCCTCCGTTTCAAAACGGTGTTATGTAGGGAAACAGCGGGAGACTTATATCATTTGAGAAGGGGAAAGTAAACACAAAAGGACCCTCTCGGGCCCTTATGACGGGAACTCACTCAATTCAGCTGGTTTGACCGATAGGAAGTGTCTCGCCCGAGGTGGCAGTGGTGTCATGAAGATTGGTCACCACTTCCACTTCCTCGGTCTCAAGCTGGTCACCCCCGGCTTTCACGCGAACGGTGCTCCCCTCTGTGATTTTTCCCTGGAGCATCTCTTCCGCCAAGAGGTCCTCTACATAGCGCTGAATGGCGCGGCGCAGAGGTCTCGCCCCAAACTGGGGATCATACCCTTTGTCAATAATGAACTCTTTGGCATCATCGGCAACCATCAGGGTGATCCGCTTTTCGTCGAGCTGCGACTGGAGTCGCTGGAGCATCAGGTCGACGATGTGTCGCAAGTGCTCCTTCGTGAGATTGTGAAAGACCATGACCTCATCAATCCGATTCATAAACTCGGGATTAAAGGTCTTTTTCAGCTCTCCCAGGACTGTTTCCTTCATTTTTTCGTAGGTCTGCTCCTCACCGCCCTTACGAAAACCCATGGGGGCATGCACGCTGATCTGCCGTGCCCCGACATTGCTGGTCATGATCAAGATCGTATTCTTAAAGTCCACCTTTCGCCCGTAGCTGTCGGTCAGATGGCCATCCTCAAAGATCTGAAGGAGGAGATTGAAGACCTCAGGGTGCGCTTTCTCGATCTCGTCCAAAAGGACCACCGAGAAGGGCCGGCGCCGCACCTTCTCGGTGAGCTGGCCGCTATCGTCATAGCCAATGTAGCCCGGAGGCGCCCCGATGAGGCGTGAAATGGAGAAGCGCTCCATGTACTCCGACATGTCGACGCGGACGATGGCATCCTCGCTCCCGAATAAGAACTCCGCCAAGGCCTTTGCGAGTTCCGTCTTGCCAACGCCTGTCGGACCCAGGAAAATGAAGGAACCCACGGGCCTGCCGGGATTCTTGAGACCGGACCGGGAACGCCGAATGGCCCGTGTCACTGCCCGGATGGCCTCTTCCTGTCCTACCACGCGCTTGCCGAGCTCCTCCTCCATCCGGAGGAGCTTTTGGGATTCTGCCTCTTCGATCTGGTAGAGGGGAATGCCTGTCCACTTGGACACGATGTAAGCGATATCTTCATCGGTTACGATGATCTTCTCTTTCGACCTATTTTCTTTCCACTTATTCCTTCTTTCTTCAAGTTCTGCTCGAAGTTTTCGTTCGGAATCTCTCATCCGGGCAGCAACCTCAAAGGCCTGCGTCCTGATCGCATCTTCTTTCTGCTGCCGGAGGCGCTCCGCCTCGTTCTCCATCTCGCGGATGTCTGCGGGCAGCATCAAGGATTTCAGGCGGGCCCGCGAGCCGGCCTCGTCCATGACATCGATCCACCGCAGACGCGAATCGAACTCAAGGGCATCAAACGGGACGATCCGGTTGCCCCAGTAAGCGAGATTCTCTAAATGCAGGTCCCCGTGACCCTCGCGTA